>CAJJUC010000118.1 GCA_905195005.1 uncultured Eubacteriales bacterium | reverse complement strand
CTCTTAATAACTGCAATTTTGTTTCTGCCTTGCAAAATTTTCTTTATTGCAAGGTTTATTTGTTATGGAATTTTTCTTTTTCCGCTGTTTTTAGTTCTTTCGCGTTAAGTCATCCTCCATTGTTAATTTTACTTGTAAAACTCGGCATACCACTCCGCAAAGCTCCGAAGCCCCTCGCGAAGCGTTGTTGACGGCTTGTAGCCGAAGTCGCGTTCAAGTGCGCTTGTGTCGGCGTATGTCACGGGAACATCGCCCGGCTGCATCGGCACAAGTTCCTTGTGCGCCTCAAAGTCGTAATCGCTCGGGAGCACTCCTGCGCGGATAAGCTCCTGCCGGAGAATATCCACAAATTCCAGAAGATTTTCCGGATTGCTGTTCCCGATGTTATACACTGCGTACGGCGGAAGCGGCAAGCCGTCCTCCCCGTTTTTCTTTTCCGGCGGTTTTGCCATAACGCGCATAACACCCTCAACAATATCGTCAACATACGTGAAATCACGCTTACAGTTTCCGTAGTTAAATATCTTTATCGTTTCGCCGCGGCGCAGCTTATCCGTAAAGCCGAAATATGCCATATCGGGGCGCCCCATCGGACCGTAAACCGTGAAAAAGCGCAGTCCCGTTGACGGGATATTATAAAGCTTGCTGTAGCAATGTGCCATAAGCTCATTCGATTTTTTTGTAGCCGCATACAGGCTTACCGGGTTATCAACCTTATCCTCCGTTGAAAAAGGCACTTTTTTGTTCGCACCGTAAACCGAGCTTGAGGAAGCATACACAAGATGCTCCACGGGATATCGGCGGCATGCCTCCAGAATGTTAAAAAATCCGATTATATTCGATTCAATGTAAACCTGCGGATTTTCAATGCTGTAGCGAACACCTGCCTGCGCCGCAAGATTGACAACGATTTCGGGACGATACTCTTCAAATATTTCATCGACCGCCGTCTTATCGGCAATGTTTATTTCTTTGAATGTGAAGTTATCGTACTTTGAAAGCATTTCAAGGCGCGCCCGCTTAATGCGTACGTCATAATAATCGTTCACATTGTCCGCTCCGACAACATTATCTCCGCGCTCCAAAAGCCTTTTGGCGAGAAACGCGCCGATAAAGCCTGCCGCGCCCGTTACGAGAATATTCTTCATTTCACAATCCCCTTATATGTTTTTTGCACATTTTCATAGCTTTTGATGTCGCCTATGTCATATCTGCTGCCGGGCATTTCCATTGCATACATCTCTGCCTTGCGGCAAAGCCACGAAACAAAACTGCCCGGCGCATCAAAACCTGCACCGTTAGCAAGCGCTTCGGGAATGCGTTTTAAATCCTTCGCTGTGTAGATATAAAACGGAGGGCAGCACCAATGCGATTTGGGATTCGGCGATTTTTCCTGCATTTCCGAAACCGCGTCATCCTCTCCCAACACCAGGCAGCCTCCCTTTTTTATCCGCTCTGTGTCAGGCTCGTAATACCGCATAACGCACGAGTGTTTTTTCTGCTTGAAATAATTTATAAACCGCGTCAGTGAAAAATCAAGAACGTTATCCCCTGCAATCACCATGCAGTCATCGTTTATGCCGCATTTTTCCGCGGCAAACCAAATGTCACGCACAGCGCCGAGGCGGTTTTCGTTTGACGTTGTGCCGTCGTCGGCAACGGTTATATTATTTCGCCCCTCTGCCCAGCGTTCAAAGTGCGGTGCGAATTTATGATTTGTCACCGTGACAAACTCGTCCACATCTCCGGACGATGAAATATCGTCAATCAGCCTGTCAAGAATTGTTTTTCCGCAAACCTCCAAAAGCGGCTTGGGAAAATTCTCCGTCAGCGGATAAAGGCGCGTAGCATATCCGGCGGCAAGTATAATGCATTTCATTAAAAATCAACTCCGTCCGCAGTCTTGCAAAAGTGAATCTCAAAGCTGTCCCTAAGCTTCGGAAATTCATTTAAATATTCATCGGTAATTTTCCTTGCAATTTCTTCTTCATATGACGGATCTACAAGCGCCATGCAGCAGCCCTTAAAGCCGGCGCCCGAAAATCTGCCGCCGTAAATACCGTCGCATTCGCACATTATTTCACTGATTTTTTTCAGCTCCGGCGATCCGGTTTCATAGTTGTATACAGAGCTTCGCCCCGACTGCTCTATAAGCTTTCCGAAGCCCGTCAGATCGCCTTTTTCCCAAAGCTCCGCTCCGCGCCTGACGCGCTCGTTCTCGCCGTAAAAATGCTCCGCACGCTTTCTCCACGCATCGGGAAGCCTGTGCTTATGCTTTTCAAAAGCTTCAAAAGGTACATCGCGCAAACGCGCGTCCGCAAATTTGTGATATTCCATTCCCTCAAACGCCATAAGCGCATATGCCGCCGCCTTACATTCGTCAACACGCATGTTAAATGCTGTTCCGGCAAGACTGCGCGGAACGCCCGAAAAAAATATTCCGATTTCATATTTCGGCATGGAAGCGGGCGCCTTTATCAGACGGCGCTCATCTGTTTTCGTATCGAGATACATCAGCTGCTCCGCTTTCGCGTAAACCTCGGTGCTTTGGTCAAGCTTGCCGCAGCTTACGCCCACGTATTTATTTTCAACGTCCATCGCATACGTGATAATCTCTTTATCCGACAGCTTAATCCCGTTTGCTCTGCAAATTGCTGACATAAATGCAATTATCACCGCCGCGGAGGAGGAGAGTCCGCCTATCGGAAGTGCGCCGCGGATATGCGCGTCAATCCCCCGCGTTATATCAAAGTCGCGCTTTAATATCTGCACCGTTCCGCGCAGATGATCCGCCCAATCGCCGACCCGGTGCGGAACATGGCTGACGGAGAAATGCTTTTTCCCATCCATGTTTTCACTTTCAACGCGGCACTCGCCGTCATCGCGCAGCGAATATGTAACCGTAATCCCCTTATCCAGCGCAAACCCCGTCACAATCCCGTGCTGGTGGTCAATATGCGCGCCGAGCGGACAAACCCTGTACGGGCAAAACGCCGTAAAAACTTCTTTTCCCATTTTCTATCTTCCTTTTATTTTATCATTCCAAGCTCTTTCATCATATCAAGCCGCTTTTCAAGCTGCGGATTTTCTCTTTTTTTCTTTCCGAAAATCATTTCAAACGATTTATCAAGCAGTCTGTGTATGCAGCAAAACGGATACAGCAATTTATTATCCGCGTGCTTATATCCTCGCTCCACCATTCCGTGTGCATCGGGGAAAAGACGCCTCATGCGGCTTTGCTCACCGCCGAAGAACTGCACCGCTTCGTTTTTCATCTTTCCTCCTCTGCGTTCGCAGTAAACCGAGAAAAATCCGTTTTTTCCGCTTGAATTATGCCCGAACAGCCCGTATTCCTCACTATCGGTAAGCAGCTTTTCGCAAAGCTCCTCATTCTCTTTCGAAAAATCAAATCCCCAATAAAGTGCTCCGGCAGTCTTCACAACATCAATCAGCTTTTCATATCCAAGCGTTTGCAAAACAGAATTGTATTTTTCAAAATCAATTTCACTTTCATACTTTTTCATATACAGCAGCAAATCAAGCATCTGGCGGATTCCGCCGCCCTCGTCAACAAGGTGCTTAATATAATGCGCCGTGAGGTACATCAGTGAATCATTCGTTCCAAGCGTATAAACCTCGTACCCGTCAAAGTTCTCAATTCTGTATTCCTCGCCGTAAAGCTTCATTCCGCTTAATATCATTTTTTGCGTTGGAATACTGTAAAGCTGCACATGCACCTCCAAAAGTCCGCCGATCGGATGACGCGCCTTTGTGTGATGATCTTTTTCGCTCCGCCGCGGCTCAATGCTGTAACCGTTTTCCTCAAGAAAATTCAAAACGGCAGCCTCGTCTTTCTCATCAATCAGAATATCGGTATCGCTCGAAATTCTGTACTCCGGGTGCGGATATGCCGAAGCTGCGGCAATCCCCTTTATCAGGCATACGCGGATTCCGTTCTTCTTCAGCTCGGAAAGCATTTTCAGCTGAAACGCGTTGCGCCTTATTCCGCTGCCGACCTCGCCCCAGAATGCCGCAGTGTATTTTGCACACTCATCGTGGCAAAGCTTTTCAAGCTGCGGAAAAACGAGTGTGCGAACACCCTGCACGGCAGCTGCGCGCAAAATGCCTTCAATATTAAGCTTGTGATCGGGATTATACTCCTTGCCGCTGACCTCAGCGCCGATCAGATAAAGCATATCGCGAAATTCCTGCGTCATACTGCTTCACCGGCTTTCTTTCCGCTCTTCATGAGTTTTTTCTTTAAAAATCCGGTTACCGGAATTTCGATATAGGTATGCACAAGCCATGCTGCCGCCACCATTGTCACCGACGCCGCGAAAACTCCGGCAGGATAACCCACCGTTCCGCGAAGCTGATCAATTATCACAAAGCCGATGTTCTGGTGCATCAGATACAACGGATAGGAAACAGATGCAAGCGTTACAAGCGTTCTGTCGTACTTAAATTCAAATTCATTATCAGCCGCAGCAAATATTAACGCAGCAACAACAAGCACAAACAGTTCATTAGCTGCGCCTCTTCTTTCAAAGTTCAGAAAAAGGCATAATAAAATATTTATATACGGAAGCACGTTATTCCTGTTTCTTACAACTGCGGCAATCGACATTCCGAGCAGAAAAAGATGAGCCTGACTGCTGATAAGTATAATATCAAACACTGAATTTATAACATGAGGAATCGGTATTATTCGCGAAGCGTTCACAAAATCCAGCGTTGCAATTACAATTAAATAACAAAACGACAGTTTATATATGTATTTATACAGCCCGATGAAAAGCAACAGCGCAATTATGATATAAAACATAAGCTCATACCGAAGCGTCCAATATGCTCCGTCAACATTTCGGATTCCCTTCAGAAATCCCTGAAACATGGTGCAGTTTATCAGCGTATCTTTAATGCCGATAAAACTTTCTCTGCTGTAACAAAGCGTCACCACACTTGTTGCGGCAATTCCGACCCAATACACGGGATAGAGTCTTATAACGCGCTTCTTCATAAACGTTGCCGCAGATGTATTTTCATTCACCGTTATATCAGTCAGAAAACCGCTCAGCATAAAAAATGCCGCAACAGCCCAGCACCCCCACCAAAGCCCTTTGTGCGAGGCTTCAGCATCCATATAACGCGTTGTATAATGATAAAGCATGATAAAAATTGCGCTTATTCCGCGAATATAATCAAGTCCGCGTATATTTCTTTTCATCTGCATTCCTCCGAACTATTCCCTGTTTTCGTACATTTTTTTATAGTATTCCTTATATTCTCCGCTGATTATGCGCTGCCACCACTGTTTATTCTCGAGATACCAGTGAACCGTCTTCACGATACCGTCGTCAAACATCGTTTCGGGCAGCCACCCGAGCTCGCTGTGAATCTTCGCCGGGTCGATTGCATAGCGTAAATCGTGCCCCTTGCGATCGGAAACATATGTTATAAGGCTTTCCGGCTTTCCGAGAATATGCAGAATTGTTCTGACAATTTCAATATTCGTCTTCTCGTTGTGTCCGCCGATATTATACACCTCTCCGACTCTGCCTTTATGTATGATAAGGTCGATTGCCTTGCAGTGATCCTCAACATAGAGCCAGTCGCGCACGTTAAGCCCCTCTCCGTAAACCGGAAGCGGCTTATCGGCAAGCGCATTTGCAATCATAAGCGGAATAAGCTTCTCGGGGAAGTGATACGGTCCGTAATTATTCGAGCAGCGCGACACGGTTACGGGCAGCCCGTATGTCCTGTGATATGCCATAACAAGCAGATCCGCACTCGCCTTGCTTGCGCTGTATGGGCTGGAGGTGTGAATCGGGGTTTTCTCCGTAAAAAACAAATCAGGGCGGTCAAGCGGCAAATCGCCGTAAACCTCATCGGTTGACACCTGATGATAACGTTTAATCCCATATTTGCGGCATGCGTCCATGAGAACCTGCGTTCCCATAATGTTTGTTTGCAGGAATACCTCAGGATTTTCTATCGAGCGGTCAACATGCGATTCAGCCGCAAAATTAACAACAACTTCCGGCTTGTATTTTTCAAAAACCGAGTAAACTGCCGCTCTGTCGGCAATGTCCTCCTTAACAAAATCGATTTTATCCCTTACAGGCTCCAGCGTTTCCAAATTACCGGCATATGTAAGCTTATCAAGCACGATAATGCGATAATCGGGATATTTCCCAACCATATAATGAACGAAATTTCCGCCGATAAAGCCTGCGCCGCCCGTTACAAGAATATTCATATTGTTTTCCTCCGCTGAATTTTATTTGATTTCGTCCGGCAGCGACATAAGATACTGCCCGTAGTCAGTCATTTTAAGCTCTTCGCCAAGCTCAATCAGCTTTTCATCATTTATAAATCTGCGCCGCCACGCAATTTCCTCCGGGCATGAAATATAAAAGCCCTGCATTTCCTGAACTGTCTGAACAAATTCGCTCGCCTTAAGCATTCCGCCGGGCGTTCCCGTGTCAAGCCATGCCATTCCGCGCGGCATGAGCTGAACATCAAGCTTGCCGCGTTTTAAATATTCGTTATTCACGGCGGTTATTTCAACCTCTCCGCGGGCGGACGGCTTAACGTTCTTCGCAATTTCGATCACGGCATTGTTGTAAAAGTAAAGTCCCGGCACTGCATAACCGGACTTCGGATTCTCCGGTTTTTCCTCAATCGAAACAACCTTGCCTGCGGCGTCAAATTCAACAACGCCGAACGCTTTCGGATTTTTTACCGGATAACCGAAAATCACCGCTCCGTCAAGGCGCTCCTGTGCAGTGTTAAGAATGTGAGTAAAATCCTTACCGTAAAAAATATTGTCGCCAAGAATAAGGCACACATTATCTTTCCCGATAAACTCCTCCCCGAGGATAAACGCCTGCGCCAATCCTTTAGGCTCCGGCTGAACCTTATATTCAATTTTAACCCCGAACCGGTCGCCGTTTCCGAGAAGCTCTTCATATACCGGCGTATCCTCCGGCGTTGAAATAATGAGAATCTCCCGGATCCCCGCAAGCAGAAGCGATGACAGGGGGTAGTAAATCATCGGCTTGTCAAAAATGGGCAAAAGCTGCTTTGAAGTTACCTTTGTCATCGGATAAAGGCGCGTTCCGCGCCCTCCGGCAAGAATTATTCCTTTCATGCTATTTCCCTCCGTGTTTACATTTCTATTTTATAATAATA
>CAJJUC010000117.1 GCA_905195005.1 uncultured Eubacteriales bacterium | reverse complement strand
TTACTTTTAGCGCCCGTATTGCCCATGCTGCCGACTTCTTCCTTATCCGTCAGCAGGCAAACCGCGGTTCTGCGGCACTCCTCCGTGTCAAGCAGCGCCATAAGATTCGGATAGCTGCACACACGGTCATCATGCGCATATGAACCGATAAGGCTTCTGTCAAACCCGAGATCCTTTGCATTTGCCGCGGGCACAATCTCAAGCTCGGCGCTTAAAAAGTCTTCCTCGCAAATCCCGTACTTTTCATTGAGGATTGCCAGAATATTTGCCTTAACGCGCTCCTTTTCCTCCTTATCTTCCGACGGCATCGAGCCTATCAGCAGATTAAGATTTTCACCGTCGATAACCTCGGACGCCGACTTTTTCATCTGGTCTCCGGCAAGGTGCGGCAGCAAATCCGTTATAACAAAGGTCACGTCGTCGCCCTCATCGCCGACTTTAATATCAACGCGCTCTCCCGATTCCTTAACCACAACGCCGTGAATTGCCATCGGAACAGCCGTCCACTGATATTTTTTGATTCCGCCGTAATAATGTGTTTTAAAGAACGCCATTTCACTGTCCTCGTACAAAGGATTCGGCTTTAAGTCAAGGCGCGGCGCATCGATATGTGATCCGACAATGTGCACTCCGTTCTCAATCGGTTCCGTTCCTATAATCGCAAGCAGCATTTCTTTTTCCTTATTTATGGAATAAACCTTATCTCCCGGCTTCAGTGACGAAAAGGACGAAAGCGGCGCAAAACCACGCTTTTCGGCAAGCTTCACTGCCGATATAACACTTTCGCGCTCCGTTTTCGAATTGTTGAGAAACTTTTTATAGCCCTCACAGAAATCAAAAACCGCCTGTTTATCAACATTAACATTCCAACCGTTTTCAAGCTCGTATTTCATGATATAACTTCCTTTCATTAATAAAAACGATATTCGGCTATTATAATTTCAAGCGCCGCCCACGGGTCAACAAGCCCCTGTTTAACGCGTTTATCACATTCAAAGCACAGATTTATCAAAAGCTCAAGGTTCCCCGCCTTGATTTTTTCCGCCTTCCGCGCACACTTTTCATTTCCGTACCCTCCGCCGAGCTTTTGCGCTGCCTGCGCCGATGTAAAACCGTCGGCAATGTAAAGCCTCGCTCTGTATATATTAATAATCTGCCCCGACAAGAGTGACAAAATACTTACAGGTTCCTGCCTGTTTTGGCGCAGCTCATACAAAAGGCTGTAGCACTGCTCGCGCCGTCCGTTAAAAATCGCATCGATAAGGTCAAACACGCTTTGCTCCGAGGGTTTTACTATAACAGCGTCAATATCTGCACGCGTTATTTTTGTTCCCTCGCAATAAGCAATCGTTTTGTCAAGCTCGGTTCTTATAACGCGCATTTTCCGCTCAAGCGTCGCAATGAGATAAGCTGCGTCCTCCGGGTCGATTATTTTTCCTGCCGCAGCCGCAATTTTCGTCACCCATGCGCGCAGCTTCGGCTCGGTTCTGAGCGGAAACTGAACAACAACGCCGTTTGCTTCCGCAGCCTTTCGCACCGATGACGGCTTTTTGCCGCGTTCGACCTGCTCTTCCCATATGATAACACAGTTATACTCCGCAATCGTGGATAAAACCTTTTCCCACTGCGCTTTATTTTTGATATTACCGGCAAATAATCCGCATTTTCTGAACACAACCATTTTTCTTTCGCTCATCATCGGGAGCGTTTCAAGAAAATCTCCCGCTTCGCCGACGGGCGGAATAAATTCATAGCTTTTATAGTTCATCATCTCCGTTGACGGATCAATCAGCTTCTTCTTAAGCTCTGCAATAGAAAACTCAATAAGGTAATCCTCCGGACCTTCAAAAATATAAAGCGGCGCCGGTTTTCCGTTTTTTATTGAGTTGCGCAGCTCTTCGTAATACATTTAAGCACCTCTTCCGGTGTTATTTTCCGCAATTTCCCAATCACATATTCCCTTTATCCGAAATTTTCACCGCAGGAACACCGGCAATTGTTATCCCCGGTTCAAGAAACGACTTTGTTACAACGGCATTTGCACCGATTCTGATATTGTCGGCAATTTCCGCATCGGGCAGGATTTTAACGCCCGGAGCTATGTAAACATTGTTGCCGATCTTACAATTCTGCGCAATATTCACGCAATTATACAGATGGCAGCCCGTTCCGACCCTCGCGGTGTCATTCACCGTAATTGTGCCGACATGAAACAGCGTGAGCCCTGATGCAAACACATTCGGCGGAATCTGAACTCCCCAGTTAACCGACTGCCTGTGATGAATCAGTTTAAAGAAGTAATATAAAACGCGGTCAATTATATTTCGGTTCGGCTTATTCATTCTGTACTCAAGCCTGCGCAGAGTAATCATATATTTATAACATTCATCTCCGAACAGGCGCGGTTTTCTGCGCAGTTTAACCGGTTTCATATCCTCATCAAGATATTTAATTAAATCAGCTTTGGTTCGAATCATTCCTCACCCTCCAGACAAGCATACATATTATAGCACAGCCGCAATATGATTGCAACTTGTTTTTTGCCTTTTAGCGCTAAATGAATACCGAAAAACAAACAAGGCATATTGAAGCATTTCCGCACGAACCTCCGTCCGACGGAATTTTCAACATGCCCTGTTTTCATAAAAAATTATTATTTTGTTTCCGCAGATTAATAATACTTTCTGTCGCTCATGTCCTGCACTGACCGAAGCGCTTCACCGAAACGGAAAGTATCAAGTAAAATTATTTTAAAAAAATAAGCGGATTTTTCAGATATTCCACAAAATTTCTATCTTTCCATCAGCAATCTTAATTATTTTTATCAGAGCGTTAACAACTGATTGTTTATCTTCAAAACTAATATTATCCCACTCTTGAACATGCGAAGAAATAGTATTAAAGTTTTGTTTATCTTGATTACAAGTTAATGATATGTTTTCTTCCTGTAATTTTTTTCTCGCTACATCTAAATTTTCAACACGCTCATTTATGTATTGCATTAAAACAGCATTAGCGCCGACTACTTTTGAAAGCAAATCATTTACCTCTTTCTCAATTTCCGACATTCTGATTTTGTTTTGATTAATCTTGGGGGTAACCTCCTTTTCCTTTTTCTTCGAAAGCGTCCTAAATTCCGACAGCTTATTCCTTATTGCATTTAACATATACTCCTCTAACACATCAGCATAAATTGTACCGCCTGTCCCTTTACAATTTGCTTTTTTTGTGGAAAGAGCAGTTGCGCAAACAAAATATCTGTGCCATTTTGTATTGGCTTTAACAATAGTCAAACCATAACCGCATTTTCCGCATTTAACCTTGCCGACCAACCAAGATGTAGTAGCCTTACAGGTTTTTGCGGACTGTCTGTTGTTAAGACAACGTATTCTGCACTTTATCCAATCTTTGGACGAAACAATCCCCTGATGCGGAGCGAGTACAATTTCCTTGTCGGTTAAATCAAGTTGTTTGCGTGTCTTTGATACAGTACCCCGATATAAATAACAAGCGTTATATCCCGTATAATCGGAAACAGGATTTATTACATCAGCGCCTTGACTCTTAAAGAAATCGTAAATGTCCGCATCTGCCATCACGTAAATTGGATTTCGTAACATATCACTTATGCGTCCCGCACTCCATTTTCCGCCTCTTAAATGCTTAATTCCGTTATTATTAAAATATGTGATAATATCGCCCAGAGAATTAGCTTCATTTGCATACATCAAATACATCATTTTTATCTGTTCTGCTTCTTCAGGAACGGGAACATACATTGATGTACTTATTCCGTCTATCTCTGTTTTAGTTTTTTTAAAACCGTAAGGAATACGTCCACCCATATAAAATCCGCGCTTGCTTCTTGAATAATATGCATCGGCAACACGTTTTTGAATAGTTTCCCGCTCAAGCTGTGCAAACACAATGCAAATGTTCAACATTGCACGTCCAATAGGTGTGGATGTGTCAAAACGTTCGGTTGATGAAACAAATTCCACATTATGTTCGGAAAATACCTCCATCATATTCGCAAAGTCCAATATAGAACGGCTTATACGGTCTAACTTATAGACAATAACTCTTGAAATTTTTCCTTGTTTTATATCCTCAAGCATTTCTTCAAAAGCAGGTCTGTTGGTATTTTTCCCACTATAGCCTTTATCCGAATAAGATTTATACGGATTTCCTCTTGTTTCATATTTGCAATATTCAAGCTGACTTTCAATTGAAATACTATCCATTTTGTCAACGGATTGTCTTGTATATATAGCGTCAAACATCGTGTGCCTCCATAACGATGTTATGATATGAAACGCCCGCGCTCATATGATAACACACTGAATCATTGTTTTCAATGCCCGCTCGCGTATTTGTTAAAAATGTCAAACAGCTTTGTTTCAATTTCTGATTTTGTTGTTTCGGTATTATCATGGCTGTACTTAGGTTTTAAGTTTATTACATTAAAATTCATTTTATCTAATAATATTTTATCGACGTCGGTGATGTTATAAGCGATGTTGTTATTCATAATAAAGTCTCCTTTTAGCAGTATATCTTATGAAATACAGCAAGTACACTATTACAAATTTATTAAATCAGAATATATCAACTATTAAAAATATAATTTTTAATGCTGTCCTTTACCGGTTCAGCAACCGACATAATGCCCGAAATGCCGCATTAAGCAAACACCTCAGCCACTTCCCCGCATCCGCGCAGAACACCCCATTGTGCAAGTATCATTATGCTGCAACGCCTCAAGCAAATGCGATGCAATGTGTATTTACTTTCAATTTGTCATCGCAGCATACCAACCAAAACGACTGTTTTTCGAAATATTTATCTTTTTAATACAAAATACAATGACATTCATTCTTTCACCTTCTGTTGGTATATAAAATAACATTATTTTCTGTTTATATTGTTATTTTACAATAATCTGACAGCGTTATTTGTCAAACCGTGCATCTTAAAGGCAGGATTATTGCGACAAAATAACCGAAGCGTTCTCAAATTTTCAGTTTTTTCGTTTTATAAATTTATTTATCACTGTTTTACGACAGTAAGTTTCGCAAAAAAATAATCCGAATTGATAAAGGCTTGACAAAATATAACTAAACGTAAGATGTCCCCCGCCTCTATAGGCGGCGGATTCCACCTTACTTTTTTCGGTGATGGTACAATCCACCACCGAAACGTTGAATGACGGAGCTAAAGCTCCTTATTGAATCAATCCGGATTATTCCGTTACGCAAAAAAGGCAACAGAATCCCCCTTGTAACGGAAGGTTCTATTGCCTTTTATGTAATATTAAATATTTAACTGTGTCAGCACAAATTGTTCATATCTTTCATTTATCGCTGCCCTCTTTTCTGTCCGGAGAAAAAGTGTCGGCAATTTTCAGCAAATGACTTTGCTGTCCCTCGCTCATATACGACATTTTAACAATCATACTGTCTATGTATATATTCTTTTTTATATTAATGGCGTCATAAAACAAATAGTCCAGGGAAACGCCCAAAATATTGGAAACATCAATATAAAACTCTATTGACGGTTTTCTGTTTCCCGTTTCGATTTTAGAAATATAATATCGTTTTACATGCTTTTGTTTTTAATTACAAACACAGCAATCCATCCTATGATTAGAATAACTAAGGATATTAAAACGGTTATTTGAAATAAATGCACCGTTGCACTGTCAGGGGTTGTAAGATATCCCGTGGAAATCCCCCAATTTAAATAATGAATTCCATGTCCAGCCAAAATAACAACCATCATAAAAATTAGGTATCCTACTATCTTGGGTAACGCAACTTTTGTTACCAACTTGTAATTAATCACAATTAGGTAAATCGGTACTATTATAGTATCAAATACAAATTCTATCATACTCAAATCTCCAGGTTTAATCCACAATCCTAACAGCAAGCATATTATATGAATAAGAATTGGTATAAACACAAGCATTAATAATTTCAATTTCTACACTTCCTTTGGTTTTTATTTTTTACCATCCTACGATAGCATTTGCATAGTTTGCTTTTGCCCAAACCTGAGCCCAAGGACTTTTTTGAACAAATAGTGTTGCATAATTTAATGCTCCAGAATATGCACCATCATATGTAAATGAACTATTCAAAAAACGTTGCGTGAACTTAGGGGCTGCATTATCAGGTCTCATTCCTCCATTAACCCCCAAATCTTTCATGTATGTTCCAGCATTCATTCCATTTGCTAATATTCCTTTGCTTAACGAAGCATATGTTTTGTCCAAACAATTTCTATATGCAACATTATATGGACTATTATGACCTTGAAACACTTTACTGCCATCATCAAGAGCACGCAAATCGCCTTTGCTGTGCTTGTTAGTTGCAGCCAAATTAACATCATCATAACATTTGCATTATCATACACATAATTTGTCGTATTTCCAGCAACTGTTTTTGATGCTCTCATTCCGTCAGGTGCATAGGTATAGCTTGAAATAATGCCGTTTGTATCCACGCCTACAAGCTGATTATAGCAGTTATATTCGTAAAGCGCAATATTTTCATCTGAATTTTGAGAAACCGTATAGTCGCCTGTTACATTTTCTCCAAACGGTTTGTTCGTCATAACCGCCTTGCTTACCTGATTACCGTTTTTATCATAAAACATTGATGTTGTTTTTGTTTCATCACCTGTTTTCTCAATACTTTTTGTCAGACGATTATTAAGGTCATAAGTAATGCCTACTGAATAATTGCCAATTCTGGAAGGCTGTAAATTCTGAGCAGGTTTTGAACCAACATTAAAATTTCTGTCAAAAGAACCTTTCCGATTTTTCGTAGGTTCAGTAGTAATACGGACATAGCAAGGCAGTGGCAAGTCGTTTCTTTCAATCTTGTCACAATAAGTCCTATTCCGCATTTGCGTTTTGCAAGGCTGAATTTCCGTTCAACCTCAACACGCTCCGCTTCATCAATGTAATCTTGCTTTTTATCACGAACTTCGTCTTTCTTTGGTCTGCCGAGTGCCGGTCCTGAAAGACGAATTTTTCGCTCTGCACAATATGATAAATTTTCACGGTTTCTGTAAATTTTATCAGCTAATATCCTCTCCGGATAGCACCCGGTTCGTTCTTTGTACCGTTCAATCATGTCAGAAAGCTTCAGCGCTTCGTTATATGCGTCAAAGCTATGATATTCAAG
>CAJJUC010000116.1 GCA_905195005.1 uncultured Eubacteriales bacterium | reverse complement strand
TATGTGCCCCGCAAGCTGCGGAAAATCATTCTGAATGTACTTTTTAAACGCTGGGCAGCAGGAGCTTGTGAGAAAAGAATCACATTCGGAAAGCTCCTTTGCTTCGGAATATGCAACCATATCAGCGCCGAGAGCCGCTTCGACAGTGTGATAAAACCCGAGCTTTTCGATTGCCGTTATAATCTGACCGAGCCGCGCATAGCTGAACTGACCGGCAATGGACGGTGCGGCAACAGCGTAAACCTTGTAAGCGGTGTTGTTTTCGCTTTTTTTGAGAATGTCGATAACGTTGAGCATAAAGGATTTATCAACCACAGCGCCGAACGGGCACTGATAAACGCACGCGCCGCACTCAATGCAGCGGTCGTTGTCAATATGCGCCGCTTTATTTTCACCGCTGTGAATGGCTTTTATTTTGCAGGCATTTTCGCACGGGCGTTTCCTGTTGATAATCGCAGTATACGGGCAAACCTTTGAGCATGCGCCGCAGTTTTTGCATTTTGATTTGTCAATATGCGCTTTCTGGTGCTCGTCAAAGGTCAGCGCGTTGAATTTGCAAACATCCTCGCAGCGGTGGGCAAGGCAGCCGCGGCAGGTTTCCGTGACTTCATAGCCGCTGACGGGACATTCATCGCAGGCAATTTCAATAACCTGAATCACGTTCGGATTCGTGCTGTCGCCCCCGACAGCTGCCTTGACGCGCTGCGCAACTATTGCGCGATCCTTGTATATGCAGCAGCGCGACGGCGGCTCGTTATCGGGAACGATTCTTTTCGGAATATCGTAAATATTCTGAAGCAGCGTTCCGTTCCATGCTTCGCGCGCAACCTCGCGCAGAACCTTATATTTTGTGTACTGTACCTTGGTATCGAACTTTCTTCCGGGCTTCATTGCTTTCCCTCTCTTTATCAATTTTAAAAGTAGCTGACATTAATTGTCTTTCCCAGTTCTCTGAGCGTTTTCGACAGCTCATCAACAAGCTGCATCTTGATATTGAACCCAATCGGCAGTCCGGGATTCTGGTGCGCCGGGTTGACGGCGCGGCCGACATAAAAATTAATATCGGTTGCATCGTCAAGCAGCATGCGCGTAATCTGCGAAGCGCCGTCGCGCTTCGTATGCCAGGCAGACTGAAGCTCGCCGCCGGCGGCATAATCCTTAACATATTCAAGCACGCGGTTTATCGTAAGAACACCCTCTGTTACAAGGTCAACGCCATCGATTTTCGCGGTGGGCGGAATTTCGTTGTCAAGATAGTCGATTGACGCTATCAGCGGTTTCCCGAGAAAGTCCGCCGTTATCGATGAGGTTGTTCCGCCGGATACAATGTGCTTGCCCTGCTTGGCAAAAAACAGCGTGAGCATTTTGTTTGCATCGGCGGGGTCACGCGGAGGACCGAACAAAAGATTTACAACCGCGCGCCGCCTTATGCGAATTGCGGCGGCGGTGGTATCGTCGCCGGGCTTGCCGACATACAGGTCGTTGCACGCGTCCACAATTTCCGATGCAACAGTGAGCGCAGAATTGCCGGACTTATAGTTTTCCTCCGTGAATTTTATAATATCGGGGAGCTGCCAGCCGAAATTCATCGTTTCACCGACGCCGGCATATATTGCCCCGTCGCTCATGGCAATGAAAACATCGCCCTCTTCAATTTCGACGGTTGATTCGGCAATCTCCCTGCCGGCAACGGTTCTTGTTTCCGTGGGGTAATCAAAGCTTTTTCCGCCGCGCAGCAGGATAAGTCTCGGATTGTCATATTGAATTATCTGCGCATATCTGTTTGCTATAATTTTAATTATTGTGAAGGTTGAATAGGCTACCCCGCGAACCTTACAAACGGGCAGCGTTGCTATAACCGTGTCAACGCAGTCGTCAACCGTCATTTTTTCGGCAATCATGGTGCTGATAATTTTGCTTGTGAGCGTTGAGAGAATATTTGCCTTAACGCCGCTGCCGAGCCCGTCAGCAAGCACAAGTGTAACAGAATCGTCATCGCGCACAATCTGTACCATATCTCCGCAAAGCTGCTCGCCGTATTTTATTATGCTTTTATAAGCTGCTTCAACACATAAATCATTCATCGCTGAGTGTCTCCTTAAGTTTTGTCAGTGCTATTTTTGTTTCCGCAGTTGTTTCACCGAGCAGAGAGGCAATCTCCTGAACAATGCGCATCTGCTTTTCAACAACCTTGTCGGTTATTTCCACGGCAGCCTTGCATTGAGTGTCGCGCAGCTTTTTCATATCCTCCTCTGCGGTGACGTCCTTCATCATAATCATGAGAATATGATATTCTTTGTCGTAAATAATCGTTTCGTCAATATACTTGCGATACTCGGCAAGATATTTGCGGTTGTCGTAGATATTTCTGCCGCTGCCGAGCACGTTTAAGCAGTCTGCAGGGTCAAGCACACGCACAACGGGTCCTGCCACAACGTCCGCCTCGGGAGGCAGATTGAGTATGCCCTTTGCGGCGCGGTTAATCTGAACGATATTAAGCTGCTCGTCAAGCACCATAATTCCGTTCGGCGTGTTTTTGATAATGTTATCGGAAAAGCTCTCCGCCTTTTCTTTTATGTAAGGAAGGCACATAGAAATATCAGCTTTGCCCAAAAGCACGGCAACTGCCTTTTCACGGCAGGTGTTATAGCCGCAGCTTCCGCAGTTAAGCTCCTTTTCCGGGGATGATTTGCCCATTTTATGCAGAATTTCATTTATTGCAGCGCTTCCGGGCATGGAAACATCATTTCCGGTGTATTCAAACGCTCTTTCAAGCGCAGACCTTGGAGGTGATGCAATCTCATAATCCTCGTGCGAAACATTTTTAAGAATTGCAGCGCAGTCAAACAGCGGGTTGCGCGTGTGCTTGCGCATGACGGGTCCTTCGGCGCAGCTGCCGCTGCATGCCGACATTTCGATGAAACAGTTTTTAAGCCCGCCGGTTTCAATGTTGCGCAGCGTGTCAATGCATTTTTGAACGCCGTCTATCGTGAGATATGTATATTCGGGGTCTTTTTTCATTGTTTTAAGAATACCGCCCGATGTGGGGAAGAAGTCGGCAAGTCCGCGCTTTTCATCGCTTTCGCTGCTTTCAACTGTTATTCCGCTTTCCGAAAGCCAATCCTCAAGCTCGTCAAAGGTCAGCACAGCATCGGCATTTTCCGGGTATGCATCAGCCTCGGCTTTTTTTGATATGCACGGCCCGATAAACACAACGCGGCTGTCGCTGCCGAAACGCTCACGGATAAGCTTTGCATGTGCCGCCATCGGAGTTACAACATTTGCAAGGTATGAAACGGCATTCGGAAAATGCTTTTCAATCAGAAGGTTCACGCTGTGGCAGCAGCTTGATATAATGATGCTTTTTTCATGACTTTCCACTATTTTTTCATATTCGCGCTTCACAACGGTTGCCCCGATTGCGGTAGGCTCGGCATCTGCAAAGCCGAGCGCAATGAGCGCTTTTCTGACGTCCGCAAAGCTTTTGCCGCCGAATATCGCGGCATAGGACGGCGCAACGCTCGCATAAACCTTATGACCGCCCGAAATAAACGCCTTTGCGGCGGAAATGTCATTGCGAACCTGCTTTGCATTCTGGGGACAGACCGTGTAACATTCGCCGCAGAGAATGCACTCGCTGCGGATAATGTGCGCCTGACCGTCCGTCATTCTGAGCGATTTTACGGGACAGTTTCTTATGCATTTGTAACAGTTTTTGCAATTGGATTTTTTCGTCAGCAAACAATGCTCCATTCTTTGTCACCCCAGCCTGCTCATAATTTCGTTGTTAAAAAATTCTTCAACGGTTTCGGGCTTAACGGAATAAATTTCATCGCCGATTTTAACGCTTACTCCGTTGACGCAGTTTTTCATGCAGAACGCGCCGCACAGCTCGACCTTGTCGGAAAGATTATTAAGGCTGATGAGCGACTGAAGGCTGTCGATGACATTGCGCGAGCCTTTAAGATGACATGAGCTTCCGATACAGATTGTTACTTTCATTTTAATAAACTCCTTTTACGTTTTTATTTTAAAAACGGAATGTCGGCGCGCGGAAAATCCGCGCACCGCGTCCGTATGATGAGCGTCTTTATGCTTATTGATAATCAACAACATCAACCCAATTAAGCAGAAATTCGCGTTCCTTTTCGTTGCCCTTTGTCAGCTGCGATGCCGCAACAATCGGAATCCATTTCTGAACATACTGCTTGGCCGTATCTGTTTTTGTACAGAACAGGTTAAGATATTTTTCCGCACCGGTGATGTTTCCGTCCAGCCAGAACAAAAGATAGGTTCTGGCTGCATCCGCCGCGCCGTTGCCTTGCGTCACATGCGACCAGTCGATAATATAAGCCTTATCGTCCGGCGTGATTATTATATTGCTTGGGTTTAAATCCCCGTGGCAAACCTTTTTGTGCTTCGGCATTGAATCAAGCCGCGTGTGCAGCTCGTATCTTGTTGTCGCGTCAAGCTCCGTAAGCCCGATTTTCGTCTGCATTTTATCCTTAAGCTTGTTTAAGAGCGGCACGCGGCAGTCAAGAATGCTTTTCTGAATATCAACAAGCCTTTCGAGATATTCGTCATATTTTCCGGGGTTTTCTTCCATGAGCGCCTCAAGAGTTTTCCCCTCGATATAATCCATGACGATAGCCCATTTGCCGTCAAGCTTGGTAACTTCGTGCAGCTTCGGAATATTCAGTCCCGTTTCCTCAACGCGCGCCTGGTTGAGAGCCTCGTTGAGAACGTTCGCCTTGGAATAATCCTCATTAAATAGCTTTATCGCCTTGTCGCCGTCGCGGTAAACTGTTTTTGCCGTTCTCACTGCAATAACCTTGTCGAGTTTCATTTGCGGTCACCTCCGTAATATGCGTTCAGATACATTTCCTTTATCTCACTCATCAGCGGATAGCGCGGATTTGCGCCTGTGCACTGGTCGTCAAATGCCTGCTCGGTCATTTCGTCAAGCCTGGTTAAGAAATCCTGCTCGTCAATGCCATAATCGCGGATTGTCTTTTTTATGCCGACCTTTTCTTTAAGCTCATCAATTGCCGCGATAAGGTTTTCAAGCTTCTCGGAATCATTCCTGCCCTTAATGCCGAGTGCGTCCGCAACCTCCGCGTAGCGTTCGAGCGTGTGCGGATATTCATACTGCGGAAACGTTCCCATTTTCACAGGTGTTTCCGACGCATTGAAGCGGAGAACCCCGTCAATCATAAGCGCATTTGCCACACCGTGCGGCAGGTGGTGAAATGCACCGAGCTTGTGCGCCATGGAATGGCAAACTCCCAAAAACGCATTTGCAAAAGCCATGCCTGCCATTGTTGCGGCATTCGCCATTTTCTCGCGTGCGCGTGCGTCCGTCTGCCCGTTTTCGTATGCTTCGGGAAGGTATTTGAAAATAACCTTCAGCGCTCTTAATGCCAGCCCGTCCGTAAAGTCCGTTGCAAGCATGGAGGCATATGCTTCAAGTGCGTGAGTCACCGCGTCGATTCCCGAAGCGGCGGTAAGTCCGCGCGGCGCTGTCATATGCATATCGGCGTCAACGATTGCCATGTTCGGCATAAGCTCATAATCGGCAAGAGGGTACTTAATGCCTGTTTCGTCATCTGTGATAACGGCGAACGGAGTTACCTCCGAGCCTGTTCCGGCTGATGTCGGTACTGCGATGAAATATGCCTTTTCTCCCATTTTTGGGAAGGTGTATACGCGCTTTCTTATATCGGAAAAGCGCATTGCCATGTCAAGGAAGTCCGCATCCGGATGCTCGTAAAGCACCCACATTATTTTTGCCGCGTCCATTGCGCTGCCGCCGCCGAGCGCTATAATGCAGTCGGGCTTGAAAGCGTGCATCTGCTTTGCGCCCTCTCTTGCGCAGCTGAGGGTGGGGTCGGGGGCAACGTCAAAAAACGTTGTGTGTTCAATTCCTATCTCATCAAGCTTTTTCGTAATCGGATCTGTGTAACCGTGCTCGTAAAGAAAGCTGTCGGTAACGATGAAAGCCTTTTTCTTGTGCATAACGGTCTTAAGCTCGTCAAGAGCAACGGGCAGGCAGCCTTTTTTGAGATAAACCTTTTCGGGCGCTCTGAACCAAAGCATGTTCTCCCTTCTTTCCGCAACTGTTTTAATATTGATAAGATGCTTCACGCCGACATTCTCCGAAACGGAGTTGCCGCCCCAGCTTCCGCATCCGAGCGTGAGCGATGGCGCAAGGCGAAAGTTGTAAAGATCTCCGATTCCGCCCTGCGAGGACGGTGTGTTTATCAGTATGCGGCAGGTTTTCATTCTTTCTCGGAAACGGCGGAGCTTTTCTTCGCCGGTTGTTACATTAATATATATTGAAGACGTGTGCCCGTAACCGCCGTCCGCAATCAGGCGGTCAGCTTTTTCAAGTGCGTCGTCAAAGTCCTTTGATTTGTACATTGCAAGCACGGGGGAGAGCTTTTCGTGTGCAAATTCCTCACTGAGGTCAACCGATTCAACCTCGCCGATAAGGATTTTCGTGCTTTCGGGAACGCTCACACCGGAAAGCTCCGCAATCCGAAATGCTGACTGCCCAACGATTTTTGCGTTAAGCGCGCCGTTTATAATAATCGTTTTGCGCACAAGGTTTTTTTCATGCTCATTTAAGAAGTAGCACCCTCTGTCCGAAAATTCCTTTTTAACCTTTTCGTATATTTTTTTGTCGGCGATAACGCTTTGCTCCGACGCGCAAATCATTCCGTTGTCAAAGGTTTTGGATAAAACAATCTGCCCTGCAGCAAGTGTCGGATCAGCACTGTAGTGGATATAGCAGAAAGCAGGCTGTGGAAAGGAAAGGATACATTCCGCTGAAAAAGCAGAAAATACTTTGCGGATATTGGTGGAAAGTCCGGAAAGAATAAGGCCGCTGATGTCGGGACAGTGATTGCATTTTTCAAGCAGGTTGTCATCAGCAATTTCCAGCCATTGAATGCAGTTGTCAGGTGCACCGGCAGCAATTGCAGCATCACGGACCAGGGAGGCTGTTCGGGCTGATATCTGAAATGCACTGTCAGAAAAGAAAAAAATGAGCGGATTTCCTGTTTGAATGGCAATAGCAGCGGCAAAGAGGGTTTCAGTGACCGGATGTATGGATGATGGTATACCAAGCAAAGTGCCGGAGGGCTGGCTTTGGGTGTGTGTGTCCGTGCAGGAAAGACGTTCTGAAAAGGGAGATTCTGTTTGAAGGCAG
>CAJJUC010000115.1 GCA_905195005.1 uncultured Eubacteriales bacterium | reverse complement strand
ATTCTTTAAGCACGTCGGGGCAAGCAATATAAAGCTGCTGCTCCTCTTTAGCAAAGCTGTCGCTGCCGCCTTTTTGCGAGCTGCGCATTTGCCGCAATTATCTCTATGGTTCGCATTAAGTAAAAATAAAGTAAAATTTTGCGAAAAAGTGCAAAATAAGTGTTGACAAAGTATACTGTATACAGTATACTTATAATAGATTTCAGGTAAACTGTATCAATATGATAGAATGCGTTGAGGCGATATATGTATTTGGGCGCTTGTATATCGCGGAGCGAGTAGCGCAACCGGTCTGTTAAACATGAGTGTTTCTCATTTGTTTGCAGGCTCTTTTTATTTCCGAAAACAGGTATTGAGAAAGGAGGGGAATGCTTTGAAATGTAACCCCGTCAAAAAAGCCGCTGTGTGCATTGCTGCCGCGCTTTCTGTGATGATTGCTTCCTTCGGGGCGTTTGCCGCCGAGATGAAATGGACATATGACGAGGCAGCGAAAACCGTATCTGTTAAGGGTTACGGCATGATTAATGACGCGGCGGAGCTGACAAAATATTTAAACGATGCAAAAATTATCGATGTTCAGCGCGGTGTTACAAAAATCGACAGGAATGTTTTTTCAAGCCTTGGGAACATTGAAGAGGTTAAATTACCGGAGGGGCTGATTTCCATCGGTGACAACTCCTTTAATCTCAGCAGTGAGCTGAAAACGGTTGTGTTCCCGAAAACACTTGAAACAATCGGAGCGGAGGCGTTCATGGGCTGCGGGTCGTTGACCAATGTGACGATTCCGGAAAATGTTTCGTCAATCGGAGTAAACGCATTTGCAAATTGCGTTTCGGTTAATGAGTTTAACGTAAGCAATGATAATGAATGCTTCGCCGCAGTTGACGGAGTTATTTTCACAAAGGATAAGAAAGAGCTTGTGATGTACCCCGCAGGTAAAGAGGATGAGAAATATATAATTCCGGACGGTACGGAAAAAATTCGTGAAAAGGCATTTGCTTATAATGAAAACCTGAAAAAAGCCGTGATTCCCGAATCGGTGAATGAGATCGGAAATTATGCATTTTACTGCTGTAACGATCTGAAAAATGTTGATTTTAAAACCGACAGACAAAGCGGACCTAAATCGCTCGGTAATTATGCGTTTTACGGATGCAGAATGAAAAGCGTGTTTATTCCGTTCGGAACGGAAACCATCGGTGACGGCGCGTTTAAAAACTGTGATGCGCTTACATATGCAGACATTCCCCGGACAGTTAAAAGCATTGGTACTGACGCATTTTACGGAGTTGGGGATTCGATTAAAATTTCCGGCTTCGGAAGCTTTTTGCGAAGCTTTGCAGAAGAAAATAATGTTCCGTTCTTGGAATCGGTCAGAGTTATGATCGGTGAAAAGGAAATCCGTTTTGACTGCGCCGCAACAGTCAGAAACGGCTGCACAATGGTTCCGATGCGGAAAATTTTCGAGGAGCTGGGCGCGGAGGTTTCGTGGAACGGTGAAACGCAAACTGCAAGCGGCGCTAAAAACGGAGATATATGCACCGTTACGATAGGTGACAATATGATTTATAAAAACGGTTTGGGAAAAGAGCTGTCAGCTCCGGCTGTAATTGAGAACGGACGCACGCTTGTTCATGCAAGAGCAATTGCCGAGGCATTCGGTGCGGACGTTTTATGGGACGGTGAAAAAGGGTTAGTAACCATACGAATCAGGTAATTTTTCAAGAATACGTGTATTTACTATAATAACAGGAGGTTGATCTTCTATGAAAAAAATGAAATTTGCTTCAGCACTGCTTTGCATCGTTCTCGCGATGTCAATGCTTGTACCGTTTGCAGCTTTTGCCGCAAACGATCATTGGGGCAGCAACGGAAATCTCAGCAAAACCACGAAGGTTGGATTCTATATTCAGATAAACGGCGAGCAAATGGATGTAAACGGCAACGTTTCCGCTCGCGATAAAAAGTTTTTCACAAATATTCTCGCCGAAACAACGCTTAAGGAAAATCTTAACGCGAGTTATAATCTGACGCTTGATAAAGACACGGATCAGAGTGAACTGACAGACCGGCTCAGCAGTGTTCCGGATCAGGACAAAGTATTTGAGAAGGTTGCATCTCAGTATAAGAAAACCGATGCTTCAATCTATTCAAGCAATGGTAAGCTGATTCCGTGGTCAAAGCTCACAACAGATTATTATAAGATTCGCTGGTATGTTCTTAAATATGAACAAAACGAATTCTGGCATGTTGACGGAGTTATAGTTGATCTTGACACAGATGAGAAAATATCGATTGTTGTTCCCGACAAAGAAGCCGAAAGAGCTGCCTGCGTTGAATATGACGTTAAGAGCGGCAAATTTACGCCGGGATTTATGAATGTCATGGCGAACCGTCCGCACAGCTATTGGGATGGCTCAAATGAGGAACTTGTGGTGGATGGATTCCATGATGTGTGGTATACTGTGCTTGATGAAAAGTCATTCAAAGCTAATGCGGCAACCGTCCCGTCAAATCTTATCGAAGCGGCAGTAGCGATTGAAAAGCTTGCCGGTGCAAGACTTTCTGAGCTTGACAAGAAGCTCCAGAGGCAATACGGGCGAATAGATTCTCAGGCATATAAGCAGGAGTATGTTGACAGAACGGGTTCCGGTAAAACGCTCTATGTAACTCCGTTTATAACAAAAATGCTTTCGTCAAAGTACGGCGTAAATACTGATAAGTATGTGTGGCTGGCGATGGGCGATTCCAACGGTAATATAAGCAAGGTTTATGTTATGGATCGCAGCATGGCTAATGTTGATAATCTGTTCGATGAAGAATAAGAATAATCTTTAATTATTAAAGCGGAGCATGCAGACAGTGTTTGCGTGTTCCGCTTTAATGGCAAATCGTTATACATTTTTCGGAGGTTGATATTTCGGATGAGCAGGGTGAATATGCACAGATTAACAGTGACAATGATATTCGTGGGAGATATTCTGTCCATGGCGGCAGCGTATCTTGCGGCTGCGCTAATTTTCGGTCAGGATGCCAAAGTGAGGAATATAGCCGCGTCGAGGATACATTTTTTTACCGTTGCAGTGTGCATCACTCTTGTTTTGCTTTATATGCTTGACGCTTACGGAAATATGGATTCATATTCGGTTCAGAGAAAGAAGCAGCCTGTTATGCTTGGTCTTACGCTTCTTTTGAGCATTATGATAACGGCAGCTGCCGAAATAATGTTTTTCAGATCGCGTGCCGTCGGATTTCTGTTCGGTGCGGTGTTTTACATAACTGAGTTTATCCTTATGCTGATTCTGCGAAAAAACGCACTCAGGGTTCTTATCAAAATCAGAAAAACACGTTCTCTGCTGATCATATTTCCGAAAGACGGACCGCTTCCTTTTTGAAAAAGCTTGAAAAAAACTCCGGGGATTTCGGCAAAGTGTCGGTATTTTATATCAACGGGAGCGATGAGAAGCTTTCAGGCGAGCTTGCAGCACGGATTAACGATGCGGATGAAATATTAATTGCTTCAAGTATAACTGAGGATTTAAGAAATAAAATTGTGCTTTATTCAATGCAGCGCGGAGAATTTTCGGCTGCGCCCGATATTAAAATAATATCAACTGTTGAAAATCTGTCAATGCTCGGAGGAAGAATAACTCATGTCGGTGACACTCCCGTTATAGCAATAAAAAACGGACGAATGACAATAATGCAAAGAATTTTAAAGCGCAGCTTTGACTTTGCTGCTTCGCTGCTTGGTTTGATTGTACTCTCGCCGTTTTTTATAATTTGCGCAATTGCCATTAAGGCGGATTCGCCGGGACCTGTTTTTTATAAGCAGGAGCGATACACATTGCATAAAAAGCGTTTTAATATTATAAAATTCAGAACGATGGTTCAGGATGCGGAAAGATACGGGGCGCGTCTTGCAACCGAGGATGATGACAGAATCACAAGAGTTGGCAAAGCATTGCGTGCATTCAGATTGGACGAGCTTCCGCAGCTTATTAATATTTTGCGCGGAGAAATGTCAATTGTCGGTCCGCGCCCCGAACGCCCGATTTATGCTGACAGCTACAGCGTCATGGTTAAAAATTACGACATTCGCTATCTTGTTAAAGCAGGGCTAACGGGATATGCCCAGGTTTACGGACGATACAACACAAAGGTTTCGGACAAGGTTCTGATGGACAGCATATATATTAACAATTTTTCGGCTTATCTTGACTTGAAGCTCATTGCACTGACCGTACTTACAATGTTTGAAAAGGAAGCAACCGAGGGCGTTGACGAGAAGCTTGCGGCTGTTCCGCCAAACACTGATGTTAAAGAAAAAGATGCGCAAAAAGAGCCGGTTTCGGAAAATTAATCGCAGGTGGTGAACGGATAATGAAAGATAGGCTTTTGTCGGTTATCATTACTGCCTATAATGCAGAAAGCACTATTGAAAGATGTGTTGCTTCAGTGTTTGAAGGCACGCCCTGCGAGCTTGTAAAGCTTTTGGAGATTATTGTTGTTGACGATGCATCAGAGGACAAAACAACTGACAAGCTGAACAGCTTCACAGATAGAATTGAGCTTGTAAGGCTACAAACAAACAGCGGATGCATTGCAAAAACCCGCAATATAGGGCTTGATTATGCAAGTGGTAAATATATAACATTTCTCGATTCGGATGATTGGTACGAAAATGGCGCAGTCGGAAAAATACTCGGATATATATCGGAATATTCGCCGGATATAATCCGCTTCGGCTATACGAATGTTTATCCGGGCGGCAAGCGTGAAATTCCGAAAAGCAATCCGTTAAAGCTTGAATTTATCAGCGGCGGAGAGATGAACCGGAAAATATATCCGCAGTTCATCACGGGAATCGGACTTAACAGTGTTTGCCTTGCAGCGTTTAAACGGGAGCTGTCCGTGCATAGGTTTCCCGAAAATTTTCTAACGGCTGAGGATGCGGCTTTTTCGATTGAAACATATACAAAGGCGGCAAATGTTTTGCTTGTTCCCGATGCGCTTTACTGTTATTATCAAAGCGGACAAGGTCTTACGGGCGCAGGAATGGGAATAATTAAAAAATACCGTTACAATTTCATGCTTGTGCCGCTCATGCTCGGCAAGCTGCCAAAGTGGGGATTGAACTCTCTGCAGTGGAAAATAAGAACGGTTCTCAGACCGCTGCGGCTTACGATTGATAAGCTGAAACGAAGCAAATTTTGATATTACGGCGGAGTTTATATTATGCTTTTTTTTGGAAGAAAAACAGAAGAACAAAATGACCTGGCCGTCAGCGTGGAATGTATTCTTGCGTGCATTTATTTCATATGTCTGCCGTTTACGGTTGTCACAACGCCGCTCGGTTCGCTTCTCAAAGTCATCACCATGCCGATTACGGCGGCGCTGCTGGTGCGGATGCTTATGGGTAAAAGTGAAATATCGTTAAATTATGTTCATTTCACATATGTTTTCTACCTGATTTATACAGTGAGCCTGCTTTTCGTTTACAGCGAATCGAGAGCGATTATAACAACAAAGGATATGCTGCTCGGTGCGCTTATGTTTATGCTCGTTTCAATGAAAATATACAATAAGCGCGAAAAAAGGCTTATGGAATCGGCATGGCTTATTGTGGGAATTATCTGCATATATGCATGTCTTTCCTCAAAAGAGGTTGTCAGCGAAAGCATGAGCAGAGTTGTCATAAGAATCCTCGGCTTTGAGGAGGATCAGAATCAATTCTGCGCATATCTGATAATGCCGACGCTTGTGTGCGTAAAACGTTTTCTTGAAAAGGGCAGACTTAAGCCGTTTTATGTTGCACTTCTGATTCTTTCTTTATATTCAATCCTTAAAACAGGTTCGCGCGGCGGCTTGCTCGGGATCCTGCTTGGAATCGGTGTATATGCTTTAATCGGGATTAAGAGTGTGAAAGCAAGAGCGGCGCTTCTTTGCTCGGCTGCGGTTGTAACGCTGTTTATGGTGACGGTTATCGTTCCGCGTTTGCCGGAAAACGTTATGAACCGCTATTCTGTCAGCGCTGTTAAAGAGGACGGCGGAACCGGGCGGACGGAAATCTGGAAATATCTTATTGATTATTCTTTTGAAAATCCGCGCCGGCTTATCCGCGGCTCGGGAATTGTTTCAACTTACAGTATTCTGCCGGCTGCCGGGTTCCAAAATGGCGTTGCGCACAATGTTTTTATTCAGATTCTGAACGATGAGGGAATTATCGGGCTGCTGCTTTATATTATAACGGTTATCGCGTGCCTTGCAAGAAATGTGAAAAGGCAGCCTATGTATGCTTGCGCACACATTGCAATGCTCGGATTTTACATCTCACTGACGTTTTATGTGTTTAAACCCAACCTTAATATAATGATGATGTGCGCAATGTCATTTCAGGGCTGCCTGCCCGAGGATGACCTTGCAGATATGTTCAAAGGAGGAGAGCTCAATGCATAACAGAATATTCAGACTTATGAAGAAGCGTTACCTTGCTTTTATGATACTTGTCATTATGGCTTTTTCATTGGCGGGAGAAATGTATCATTTACTGATTCTTTCAAATCTGAAAGGCATGGTTGTGACGCTGAATTATACCGGTGCGGAGAAGGGTCTTAATCCTGACGGCAGCCGTTTCATTATGTCGGAGATAACGAACGATAATATACTCGACGCCGCAAAAAAAGGACTGAAAATTGAAAAAAAGTCCAACAATGAAATACGGCAGCGCTTATTTATAACGTCAAAATTTTCGCAGAATGCGATGAATGCTGTTATTGACGATATTGAAAGCGGTATGCGAGGCTCGTTTGTTCCGACAACATTTCATGTATACTATACTCAGAAAAATAAGCTCGGCAAAAATGAAACATATGAATTTTTGGATTCGCTTGCCAAAACCTATAAGGCCTATTTTTATGAGAATCATGCTGAAAATAACTCCGTTCTCCGCTTCAGCCGCGATGATGAGAGCTTCAGCAATTATGATTACATCGAAATTAACGACTTACTGTACGAAAAGGCTGAACAAATGCTTAAACTGATGAAAAAGCATCAGGAGGAAAACCGCAGCTTCCGTTCAAAGGACAACGTTAATTACGGAACATTGTGCGATGAGCTTGAAAATTTCCGCGATGTTGAGCTTGAGAAATTCAAAGCATACATTGTGCAGAACAATATAACAAAGAACAGACTTGAATCGGCAAACAAGCTTATTTTTCTCATAGATAAAAATACAATTGATTTT
>CAJJUC010000114.1 GCA_905195005.1 uncultured Eubacteriales bacterium | reverse complement strand
CAAGCTCGGAGGGGCGTTTGAGGGTATCGCCGTGAATCCGTTCGATGGAATCCGGAGTTTCCCCAACAAAAGGATATTAGAAACAATCCATGAAACACCTGCTTGCGTTAAAGGAATTACAATAGAATACTATATTTTTTAACATGCATTTCTATATTGATTTGCATGTTTTTAATTTCAAAAGAAAATTTAAAATTATAACCGTCAAAGCCTCTGTAAAACGTTACGGAATATTTGCCCTTAAAAAGCTCTCTTTCTCCGCAGACAAATCTGCCGCTCCTTGAAACTGTTATCCTGTTCACACCGCTCCGAACGGTGTGCTTTTCCGTCTTAAGGAAGTATTTTTTGTTATCTTCGCCGTAAAGCACGGCGCAAAGCTGCCTGTCGGGGAGAACAGAATCGCTTGCGTCATCAAAAACAAAAGCTTTGCTGCCGTTTATAACTTTTATTTTACCGGCTTCACATTCCGAGAAAAATTTTTCATCACGCGTCACCGCTTTGTCATTTCTCGCATAAAAATCTCTGCCGTCCGCAGGAAGAATCGCACAAAGCGAAACGGTTTTCAGACTGCCGTCGCTCCATTTCGAAGTCACAGTCGGGTCACACGGATAGCAATTTCCGCAGCTGTCGTAGAGCGCAATATTTTCCGTGCTGCCGAGCACGCCTTTTCCTATCGGAAGCGCTGTAACTATCGGACGAACACTGCCGGCGTTTTCACCGCAGATTTTTATACTGATAATCTTATTTGAAATTTCGGTGTCTGACGCTGAGGCATGAACCCTTCCGCGCGTGATGTTGCCCTCCTCATCGGCTGCCTCTATATAAAGGCGCACGCCCCAAAGCTCACGCGGTATTGTAAATTCATGATTGTTTAAGTACATCGGCTCGCAGAAGGCGCGTTCTCCGGCAAGTATTTTTACAGCGCTCGCTTTTTTTGTCGTGAATCTCAGATTTCCGTTTTCCGCAGAAATATTTTCAATCGCATTAAGCTGAGGCTTCGGACGTTTTTTCGTAAGTACAACCGCCGTGAAAATAACATTTTCTCCCGACGCGACACGGTACTTTATTTCATCACCGCAGGAAAGCTTAATCGGTTCATCCGAAAAAAACATATAGTATTTTCTGTCGTCATAACCGAACCTGAACTCTCCCATAAATCTTCCGCCGACCGACAATTCAACATTTTTCTCCGCAAACGGACGGCATGATTCATCCGTTACGGGGATAAATTCCTCGTCATATGCTCCGCAGGTATCCAAAATCTGCAGTGCAATGTAATATTCACCGTCACGGGGAGCCTTTGCCGAAACATACGAACCCTCCCTGCCTTTATTAAAGATGTGCCGAAAGCGCACCCCCTCAGGCTGTCTGGTGAAGCCGCCGCATTCAAGATTTATATCGGAAAACACAAAGTCGCCGTCCGTTTCAATATGGCGTATAATTTCCGTATCTCCCGAAAGTAATCTGATGAAATTCATTTTTTGCCATCCTTCCTGTCAATAAAGGGAATAGTTACAGCCGGTTCCCTTTTTATCTGCCGTTTTTTTACCTGTTTTGTTATAATAAACAGAAATGTAATAATCTCCGTTTCTGTAACTGAGCGCCGTAATGTCCTGCGTTCCATCGCCGTCAATGTCGTTATGAAAGCCGTCATAAGGCGCAAGCCGCATCAGCGAAATCATATCACCGTAGTCCGACACAAGCCGAATCCGCGCATGTCCTTCCCCGTCTGTAAGAATATTGTTTGTCGGCTGATATATGTAGTCCTGCAATCCGCCGGTTATGTTCACCTTGTGAATATAACGGTTTGAGGAATATCCCCAATTCACCCTGTTTTCACTAACCGTGCAGCTTTCGCTGTCATAGTCGTAAACGGTTATCGGCGAATACTCACTGCCGCCCACAGCGTCACCGTCGTTAAGCACAGGATTAGAGATAATCTGAAGTCCCTGCGATTTTGAAGAAAAGCTTCCGCAAATGAGCGTTTCATAATGCAGCTTTGTGCTGCTTTCCCACAGTTTTTTTCCGTAACCGTCTATTATGAAAAACTCCCTTGCTCCGCATGGTGACACAGCAAAGCGCATATCACTCCTGCTCATTCCCTTTTCGTATGAAAGGATTTCAAAAGAATCCACATGACCCGTCCGAAGCTCGGTGTTAAACTCCGTTTGATCGAAGCAATTTATAAGAGCTCCATCGTCATCCATAAAGGCAAAGCCCACAAGCACCTCGTCCTTTTCATCGCTGTCGATGTCAATCGGGCGCGGTAAATGCCCCGCGCGCATACCGTTCGGCTTGCAGCTGTGCCACAGCAGCTCCCAGTCGCTTGTATATGCCCAAACATCACTGTAACGGTTTTTCACAATGATATCCCCGGGGTATGCTCCGCCCGATATATTTGCAACGGTAATTGCATCGTTTGCCGACTCACCCGGATGCTTCGGACAGTGCGGAAGCGCATGGCGCGTTTTTTCTTCTCCCGTAAGGCCGTTCAGAATAATAAGGTTACTGCTGTCACAAAAAAGCACCTCTTCCGTCCCGTCTCCGTCAATATCATGTATCTGGCACGGAACATCCGAACCGATAACCGCATTCGCTCCGTCAGAAGGCGTTCCCCGCGTCCAGATTATGCTGCCGTCGCTTCTGAAAGCACAAAGCGCCGTAACATAATGATTATTTCCGCTGTATACAAATCTTGCGCTTACAAACTCCGCATCACCGCCCGGCTCAATATCACTTGAAACAATCCATTCACTGCCATAGCCGCGCGGAACCTTTATAACCTTATCTGCGCTGCGGTACTCTGTTTTGCAATATTCCTTTCCGCACAGAACACGCACCTCGGAAAGTCCCTGGTTGCCGCCCTCTGCCCCTTTCAGCTTTATTTTCATACGGTCAACATTCACAGGCTCGTCAAATTCAAGCACGCCCGGTTTTCCGTTTTGCGGAAGCAGAATCTCGTGCGCTTCACTTTCCTCGTTAAGATATACCTCGGCGCTTCTCACACGCTCGTTTTCCGTTATCCTCCCGAAAATTTCGACAGCGTCAACCGACTGTGTTTCATCCCATGAAAAATATATTTTCGGATTAGCTTCCCTGAATGATATCCACTGCCCTATTTTGTTATACGACGCTGCAATGTTATCGTTTATTCCGCGCAAATCGAAACTGCCGCCCCCGGCAGACGAGCTTGCACTGATGTGCGCATAGTTTGCAGCATTTTTGCAATTTTCAAATACTGCCGCCGGTTCATGCTGCGCAAGCTCCACCGTGCCGCCGCCATCGGAGGGGCTGAATTGCTCCGGCAGATACTGTCCGTCATAGGAAAAGCTCTCAAACAGGATTTCCGCACCGTTGTTTGTAATTCTGAGGTTATCGACATACATTGAAGCCGAAGCGCTGCTCCCTGCAAGATAAATCCGCATTTCTGACAACTTTTCGGTTCGGTTTCTCAGTGGCAAATCTTTGCGGCAAAGCCTGCCGTCAACGTAAATATCCGCCGTTTGCCTGTCAGCGCTGACATCTGCCCTCAGCTTATGCCATTCGTTTTCCGTCACCCCGGTTTTCAGTATCTCGCTGTCACGGTGAGTTTGAAGCGCGTCACCATTCAACAGCAGCGATAAGGCATAATTGCCGTTTTCGTTGTACAGGTACAATAACCCGTCATAGCTGCCGGGACCCTCTTTCAGGAACTCATATTCGATCGTTACATTTCCCGTTAAATTATCTAAAGACTTCGTTACCGTTTGATTTCCGCTGCAGCCTTCGGGATGGGCAAGGTGCAGACTTGTTCCGTGAGACCTGTCACGAAATCCGCCGGAGATTTCCGCCGCAGAAGAGATGATTGACGGCTTCATTTCCGCGATTGCACAGTTACCTGTTATTCCGCTGTCATTTTCGGCTTCGACAACGCAAAAGCGAAGATACCTTGCATTCACTGCCATGAAGTCATCAGCAACCTTTCCGGATGAAAATTCGTCCGTGTGCGCCGCAATGCGCACGAAATAGCTGTTATCGCGGGAGGCTTCTATCTTATATTTGATTTTGCAGCTGTCCGCAACAATCGTTTCAAGCCCTGCCACCGCACATTCGCGGCCAAAATCAAGCGTAATTGTTTGCGGAAACAGTGTCAGTGCGGAATCGGTATATTCACAGGCTTTGATCTCCCCGTTTCCCGGCGAAAACGACCATCCGCCCGGCAGCTCTCCGTCCTTTTCACAAGTCGAAAAATCCTCATATACTACAGAAACGCCGTCATCGGTTACATTGATATTATCCATATATATTGAAGCCGGTGTTGCTCCGGGTGACACAAACATCTGCATTTCGGTTATGCCCCTGCTCTGATTTCTGAAAGGAAGCGCGCTGTAGCAAAGTATGCCGTCAATATATATGTCTGCCATCTGCCTTGATGTGTCAGCCTCAGCTTTGATTTTATACCATGTATACGGAAGGATTTCCTTTTTTATAAGCTGACTTTCGTTATTTGTGTGAATATTCGCTCCCTGCAGAATTATTGAAAGCGCATACTCGCCTTTTTCGTTATACAAGTATAACAGACCCTTTGATCCAACGGTTTCCGTTGTCAGAAATTCAAGCTCAAACACAGCTTTGCCGCTGATTTCCGAAAATTTTTGTGACATAAGCTGCATTGTTCCGCCGCTCCCGTGCGACATAAAAAGGCTTGTTCCGTTTGTGTTTTCTCTGTAGGTTTTATTAAATCTGTACGCTGTGCCGATATCGCCGTCCGTTACCTGATAAGCGCTTTCTCCGTTATCGGCAGTTGCTATAATGTGTTTAAAAAAACGGTTATCGTTTTCATCTGCCGGATTTTTTATAACAGGTTCATCAATAGGTCGGCAGCCCGTGATACTGTCCCACAGAAAAAGCCTGATTGTCTTATCCTTTCCGATTTCTCCGATTGGGGAAGACAGTCCGGTTACTCCGCTTTTTTCTATAACTCCGTATGACACGGAGCAAAGCTTATCTCCATTATAAACAGCTGCACAAAGCACGGCATTTGTTTGCGAATTCTGATTTTTTTCAATCTCAGCCCCGACAAGTGTTGAACACGTTTGCGGATGGCTGATTCTTGAACCGTCGGATTTTTCGTATATGAGACTGCAAAGCTTATACTCGGGCGTTCTGTAGGAACGCACGGTTTTTGTTCTCGTAATGCTTTCTCCGCCATAGGAAAGCGCTGCGCTCAACGTGCAGTCAAATGCACTCGGTGCACCCATATCCGGCTTATACTGTCCGTTTTTACCGATAAGCCGGGACATGTCGCTGCCTGATCTTGTTATTGACCATGTAACGCTGCTGCCGCCGGGAGCTTTATCTGCAAAAACGAAATCATCGTCCAGCACAAATGACTTCGGCATGACAAGCTCTGCGTCCGATTCAAGAACCGAAAGCGGATTATTATCCGCCGCAAAACCGCATACACCGGAAACTGCTGTTGACGCCATAATCAAAAACAGCAGAATTTTTTTCATAAATACGCTCCTTTCTGCCGCTGCGCCTTGGCGCAAACAATACCGCACACCCTGCTTTTCCTTAATACTGAGATATATTATAGCCTCTGCCCGGGGCGTCCGCAACCTTTGCCCCGTTCTTATTAAAATAGTTGTAAACGGTTATACTGTTCCCCTCGTGTGACAGAATCGATATGTCCGTTCTGCCGTCGCCGTTCATGTCGCACGCATATTTCACCTTGCCGGTGGCATATGTCGGCATACCGAGCGTGTCGTAGCCTCGCCCGGGCATAAGCGGCTTAACCCGAACGTTAAACCGTCCGTCAAGAACAACATTGTCCGAAGGCATGATAAGATATTCGGGTTTTCCCTCTCCGAGCCAGTTAATGCCGTTGTACTGGCGGTTTCTTGCAAAACCATACCTTGCCGTCAGTACATTGCCGTCAAGGTCTATCACGGTAACGGATGAATTATCTCCCGTGATATTCATATCGTTTGTTATAATCTGATAGGGATCATCGTTAAGTCCCAAGTTAACCAGATCAACCGTTTCAATATGTGTTGCGTCATCCATTGACCACACGCGTTCGCCGTATCCGTTAATCATAATAACGTTTGAACCGCCTCCGCAGGGAGTTATAACAAACCGCTGATCGCTTCTCGGAATCCCCTTGTTCGGAAAAGCCAAGAGCTCTCCGCTGAGCTTCTTTGCAAGCAGCTCAGCATCCGCGCGGTCAACTGTGCCGCTGCCGTCCGTGTCCGCAGCAATAAGGCTGTTGCCTGTAAGCGTGATTTCTCCGTCTATGTATTTGTTAAGCAGGTCAAGATCACGCTGCCCTATAAACCCGTCCGAATTAACATCTCCGGTCAGCACAAAATTCACAACTGAAAGATTATCCTTGTGTCCGCTGCCGACATTCCCCGGGTACTCATTTAAGTCCATTTTCCAGTATGTGCTTCCGTCATCATCTATGCACTGAAATCCCACAATAACTTCATCGTGCCCATCGTTGTCAATATCAAGCGGCTGCGGATAGTGACCTATTTTTATTCCGGCACCGTCCGGATCGCAAACATGCCAGAGAAGCTTCCAGTCACTTGTATATGCCCATGCATCGTGATAGCGGTTTTTGACAATTATATCGCCGGCATATCCCTTTCCCGAAATATCGGCAAGAATTATCGTATCGCTTGACCACATATCGGGATATTTTTCCGAGGTCGGGAGTTGAAATTTTTTTATTTCCTTTCCTGTTTTTCCGTCAAGAATGTGAAGATATGACTGCGAGCTGACAAGCACCTCAAGCTGCCCATCGTTATCGATATCCGCCACCTGGCACGACGTGTCGCTTCCGAGAACATGCGTTCCGTTTTCAGGATCACCCCAAGTCCACACAAGAGAGCCATCCTTTTTATGAACGCCTACCGATGCAGTGTAATGATTGTCATTATAGTCGTTGTGAACCCTTGCGGCAATATATTCAAGCTCGCCGTCCCCGTCAATGTCGTTAACATTTATCCATCTGGAAAAATATCTCTCATTAAGGCGAATCACCTCATCAGGTTCAAGGTACTCAATCATTTCGGGCTTCTCGCCGGCCTTAAACACCTGAATTTCGGAAAGAGACGCCGCCCCCTCATAATCCGTGATATCGAACCTCATGCTTCGGACGGTTTTTGGCGCAAAATCAATCGTTTTCGGATAACCGGTATTTTTAATGTCCTTTACCTCAATTGTACTGCCGTCATCAAAAACAAGCGTGCCTGACTTCGTATGCTCGGAAAGAATCGCAGTGTCATATATAACAACCCTGTCAA
>CAJJUC010000113.1 GCA_905195005.1 uncultured Eubacteriales bacterium | reverse complement strand
CAATCGCATTTTGCTGCAGCCCCTTTGTGATTTTAGGACTTTTTAAACAGCCCCTTAACAGTTTGATCTATAGTATATAGAACGTAAAAGAAAAGCTTTCGTCCTTTACCCTGTATTTTTCAATCAGCTGTGCACCGCAGCTCCCCGAACCTATTCCCGAATCCCTGTAATCGATTCTGATATTTGTGCAGCCGCTTTTGTGAAGCTCATCGGTGTGCATTGCGCGCGCAAGCTCATCGGCAGTATACTGCGAAACGTTAAATTCAAACTCCCCGTCGGATGCGAACGTCAGTCCGCTGTCGGTTCTGAGCCATCTCGCTCCCGTATGATTTCCATGCTCCTGCGGCATGATATAGTCTACATACTCATGCTCGGCAGCGCTTTGGTAAAGTCCCATTTTCGTGTGACGGCGCATATCGATATACGATTCGCCGCTGCCGAATGCAAAATACGAAAAGCCCTCGTTTTCACTCGGAACTGCAAGATCGAACCCGATTCGCGGCAAAAACAGATTCAGCTTATCGCGCATTTTTCCGCTGAGTGTAATGCGGATTTCGCCGCCCGCGAAAAATTCATACACGATTTTGTGCCGCATAACCGGCATTCTTGCCACGCCGGCAATCGAGCCCTCAACCGTTATCTTATTGCCCTCGGCAGCGCACGAATAAACCTTTGTAAACGCACGGTCAAGATTTTCCCCGTTATTATCATCGGGCGAGTACTGCCAAAGCTTTTTCACGGTTCTGTCATTATCAAGCGGCGCGCGCCATACAGAAAGCTTCGGAGCAGCTGCAAGAAGCTGCTTCCCTCCGCGAACCATGCTTTCAAGAACGCCGTAATGCTTGTTGAAAGCATATGAAAAACCGTCGCCGTCTATATACGCATAGATTCCGTCCTCACGGATTGATGCAGCGGGCGCGGAAACCTCAATCTTTTTTCTTTCGCACTTGATTTCATGCTGCATCATTCCGACTTCGGCGTCGTTTTTGTCCAAAAGTGAAATATCGATAAAAGCGCCGAGTCCGCACTTTTCGGGATACTCAAACGGAAGATTCAGCTCTGCGGAATCATGCGGCGCAATGCTGAGCACAAAATCGCGGCTTTCGCGGATTTCGCCGTCAACGCTGAGTGAAGCGCGGAGCGTGTATTCATTAAGATTTGTGAAGTCGTAAAGGTTTGAAACCGTAAGCGTGTGATCGTTCAGCGAAGTATCAAAATACTGATAGGAATACTTTGCGTTGAGAGAGCCTGCCTTGAATGTCCTGTCGCAGAACACAAGCCCGTCACTGCAAAAATTTGCGTCGCTTGTAAGCTCGCCGAAATCTCCGCCGTATTTCCGAACGCCGTCCTCAATTACCGTGTGATCCGCCCATTCCCATATGCAGCCGCCGATAATATTCGGGTACTTTCGGAATATCCCGACGTAATCGTAAACATCTCCGGGGCCGTTGCCCATTGCGTGCGCATATTCGCACAGGAACAGCGGTTTGTTCATTTCGGGATTCTTCGCCGCCTTTTCCATGTCCTCAACCGAGGTATACATTGATGATATTATGTCAACCTTTGTATTATCTCCCTTGCGTGATGCGTCCTCGCAGTGCAGCAGGCGCGTTCCGTCATATTCCTTTGCCCATTTTATCATTGCTTCATGATTCACGCCGTAGCCGCTCTCGTTTCCCGTTGACCACATGATAATGCAGGGATGATTTTTGTCACGTCTGACCATTCTTTCCATTCGTTCAATAAACATATCGGCAAAATCGGGATTTTGGCACGGCCATATCGGGTAGTTCACATCATACCAATTGTCACCGTTGCTCCCGTGAGCCTCGCGCGAAGCTGCGCCGAAGCGCATACAATATCCGTGCGTTTCAAGGTCTGTTTCATCGATTACATAAAACCCGAGCCTGTCGCACATATTCAAAAATTCCGGAGTCGGAGGGTAGTGCGATGTTCTGACTGTGTTTATATTCAGGCTTTTCATCAGCTTAAGCTCATTTTCAAGCTCCTCCTCCGTTACGCAGTATCCGTTTTTCGGGTGCGTGTCGTGGTGATTCACACCCTTAAGCAGAACGGGGACACCGTTTATAAGCAGCTCGTTTTTGTCCGAAACGGCAATTTCTCTCATTCCTACGTTGAACGGGATAAACTCCGTATTGCCCTTAACCACAACCGTGTACAAAAACGGCTTCTCACTGTTCCAAAGCGTCGGATTATCAAGGCTTTCAACCTTTTTCCCCTCTGCGTATATTTCATAATTTTCGGCGTCAACGGTTATTTGCTTTGCATTTGCTCTGATGAAAACGTCCTTTATATGATTCTTCTCACGTGAAAGCAGGTAAACGTCGCGGAATATTCCCGAAAATCGGAAAAAATCCTGATCCTCAAGATAACTCCCGACGCACCACTTCAACACCTTAACGGTAATCCTGTTCTCCCCCGGATGCAGATAATCCGAAATTTCAAATTCTGCCTGCAAATGCGACCCTTGAGAAAATCCGGCATACCTGTCGTTTATGTATAAAAACATGCAGGAGGACACTCCCTCGAAAACAACATAGGTTTTTCTTTTTGCCCAATCTCCCGCAATTGTGAAAACGCGCGAATATATTCCGCACGGATTGTCATCGGGAACGAACGGTGCGTCAACCGGATGAGGGTAATTGACATTCGTGTACCCGGGCTTTTCATAACCGAGCGCCTGCCAGCACGAAGGCACGGGAACGCTGTCTGTAAAACGCACCCTTTCGGGAACATCAATGTCACGCTTGAAAAACGCAAACTCCCATGTCCCGTTAAGCTTTTTATAAAATGCGGAGGCTTCTTTTTTTCCGGCAAGCGCTTTTTCAAGCGTGTCGTAAGGGATATAGTATGAGCGCTGCGGCTCACGGTTTTCCGAAGTTTTTACAAAATCTTCGTATATTCTCATCTGCCTGCTCCTTTTTTCTTGATTTGTAATATATTGCGTGGTATAATCACATTATATACGCAGTATATTACAATTTCAACGACAATATATTGACGGTAATGCAACAATATTGATACAAGGCGGCGGTTTTATGCATGCGGAAATATACTACCCCGTAATCACGGCGGAAATGAAAAGGCTTCCTCTTTATATAACAACAATCGGCACAACGCTTTTTGAAAAATACATGTGCCGTCCGAACGGAATGAGCGATTTTCAGCTTTTATATTCGGGCAGCGGAGAGGGCGCTGCAAAAATCAACGGCGAAACATGCTCCGTCCCGGCAGGAAGCGTGCTCTTTCTGCCCCCGGGATGCCGGCATGATTATCACGCGGTCGGAGGGAAATGGGTAACGCACTGGGTCACGTTCAACGGAAGCTGCCGTCTTTTCGATTTCAAGCCCTCCGTTTACTCCGTGCCGCCCGAGCTTGACATTAAGTCGGAGCTCGGGAAAATAATCCGGCTTCGCGAAACGCCGCAGTGGCGCATAAAAAGCAGCGCAATGCTTTATGAGCTGCTTTTGAAATGCGGCGAGTATATGTCCGAAACCGCTGCGGTGGCAACGGAAGCGCGGCTGCGCATATCACCGTGCATGGATTACATCGAAAAACACTTTGCCGAAGTTCTGGAGCTTAGCTCAATGGCAGCGGCAACGGGTGTGTCGGAGGAGCATTTGTGCAGAATGTTCCGCAGCAGCGTCGGAATGCGCCCGTTCGAATATATCAACAGCTTTCGCGTGCAGCGCGCAAAGGAGCTGCTTGCGCTCCATCCGAAAAAAAGCATTGCGGAAACGGGGAAAATGTGCGGTTTTAACGGCGAAAGCTATTTCTCAAAGGTATTTAAAAAATACGTCGGAATATCTCCGGGGGAATATCGGAAAAAGGAGCTTCACCAATAATCAAGGGCAAAAAACTCTTTACTAATACGGAAATATGTGCTATAATTAAAATGATATATAAAAAAGGGGTGGATAATATGGCTGAGGAAAGAAAGTTTTTCACATACAAGGATAAGCCGATGGTGCGCCGCGGCGACACAATTTATTACGGAGACCTGAAAGAAAAATATATAATTATTTTCACAATCAAATCAAAAAAGAAAATCGGCGACCATGAATTTGCCGACCGGGTAACCATCGATTTGTGCACAAACAACGGTACCGGCAAGGAAAAGGTTATCAAGAAGGCAACGCGCGAAAGCCTTTACGAGGCTATCGACATTGCCGAATTTTGGCTTGAGGACGCGATTGAAAACGGCTGATACGGAGGAGCACACAATGCTTAATGCAGAACAAAACTTTACAATGCTTGCCGATTTTTACGAATTTACAATGGCAAACGGATACTTTCTGAACGGAACGGGAAACAAGATATGTTACTTTGATCTTTATTTCCGCGCCGTGCCGGACGGCGGCGGCTTTGCCATTATGGCGGGGGGTCAGCAGGGTATCGAATACATGGACAATCTCAGATTCGACGAAGACGATATTAAATACCTCAGAAGCAGAGGCATGTTTGACGAGGGATTCCTCGATTATCTCAAAAATTTCAGATTTTCATGCGATGTGTGGGCGGTTCCCGAGGGAACGCCCGTCTTTCCGCATGAGCCGCTCATCATTGTAAGAGGACCGGCAATTCAGGCGCAGCTTCTTGAAACAATGCTGCTGCTTACAATCAATCATCAGACGCTGATTGCAACAAAGGCAAGCCGCATTGTCCGCGCAGCTCACGGCAGAGCCGTTATGGAGTTCGGCTCGCGCAGGGCGCACGGCACAAACAGCGCGGTTCTCGGCGCACGCGCGGCGTATATTGCAGGCTGCGTGGGCACGGCATGCACTCTCAGTGACGAAAAGTACGGAATCCCCGCGCTCGGCACAATGGCGCACAGCTGGGTGCAGATGTTCCCTTCCGAATATGAAGCGTTTAAGGCTTACGCGCTGGCATATCCCGATAACTGCACTTTGCTTATCGATACCTACAATGTTTTAAAAAGCGGACTTCCGAACGCCATACGCGTGTTTAACGAATTTCTTGTGCCGAACGGCTACAGACCGAAGGGCGTGCGGATTGACAGCGGCGATATAACCTACCTTTCGCAGAAAATGCGCAAAATCCTTGACGAAGCCGGTTACCCCGACTGCGGAATCGTTGTCTCCAACTCTCTCGACGAATATATTATCAGCGACACGCTTGCACAGGGCGCAAAAATCGATTCGTTCGGAGTGGGAGAAAGGCTGATAACGGCGAAAAGCTCGCCCGTTTTTGGCGGAGTGTACAAGCTTGTCGGCGTTGAGGAAAACGGAGCGATTGTTCCGAAGATCAAAATAAGCGAAAATCCCGAAAAAATAACAATCCCCGATTTCAAGCAGATTTACCGTCTTTATGACAATGAAAGCGGCAAGGCAATTGCCGACGTTTTAACGCTTCACGACGAAAATCTTGACGGACTTGAAAGCTATGAGCTTTTTGACCCGGTTCACACATGGAAGCGCAAAACAGTTACGAATTTCACAGCGCGCAAGCTGCTGGTCAAGATTTTTGACGGCGGAAAATGCATATACGATTCGCCGAAGCTTAACGATATAAAAGCATACTGCGCGGAGCAGCTTGACACAATATGGGACGAAGTGAAGCGTTTCGAAAATCCGCACACATATTATGTTGACCTCAGCATAAAGCTTTGGACGGTACGCAAGGAGCTTCTCGAAACATATTCACGTTAATTTGCATTTATATCTTGACTTTTTTGCACGATTTATGCTAAAATACGCATGTAATTACTACTTTGGAAGGATTACCCCTCATGGAAAGAATAGCTAAATTTGAAAAGGTATCTCGCGGTCAGTTCACGGAAGCATGGAAAAAGAATTTCGGGGCGGATTCCGATGCCGATACTGTTTATGACAGAATAGTTCTGCCGAAAAGAGCGACTGTCGGAAGCGCCGGCTATGATTTTTTTGCGCCCGGCGATTTTGAGCTGTGGCCCGGCGAACAGATTACAATTCCGACGGGCATCCGCGTTTCAATGCGCGAGGGCTGGGTGCTTCAGGTTTTTCCGCGGAGCGGTCTCGGCTTCAAATACCGTTTGCAGCTCAACAACACAGTCGGAATTATTGACAGCGACTATTACTGCAGCGACAACGAAGGGCATATTTTTATAAAGCTTACAAATGATTCAAAAACTGCCGACACGGTTTCCGTTAAAGCGCTTTCCGCGTTTGCGCAGGGAATTTTCACAATGTTCGGAATAACTGAAGATGACGAGTGCTCCGCCGCAAGAAATGGCGGTTTCGGAAGCACTTCCAAATAAATTTTATCATTTATCCGAAGGGATTTGGGTTTACATGAGAAAAATTTTCAGGATATTTTCATCGGTATTAAGCTTAAGCATTTTTGCGGCTTCATCGGCATTTGCGCAGGGAAGTCCCGTGTCAATCAATGTGAACGGAACAACTGTTGCATTCGCACAAGCGCCCGTTATCAGAGACGGGACAACCATTGCGGATTTGAAGGTGCTTGCCTCAGCCATGGGCTTCAGATATGCATGGTACGAAAGCCTGTGCAGCGCAACTGTCAGCAATTCGTATCTCAGTCTCTGCTTCACCGAGGGCAATGACTATATGACGATTTCCGACCTTACAGGAACCTCAAGCTTTGAGTACGAGCCGCGCAAGCTGTCGGTTGTGCCGTCACGCAGCGGTGCAAGTCTGCTTGTTTCAGTGCGCGATATAGCGAGCGCCTTCGGTTATGCGCTGAGCTTTGACACGCAAACGGCAACCGTTTATATCGGAAACGACGCAATGAATTACTCCGTCTCCCCTGCTGATGATTATTCCGTTGCGGCTGCCGGAAAATCAGTGGCTGAACCGGGTTATGTGAGCACGAACGAGCCGCAGAAAACGGCCGGCGGGCATACATATTATTTTCAGAATCAGAAGGAATTTTCGCTTGACGGCTACGGCAGCGGTTATTGCTGGGTCTGCTCTTATGCGATGCTCATTTCCGATGTTACCGGGAGCAGAGTTACACCGGCAGATGTGGCAAGAGTCAACCTTACACGCACTTCAAACGGTGCGTATTGCTATCATTTTGACATTGCGCGGAGCTTCGGCGTTCATTTTGTTTCGGCTTTATCTGAAAGCAGCGGATATTACGGCGGCCGCGATATGATTTCCGGCGGCACTCTCATCAATAACCCCGACAAGTCGGACGCTGTTGCTGCGGCGGCAATTAGGGAATCGCTTGCGCTGCACCCGGAGGGCGTTATGGTCAGATATGCCGATTTTCCGCACACAATGGTAGCAGTCGGATATTCGGGAGATACAATTCTTTTCAACGACCCCGCTCCGACCTCTTCTTCGGCATATTCCGAAACCGGAAAATATAACGGAGTTCCGTTTGAAAAAACGTGCGTTGCAAAAAAAGGCTTCAGACTTGCCGATTTAACGTTTATTCAGGCAATAAGCAAATAAGGGCTGCGGCATCGCGCTTTG
>CAJJUC010000112.1 GCA_905195005.1 uncultured Eubacteriales bacterium | reverse complement strand
TGCACCTCCCGTTTAAACAGACTCGCTATTAAGGCAGCACATGCTTTAAGCCTTTTCTATGCGGTTACTGTAGTAGTTTACCACGTTTCAGACCCATTGTCAAGCATTTTTATCCGAAAAATAGTGAAACCGGAAAAATCCCGCTCCGCTTTCGCGGAACGGGATTTTTTATCATTTATTGATAAGATATATTATTCTTGCATTGTGAGTTGTTGTAAGCGATGTTGACGATGAAATCATGATTATACGGCTTGTATTTTCAGCATCCATATCATAAACGGAGTCAAGTGTTTCAAGCTTGTTCACATCACCGTTATCAGCAAGCTCATAAATCTTAGTATTTGATGTAATGCTGACATCAAGTGTGTTTTTCGTGTGGTCAGCAACTTTATCATCCTTTGTCCAGAAGCTTAGCTGCATAGTCTTATTTTCAGATTCCTTGTCAAGTGAAACCGGAGAACCGTAACGGATTGTCTGGCTCGAGCCGACGGTTGTTACATAAGTTCTTGCGGCAGAAGCGTCCTTTTCGTTGTCAAATACCTGTGCCTGCTTCGGATTGCTTGCATCGTACCAAATTTGAATTGCAATTGCCTCACCGGTTGAATCCGTGATATATCTTATAAGGTCGCCCTTCTCAACTTCATCGGCTTTTACACATGTCGAATCAATGGAGGTCTTAAATTTATCATCGGAAACCGTTACCTTTGAAACGTCCGCAGCAGCATTCTTATATCCTTCCAAAACAATGTTATCACCGGAATTGGAAATCTTCGTTACAACCATGAACGGAGACGAACCCGTGAAGTTGAAGGACGGATTGTTAGCATAAATAACAACAAATCCGGCTTTCTTGCTTGATACCGATGTGTCAATGTTAAAGGCTTCAATATACTTATCGCCAGTAACCTGGAACGCCGTTGAAGATGAAAGCTTTGCATATTCCGTGTCAGCCGATCTGTCATCGGGAACATAAATAATTGTCGTCGCCGTATCAACCGAGAACGATCCGTATGTCGGATTCGAAAGCGCCGTCTTGCTTGTTACCTTTGTCTTCTTACCGTCTTCAAGCTTTACATCGTAAGAGAAGCTGTCAGCTGTGCCGCCTTCACCGGCTACAACAGTATCGATAACGTCAATCGTTGTGCCCGAAATCGAGTATCTCACGGGCTGACTGTAATACTCACCGCTGAGCGCCTTAGCTCCCCAGCCGGGTGCTGCACTGTTATATGCGGCGCTTGCAGTCTGTGCGGTTTCGGCAAGTCTGTCAACAGCATCCGAATCGCTGTATTTCTTGCCGTCAAGCTTAACATTTGCCTTAAGCGTATACTTAACATCCTTGCCGTCCTGAGTAAACATCCTTACAAGATAGCTGCTGCTTTTGTTGTCTTTTCCGGCGGATATAATGTAGCCGTACTTATATGTTCCGCCTGTGGAGGAATTATACTTAACGGCCGCAATCTGACCCATATAGTCAAGATAGTAAGAATAGGTTTCGCTCAGCTCGAACGGAGCTTTTTCTTCATCCTTCGAGTTTGAGGGAGTATATTCATGATAGTTATATGCAAGCTGAAGCGATGTGTCGTTAATCTCAATTTCGCGGTCATCATCTGTTTTCGATGTTACCTTGCCGGATTTAACGCCCTTTGTAACAAATATTTTGTTAAGCGCATTTCCGTCCGCACCCTCGGGTGACTGCATAAGGTTGATTACATCGTATGCAGTGAGCGAAAGCGAATCGTAAGCAGTTTTCTTTCCGCCGACGTAAATTTCGGGAATAGCGCTCGTTTTCTGCGGAACCTCATAGTAATTATTCGCCCCGAGCTTCTGATTATACTTAAAGTAAATCTTTCTGTTTGTTCTGTCGAAGCTGTTTACAACAAACACATCAAAGCTTGTTACCTTTGTAACCTTTACGGAGCCTGCTTCGATATATTCAAGATAACCGCTCTTAAGCTGATACTTGCCGCCGTCCTTTACAAGGTCATCGGCAGTCATATCCGTGACAAGCTTGCCGTTGTAAATGAAAATGCTGTCGCCTATCGAAAGGCTGTTCGATTTTCCGTTTTTATCGTCATATTTAACATTGCCGCCGGAAACGGAAGTGATGTCGCCCTCATTAACTCTTGTTACGGTCGTGTTGCGCACCTCAAGGCGGACAAGCTGATCAGTCTTACTGTCAAAGTAAGCACGCACACGTTTTCCGATAATGTCCTCAAGATCAACCGAGTCCTGAACGCTCGACGACATCTCATAAACCTTTTCCTCATCAGAGGATTTAATGCGGATTTCAGCCTTACTGATGTCAACGAACTGCTTGTCCAGACCGGTGTAGTACGTTCCCGTTACAGTACCGTCGATTTCCTCATACTTGTTGTTGTCGCTGCTGTTGTCTTTCTCGTAGCTTACATTACCGTTTTTATCGGTAACAACCTTGATGGGCGGTGCATCAACCGCATTGCTTACAAGAACCGCAACCGTTCCGCGCGTTGCCGCTTCCGTAACATTTGCGCTGATTGCATTCTTCGTTATATTGTTTTTGTTTGCCGCCGAAATATAACCGGATGACCATGTAACCGTTGCGGGCTGAGTCTTTTTAAGAAGGTTCAGCTCACTTTCGGCAATGGGTGCATATCCGATTGCGCAAATAATCATTTTTACAGCCTGTTCATATGTAACAGGCTCGGCAGCTCTGAAAGTACCGTCTTCAAAGCCGTTGATAATTTTTGCATCGACAGCCGCCTTAACGTACGGGCGAGCCCATGCTCTGGACGAATCGTTGTCCAAATCCGAAAATCCTGTAACGGCGTCGGAGCCGAGGGATGTGTCAATCTTGTTGAAACGTGCGATAACCGCTGCAAATTCCGCCCTTGTGATTTCGCCGTCCGGCTTAAATGTTCCGTCCGGATATCCCGAAAGGATGCCGTAGGTCACAAGCTTTGCAACCGCGTCGCCGACAACCGTTCCCGTTTGAACATCGGAAAACGTAGCCGTTGAATTGACCGATTCACTTGTTGCCGTTCCCGATGCCGCCGTTGTGTCTGCCGCCGTATCAGCCGCAAAGACGCACACGGATGACAAAATCATCGCAAACGCCAAAGCAAGTGCAAGAAATGTTTTTGAAGTTCTCATAATGCCTCTCCTTTGCAGTGTATAATTTGTTTCAGTACTGCATATACATTGTACATTGTAATGCAGAAAAAGTCAATAGTCTTATTTCTTAAATTTATCTTAAATATATTCATTTTGTGGAAATTTTCTCTTTCTCTTTTCTTTTTCTTGTGAACATTGCCGATAAAACCGTAATTCCGCACAATATGCACAAAAGTGCAACAAGCTGCGAAACGCGTATATTTCCCCAATACAGGCTGTCGGTGCGCATTCCTTCAATAAAAAACCGCCCTGCTCCGTACCATGTCAGGTATGAAAAAAACACAAATCCGTCAAAAGGCTTTTTTCTGCAGAGAAAATGCAGGATAACAAACCCCGCGGCATTCCAGAGCGATTCATACAGAAATGTCGGATGCACCGGCGGCGCCCCGTTTATGCTCATCCCCCACGGAAGAGAGCACGGTCCGCCGAAAGCTTCGCAGTTCACGAAATTCCCCCATCTGCCTATCGCCTGTCCTATCAAAAGCCCCATGCAGCAAATGTCAAACATTTTAAGAACGCTGCGTTTTTTGGCGCGGAAAAATATCCAGGCGGTAAGCACAGCGCCTATCACCGCGCCGTATATGGCAATTCCGCCCTCCCAGACATAGAAAATGCTTTTTAAATCGTCCTTATAATCGTCCCACGAAAAAATCACGTAATATGTACGCGCAAATATAACCGATACGGGGATTGCATACAGCACCAAATCCGAGATAAGATCGGGATTTTCCCCCACGCGCTTTGCCTCGGCGCGGCAGTAGAGCACGGCGAGCACTATGCCCAGTGCAATTATAATGCCGTACCAGTGAATGCCGCCGCCGAGGAAACTATAGCGAAGCGCAATCGGGTCAATGTTAAATTCAAGCCCGAGCTTGGGAAAGGATATATTATTCATATCATTTTTTCGGCAGCACAACCGACAGACTGCCGCACTCCTTATCAAACAGTTCTTTTATTCGCGCGTCGGCTTCCTCCGCCGTCAGCGACATGCAGATTTCCGGATAGTCGAACAGCTCAACTCCGCGGTGAAATGCAAACATATATTCATTGCCGAGCTCTTCAACACTGTCAAAGGACGCGGCGTTTGACCCGAAAAGAACCTTTTTCGCACGCTTGAATGCTTCGCGGTCTATTCCGCTTGCCGCCGCCGAGGAAACGGTTTTGTATATTTCCTTTTCCACTGCCTTCGGATCGCGCGATTCTCCGCTGATTGCAGCATAGCCGAAGCTGTCCTCATATTCGTAAAACGCGGCAAAGCTTTTGTTTATCAGCCCGCTGTCATAAAGGCGGCGGTAAAACGGGCTGCTTTTCCCGAACAGGACGCGCAGAATACAGCTTGTGAGAATTTCACGCTTCAGCATATCCGCGCCGCTGCCGCCGACTTCCTTATCTTTAAATCCGAGCATGAACATAGGCATCGGAATATCAAAATATGCCTCGGCATATTTTTTGTTTACCGTCCGCGGTTCACCGGGGAACACCTGAACAATGCTGCCCTGCGTCTTTTCTGTTTTTATGTGCTTATCCACAAGCTCCGCAATGCGCTGCTCGTCAAGGTCTCCCACGCAGATAAGAGCCATGTTCGAAGGATGATAAAAAGTTTTGTAGCACTTATAAAGCAGCGCGGGCGTTGTTTTCATGATTTCCTCAACGCTCCCTGCAATTTCCGTTCTTACGGGATGGTTTTTGTACATTGCCTTAAGGCAGTTGTAATAGCAAACCTGATCCGCGTCGTCATCATACATGCGGATTTCCTGCGCGATAATTCCCTTTTCCTTTTCAACGTTTTCCTCCGTGAAGTAAGGTGTCTGAACAAATCCGAGCAGAATTTCGAGGTTTTCATAGAAATTATCCGTGCATGAAAACAGATAGTTTGTAACGGCAAAGCTTGTAAATGCGTTTGCATTTGCCCCGTATTTTGAGAAATCGTTAAATGCGTTCGTTCCGTCCGGCTGCTCAAATACCTTATGCTCAAGGAAATGAGCGATTCCGTCTATAACCTTTGTCGGCGTCTGCTCTCCCGGAACGACAAATTCAGTGTTGACTGACCCGTATTTCGTGCTGAAGGTTGCATAGCTTTTGCAGAAATTCTTCTTTTTTATAAGGATAACTGTCAGTCCGCTTTCATGCACTCCGCGGCACACGGTTTCGCCAAGTTTTTCATCGGTTGTCTTTACGAATTTCATCATTCCGCCTCCTTATCGCTTTTCAGCATATAAACGGTATCAAGCTTCATCGATTTCGCAGCGGAAACGATTTCTTCTCTCGTCACATTTTGAATACGCTCAATCATTTCACTAATCGGAACGTCCGTTCCCATAATCAGCTGCATCGTGTTGTATTCGCCCATTGCCCCGATGCTGTCGTAATTCGATTTGTATGCGTTTATCAGCTGCTTTTTCGCTGCGCAGATTTCCGCATCGTCAAATTCTCCGTTCTCCGTCAGCTGCTGCTGAAGCATAATTTCATCATATGCTTTTTCGAAATTCTCAAATTCAACGCCGCTGCGGACAATCATTATTCTTTTCAGCCTGTCAATATTGCTGTTGACATAGTAGCAAAGGCTCAGCTTTTCGCGCACATTGTTAAACAACTTGCTTGTTGCGCTGCCGCCGAAAAGAGTGTTGTAAACTATAACCGCAGGGTATGTTTCGGGCGTCATCTCATTTGTGCTGCGGAAGCCCATGCAAAGCTTTCCCTGCGTCACATCCATTCTATCGGTCACGGTTTTCACTTCGCCCGCTTCACTCTTAATGACGGAAAGCGTAATGCCTCCGTCACGCGGCGAAAGATTTTTTGTATAAAGCGCTGCGGCTCGCTTTCGTCAAAATTACCCGTGAAGATAATATCTATGCGGCTTTCCGCAAGCACGCTCTGATAATGACTGTAAAGCCCCTCAGCCGATATTTTGGCAAGCTCCTCCGTGTAACCGATGGGATTGATTCCGTACGGCTCGTCCTTGCACATCTCCTCCTGCAAGCGAAGCACACTGTAGGAACGCTTGTCGTTTTGCTGCGATAAAATTGCATTTTTAATATTCTCACGCTCGTTTTCGAATATTTGTTCCGAAAATCTGCCGTTTTTGCCGGCGTTAAACGCAATATCGAACAACAAATAAAGCGCGCTGCCGAAATTATCCCCCTTACCGATTACCGAGGAGGAAACTGCCTGAATGCCTACTTTTATAATCTGCTCTTCCCCATACTTGCTTGCGCGCGCCGTCATATCCGCGCCGTAAAGCTCCTCAAGCGCCGTTGAAACGGCTGTCGCATCGGGGTAATTTCCGCTTTGCATGCGCATAACGGCTGTCATAAGGGAATTTTTCGTCACCTCTCCGCGCGAAAGAGGACGGTGAATCAGAACACATGCACGGAACTCCTTAAACTTTTTGTCGCATATCATGCTCAGCTCTATTCCCTTTTTAATCTCTGTTTTTTTCATTATCTGACCACACTTTCTATGTACGGCGGTAATGCCGCCGTATTTATTTATTGTCTGTCATATCGTCAACCGCGTTTTTCACTCCGCCGACCGTATCGTCAATGGCGTCGGTTGCACCGTTCGTAATATCCTCTGCTCCGCGCGCTGCGTCGTCAACAGCATCTCCCACAGCGTCTCCCGTATCGTCAGCCGCGTTTTTAGCGTCGCTTCCGGCGTTGCTTTTATCGTTGTCAACAGCTTCGTTTGTCATCGAATTATTGTTGTCCGGCGCATCCTGCGTATTGTCGTTTCCGCATGCAGTAAGCATTATCAGCGAAGCTGCAAGCAGGCATAAAAGTTTTTTCATGACTCATGTTCCTTTCTTTTCTTTGTTTACGTTGCTATTATTTCCTGTTTTTTTAATAATAATCAAAAAAGAGAGGAACAAAATCCGACATTTTTCATACTATATTACTGTAGGTAGAACCTACTGAATATATAAATCTTAGTCATATATCTGAAAGGAGACTTACTATGTTCTGGGGAAATAACGGTTGCGGTTGCGAATGGATAATCTTCCTTATTATCATAATCCTGCTTATTGGCTGCGCATGCGGCGGTAACGATTGCGGTTGCAATAACTGCAACAACGGCTGCGGTTGCTAATCATTTTTAACTTATCGGGAGCGGCGCAAAAGCGCCGCTCTCATTTTGATTTATTCAGTTTTTCTTTAAGAAGCCGCAGCGCCTTTCCGCGGTGACTCACAGCATTTTTTTCATCCGCCGGAAGCTCCGCCGTCGTTTTTCCGAGCGATTCAATATAGAAAACAGGGTCGTAACCGAATCCGTTCTGCCCGCGCGGCGCACGCGTTATCACGCCCTCACATTCTCCGCGCACGGTAATCACTCCGTCGGAAT
>CAJJUC010000111.1 GCA_905195005.1 uncultured Eubacteriales bacterium | reverse complement strand
TTCTGCACCTCTGCGCCGCAGCTTTCAAGCGAGGTAAGGCTGTGCGACTTGGATGAGCCTGTTGCGCCGCCGCAGCCGTCGCGCCCTGTCTTTCCGCCGAGCAGAATAACAACATCGCCCGGCGCCGGGCATTCTCTGCGAACGTTTTTCTGCGGCGCTGCGCCGATAACCGCGCCGATTTCCATTCGCTTTGCAACATATCCGTCATGATAAATTTCGTCAACCTGACCTGTGGCAAGCCCGATCTGGTTTCCGTATGAGCTGTATCCGTTTGCGGCAGTCGTCACGATTTTACGCTGCGGCAGCTTGCCCTTGAGTGTTTGCGAAACGGGAACTGTCGGATCAGCCGCACCCGTCACTCGCATTGCCGCGTAAACATAGCTCCTGCCCGAAAGCGGATCGCGGATTGCGCCGCCGATACACGTTGCCGCGCCGCCGAACGGTTCGATTTCAGTCGGATGATTGTGCGTTTCGTTTTTAAAGAGAAGCAGCCATTTTTCCGTTTTGCCGTCAACATCAACATCCATTTTAACGGTGCAGGCATTAATCTCCTCCGATTCATCAAGCTTATCAAGCTTTCCTTGCTTTTTAAGATATTTAACGGCAATTGTTGCAATATCCATAAGATTTATCGGCTTTGTGCGCCCAAGCTCGCTGCGCACGGAAATATAACGGTCGTACGCCCTGCGCAGAACCTCGTCCTCAAACCGAACGCTGTCAACCGTTGTTAAAAATGTGGTATGACGGCAGTGATCCGACCAATATGTATCAATCATTTTAATTTCCGTGATTGTCGGGTCGCGCTGCTCCTTTATAAAATAGCTTTGGCAGAATAAAAGATCGTCAATATCCATCGCCAAGCCGCGCGCCTGAAGAAACTTTTCAAGCTCCGGACGTGAAAAGGCTCGGAATCCGTCAATCATTTCAACCTCCGTTGGAACAGAGTAATCGGCTTTAAGCGTTTCAAAACATTCCATTGACGCTTCGCGCGCTTCAACGGGGTTGATTACGTATTTTTTCACCGCTTCGGCAGTTTCCGCCGAAATATCTCCGCCGAGAACATATACTTTTGCTGTTTTTACCGCCGGGCGGTCGCCCTTTGATATAATCTGAATACATTCGGCAGCCGACGCAGCGCGCTGATCGAACTGCCCGGGAAGATACTCAACCGCGAAAACGCAGTCGCCGGTCGGAACAGCAGCTGTTGTGTTATCGAGCTGCGGCTCGGAAAACACTGTTTTTACCGCATAATCAAAAAGCTCTTTTGAAATGTTTTCAACATCGTAACGGTTGAAAATCCGCACCGACTCCACCGTTTTAAGCTGCAAAAGCTCGTTTAAATCCTTTTTAAGCGCGCGGGCCTCATTGTCAAGACCCTTCTTTTTTTCGACATAAATTCTGAAAACCATGTGTCAGTTCCTTTCTGCCTCAAGCGCCTTTTTTCCTATATCTTTTCTGTAGTATGCATTTGTAAAGCCGACTTGCTTTACAGTATTATAAGCTTTGTCAATCGCCTCGGAAAGCGTTTTTCCCGTTTCCGTTACTCCGAGAACTCTGCCGCCCGATGTGAGAAGCTTTCCGCCTTCCGTTTTTGCACCGGCAACATAGATATTTTTGTCTGACGGCATTAAAATTTCAAACCCTGTTTCGTATTTCTGCGGATATCCGCTCGACGCCATGACAACGCAGCACGCACAGCCGTTTTCAAATTCAACGGTTGCTTTGTCAAGCGTTTTATCATATATATGAAGCATGATTTCAAGCAAATCGCTTTTTAAAAGCGGAAGCACAACCTGCGTTTCGGGATCGCCGAAACGGCAGTTATATTCGATTACCTTAGGGCCGTTCTCCGTGAGCATAAGCCCGAAGTACAGGCAGCCGGAAAAGCTTCTCCCCTCTTGATTCATCGCGTCAACAGTGGGCATGAAAATCTTTTCCATACATTCCTTTGCAATATCCTCCGTGTAATACGGATTCGGTGCAACAGTGCCCATTCCGCCGGTATTAAGCCCCTTGTCGTTGTCAAGAGCGCGCTTATGATCCATTGACGAAACCATCGGAACAAGCGTTTTCCCGTCTGTGAATGCAAGAACCGAAACCTCGGGACCTGTGAGAAATTCTTCAATAACAATGCTGCTGCCGCTTTCGCCGAAAATCCTGTCACCCATGATTGTTTTCACGGCATTTTTCGCTTCTTCACGCGTCTGCGCGATTATAACGCCTTTTCCGAGAGCAAGCCCGTCTGCCTTGACAACCATAGGCGCAGCGGCGTTTTCAACATATGCAAGCGCTTTTTCCATATCGGAAAAGCTTTCATATGCGGCAGTCGGAATCCCGTACTTTTTCATGAGCTGCTTTGAAAAGACCTTGCTGCCCTCAATTATCGCCGCCTTTTTATCGGGTCCGAATGTCTTTATGCCCTTGGCGTTCAGTGCGTCAACCGCACCGAGTACAAGCGGATCATCCGGCGCGACAACGGCAAAATCAATCTTATTTTCAACTGCAAATTTCACAATGCCGTCAATATCCTTTGCACCTATCGGCACACATTCCGCATCCGCGGCAATTCCGCCGTTTCCGGGGAGGGCATAAATCTTTTCAGCCTTGGGGCTTTCCTTAAGCTTTTTTATAATTGCATGCTCGCGGCCGCCGCCGCCGACTACCATTATTTTCATATATTTCCCCTCCTATCAATGATGAAACAGGCGCATTCCCGTCATTGCCATAACCATGTTGTGCTTATTGCAGCACTCGATAACATTATCATCACGGATTGAACCGCCGGGCTGCGCAATGTAGCTCACGCCGCTTTTTGCCGCGCGTTCAATGTTATCGCCGAACGGGAAAAATGCGTCCGAACCGAGTGCAACGCCGGAAAGCGCTGCAAGATATTCGCGCTGCTGCGCCCTTGTGAACGGTTCGGGGCGCTTTGTGAAAAGCGCCTGCCAGTTTCCGTCAGCCAAAACATCGTCAGAATCCTCCGAAAGGTATATATCGATTGCATTGTCACGGTCGGGGCGGCGGATTTCTTCTTTAAAAGGAAGATTCAGCACTTTTTCATGCTGCCTGAGATGCCATAAGTCCGCTTTATTTCCAGCAAGGCGCGTGCAGTGAATACGCGACTGCTGACCTGCGCCCACGCCGATTGCCTGACCGTCCGCCGCAAAGCACACTGAATTTGACTGCGTGTACTTAAGCGTTATAAGTGAAATAATCAAATCACGCACTGCCGGCTCGGGCATGTTTTTGTTATCCGTTACGATATTTCCGAGCAGCTCACGGTTAATTATAAAGTTATTTCTTCCCTGCTCAAACGTTATTCCGAACACGTCCTTGTGCTCTGTCGCTTCGGGAACATATGACGGGTCGATTTTAACAATATTGTATGCACCCTTTTTCTTGGATTTAAGGATTTCGAGTGCGTCGTCATCATAATCGGGTGCAATTATTCCGTCCGAAACCTCGCGCGCAATAAGGCGCGCGCAAACTGCGTCACACTTATCGGATAGCGCAATCCAGTCCCCGAACGAGCTCATCCTATCCGTTCCGCGCGCACGTGCATATGCCGTTGCAAGCGGCGAAGAATCGAGATCTGCAATATCGTCAACAAAACATGCTTTTTTAAGCTCATCGCTCATTTTCACACCGACAGCCGCCGACGTTGGGCTGACATGCTTAAACGAGGTTGCCGCGCACATTCCGAGCGCTTCTTTAAGCTCTTTTACAAGCTGCCAGCTGTTGAGCGCATCGAGAAAATTTATGTATCCCGGTCTGCCGTTGAGAATCTCAATCGGAAGCTCTCCGTTTTTCATATATATACGGGCAGGCTTCTGATTGGGATTGCAGCCGTATTTCAATTCAAATTCATGCATCTTTTTTCCTCCTTACACATTCAGAACAGCCTTGATTTCTTCTTTGCAATACTTGTCTGTGACGGGCTTTGCGATTTCCGCAAGAAATTCCTCAACCTGCGAAACGCTTCTGCCGATGTAAAGCTTCGGGTCAAGCTCGGATTTTATTTCTTCAAGCGTTACGGGGAATGCATCATCTGCGGCAATCCGTTCGATAAGGTCATTTTTTCCGCCCTCAAGCTTCACCTTTGCGGCGGCAGCATGGGAATGAACGCGCAGCTTTTCATGCAGCTCCTGGCGGTTTCCGCCCTTTTTCACAGCCTGCATCATAATATTTTCCGTTGCCATAAACGGCAGCTTTTCCATAATGCGGCGATGGATAACCTTATCATAAACAACCAGTCCGCCGGTCACATTAATATAAATGTTTAAGATTGCGTCAACTGCCAGAAATGCCTCAGCAACCGAAATTCTCTTGTTTGCGGAATCGTCAAGCGTGCGTTCGAACCACTGTGTTCCGGCTGTAAATGCCGGGTTTAACGAATCGCAGATAACATAGCGCGCAAGCGAGGAAATGCGCTCCGAGCGCATGGGATTGCGCTTGTAAGGCATTGCTGAAGAACCGATCTGATTTTTTTCAAACGGTTCCTCCATTTCTTCAAATGACTGAAGGATTCTCAAATCATTTGAAAATTTATAAGCGCTCTGCGCAAAGCCGGAAAGAACGGAAAGGAAGTATGCGTCCGTTTTCCGCGAATATGTCTGCCCCGAAACAGCAACGCAGCTTTCAAATCCCATATCCTCGGCGATCAGCGCCTCAAGCTTTTTAACCTTTTCCTCATCACCCGAAAAAAGCTCCATAAAGCTCGCCTGCGTTCCGGTTGTTCCTTTTGAACCGAGAAGCTTCAGCGTTTTTATTCTGTGCTCCAGCTCCTCAATATCCGAAATAAGCTCATACATCCAAAGTGTGGCTCGCTTTCCGACCGTTGTGAGCTGCGCCGGCTGCAAATGCGTGTAGGCAAGGCACGGAAGCGCCTTATATTCCTCCGCAAATTCCGCAAGATTTTTCACAACCTGTGCCGCTTTTGCAAGAATAATTCCGGAAGCCTCTTTCATTATAATAACATCCGTGTTGTCGCCGACATAGCAGCTTGTTGCGCCGAGGTGGATAATCGGCTCTGCCTTGGGGCACTGCTGCCCATAAGCATAAACATGGCTCATAACATCGTGGCGGACAAGCTTTTCGCGCTCCTGCGCAACCTCATAATTAATGTCGTCCTTAAACTTCTCCATTTCGGCAATCTGTTCGTCCGTTATATCGAGTCCGAGCTGCTTTTCAGCCTTTGCAAGCGCAATCCAGAGTCTGCGCCATGTTTTAAACTTAAACTCCTCTGAAAAAACATGCTGCATTTCATCGGAGGCATAGCGCGTTGAAAACGGCGAAATATATTTTTTCTTTGAACTATCCATGTCGGTCTCCTTATTTATTCTTATTAATCATCCTGTTTTCGGCTTCACCGGTTTCAAGGTCAATATACCTCACATAAAGCGAAACACGGTTGTTTTCATCAAGATTATTCCAGATATCATTTGTAAATTCGTCAATTGAATCCGGAACGGACACGCGCTCCGGCTCACCCGTGAAGGACGGAATCGGATTACCGTCACAGTTATAAGTGTGAATGAAATGCCCCAATCCGCTGACTGACGGATAGCTGAATGTGAAGCGCGAGCAGGCGCTTCCGTTTTCGTCAATGCTTTTCAAGATGCTCATATCATACGAAAAGTTACTCTTATCAAACGTCAGCATCGCGCTTATCCGCGGGGTAAAATTCGGCTTATCGGGCTCGAAGCCGCGCGTGTTCAGCGCCTGAATGAAATTGCGCTTCGTTTTAAGAAAATTGCATATGGTGTCCGTCTGGTCGCCGTTTGTTACGATGAGCCTGTTGTCAAGCTTTCTTATCGGCGAATAAATGATAAGCGACGGATCTTCAACCTTTGATTCGTCAAACGGGAATATCGTAACATCATCGCCGCTTTCCGCAAATATTCTGTTGCGCGAATTTTCGCTTCTTCCCATGATAAAATATGCCGCCGCGGCATATTTTCCGCCTGCGCTTTTGCCGACCGTGATTCCGCGCCCGACATATGAATTGCCTTTTATTCTTTCACCCATGGATTTTATTTCGTAAACGTTCATTTTTCGCTCTCCTTTACAATATTTTCGCAAACGAGCTGCGCCGCCTGCGGCAGTATCTTCCATTCCGCAATTTTCATAACGCGCTTTTGAAGCGATTGCGGCGTGTCGGTTTTTAAAATCTTAACTGCCTTCTGTAAAATTATTTCTCCGCCGTCCGGTATTTCATTGACAAAATGAACCGTTGCCCCCGTTACTTTAACGCCGCGGCTGAGCGCCGCCTCGTGAACACGAAGTCCGTAGAAGCCTTTTCCGCAGAAGGAGGGAATCAGCGACGGGTGCACGTTTATTATTCTCTTGGGATACCGCGATGTGAAGCTTTCGCTGAGTATGCTCATGAACCCGGCAAGAACGATTAAGTCAATCCTGTTTTTTTCAAGCAGCGCCGATAATTTTGCCTCAAAAGCAGCTTGATTTCCGCCGCTTTTTTTAACAACCTCGGCGGCAATTCCGTTTTCCTTTGCCCGCGTGAGTGCATATGCATTTTCGTTGTTTGAAATGACGAGAGCAATCTCTCCGCTTGATATTACGCCTCTTTTCTGCGCGTCGATAAGCGCCTGCAAATTTGTGCCGCCGCCCGAAACCAAAACGGCAATTCTTGCCCTCAGCATATTGTCACGCTTTCATCGGACTTTATGATTTCACCGATAATATAAGCGTCCTCACCGTTTGCACGGAGAATTTCAAGCGCCTTGTCCGCATCGTTTTTGCTGACGGTAACGCTCATTCCGACGCCCATATTAAAGGTGTTGAACATATCGTGTTCGTCAATATTTCCCGTTTTTGCGAGCAGCTCGAAAATCGGGAGAACCTTCACGGCTCTGCGCTCTATTTTTGCGCCGAAGCCGTCGGGCAGGCTGCGCGGAATATTTTCGTAAAAGCCGCCGCCCGTAATATGCGAAATAGCCTTAACCGTAACCTTATCGAAAAGTGCAAGCATCGGCTTAACATATATTTTTGTGGGTGTGAGCAACGTTTCGCCGAGCGATTTTCCGCCGAGAAAATCAACAGGCGATGTTATATCGCTGTTTTCAACATCGAAAACCTTTCTGACAAGCGAAAATCCGTTTGAATGAACTCCGCTCGACGCAAGCGCAATAATAACGTCGCCCTCTGTAATTGCAGTTTTATCAAGTATTTTTGATTTGTCAACAACGCCGACGCTGAAGCCTGCAAGGTCATATTCCTCGGCATCGTAAAATCCGGGCATTTCGGCAGTTTCTCCGCCGATGAGTTCGCAGCCCGCCTGCACGCAGCCCTCTGCGATTCCCGAAACTATCTCCGCGATTTTTTCGGGATAGTTCTTTCCGCACGCAATATAGTCAAGGAAAAACAAGGGCTTTGCTCCGCAGCAGATTATATCGTTCACGCACATTGCAACGCAGTCGATTCCGACAGTGTCGTGCTTTCCGAGCAGAAACGCAAGCTTAAGCTTTGTGCCCACGCCGTCTGTTCCGCTCACCAGAAC
>CAJJUC010000110.1 GCA_905195005.1 uncultured Eubacteriales bacterium | reverse complement strand
AGGCAGTTTCAGGGAATGATCAAAAGGTGCTTTATGTGTCGGAGAAAATAGCCGCGGAAGTCATCGGAAAGCTGAATTCGGCAAAGAATCATTCGGAAACGGCGGAAATTATTGACGGAGATTACAGTGAGGCAATAAAGAACAGCGATATTCTTTCGCTCGATACGGAAAGCGAAATATACAAATTATCAAAGAATGAAGTTTGCAAATACCTTTTCAATATGAGGTCTTATGACGGCATCGGCAGACTGCAGGCAGCTTTTAAAAGGAGCTGCGCACTTGCCGACATCGAGACCTGCGGTTCTTCGGAGCTTGCAGGCAAGCTTGAAAAATATTCGTCAGAGCTGGAATTAAACGCGGTTCTTTCACGGCCGGATTATGTTGGGAATAAAGAAGACGTTTGCGCGCTGATTAAATATAACAGAAAAAATATTGTTAATTATTCGGATTACAAAACCGAAAAGACTTGTCCTGCGTTTTTCATAAAACAGCTCTGCGCCGTTGCATCGGTTAATAATGCAGGAACATATGAGCGCGCATATGAAGCCGTGAAAGAAAATGCCGAATTGCTCGGGATTGATTTTTCGGATTACAATGGTTACGGCAAGCTCAGCGAGTATGAAGTTTCGAAGTGCATGAATATAGAAGGCGGAAGAAAATTTACAAGTGCGGAGCAGATAAAAAGTGTTGTTGATGAAAGAATTAAAGCTCTGCTTAATGACAGAAAAGGTGCGGAATCCTCCGGCGGCTCGTCAAAGGGCGGCGGAGGAGGCGTAAGCATCGGCACGCAAAGACCGCCTGCGCCGATTGCAAAGCCCAAAGCAGAGGCGGGAATTGTATATTCGGATGTTTCAAACGAGCATTGGGCATACAGTGCAATATCCGAACTTACAAAAGACGGAGTTTTAAGCGGCATCGGAAACGGAGAATTTCAACCGTCATCGCCGGTGCTTCGGGAACAGCTTGCGAAAATCGTAACAGAGGCATTTGATATTAAGCCCTGTGCGGACAGCGCATTTGACGATGTTGAAATTTCAGCGTGGTATGCTCCTTACGTTAATGCGGCATATAAAGCCGGAATTACAAACGGCGTTGCAGAGAATCGGTTTGGCGTCGGAACAAAAGTAAGCCGCCAGGATCTCATTGTTATGATTTACCGTGCAATGAAAAACAGCGGATATGTTTTCAGCGGCGAGGGAAAGACCTCGTTTGCGGATGCCGGTCTTATAAGCGGCTATGCATCGGAGGCTGTTGGGGCGCTTTGCGGAGAAGGAATTGTAAACGGAACGGAGACTGGAATTGAGCCCCTGCGCGGCTGCACGCGTGCTGAAGCAGCAAACATAATTTATAAGACTCTTCAAAAAATGAACCGATCGGAGGAGACAGGCATTTATGAGAATTAAGAAAATAATGACCGCTGTGATTTCCTGCATAATGATAGCCTGCACTTTGCCGCCGTGCGGATCGGCTGAAACAAGCTCCAAAAAAATGCAGCTTGCCGCAGCCGTTGCATCATACGACCTGAGCGGTGATAAAACAGTCACGCGCGCACGCTTTGCCAAGCTTCTCGCGCTTTCAATGGCAGGCGATGAAATGCCGGAGCCGTCAGCATATTTTGAGGATGTGCCGGCGGATAACTTTGCGGCAGCTTCAGTTTCATATCTTGCCGCAATGGGAATAGTCTGCGGTGACGGGCAGTACTTCCATCCCGAGCGGGAAATAACAAAAGACGAAGCATTGAAAATGCTTGTGACTGCGCTCGGATATGCCTTGCCTGCCGAAAACGGTGGAGGATTTTATAACGGTTACCGGTCACTTGCGTCAAAGCTGAAGCTGACAGACGGAGCATCGGACGCGGAAATTCTTTCCGGGAATGACGCCATGATGCTTTTGTACAATGCGATGAACACTGAAATGGCGGAGGAGGTTTCATTTTCGGGAGCGAAAACGGAGATTGCGCGCAGCGGAAGAACCTTTCTTGAAGCATACAGAAAAATTTACAAGCTTACCGGCCGGGTAAACGCAACGCAATTCTGCGCTCTCGGAGGTTATGCCGAAACGGGGCGAAATGCAATTGTTGTTGGGGATATGACAATTGAAAAATGCGCTCCGGATTATAATTATTATATCGGCAAAAAGGTTGATGTTTATTATTACAGCGGTTCGGAGTCCGAGGCGGTATTTATAAATGCACGCGGTGAGAACAGCAGTGTTTATTCTGCCGCGGAAATCGATGATGACCCGTCCGCTCATTCGCAGCAGTATATCAAGCTTGCAGAATCTTCAAAAAGGATTCATATTTCACAGTATGCCGACGTTATTTACAACGGAAGAAGAATTTCCCCTAAGCCCTCCGATTTTGCAGTGAAGGACGGAACGGTGGAAATAATCGGCGAAGAAAATGCGGAAGGGGCAAGCGTTGTTATAATAAACAGCATTGAATACGGCAGAGTTATTTCGGTTGATGAAAACAAAAATATAATATACACGAAGGGCAGCGGCGCTGCGGCGGCTTATGATCTTGACAAGGCGCTTTTTGCGAGTCTGAAGGACGAAAATGGAAATGATATTTCGCTTTCGGGAATTGCTGCGGACGATTTGCTTGAGGTAACCGAAAGCAGGGATGCGGATGCAGAGGATAAAATTATTCAAATTAAAAGAGTTCGCAGTTCATTTACAGGAACTATTACATCGCTCGGGGCGAATGAATCGGGCGTGAGCATTATCGGAATAGATTCAAAGGAATACAAGGTTTCGCGCGGACTGTCATCAGGTTCCGAATACGGTGCGCTGAAAAACGGAGACTGTGCGTTGTTTCTTCTGAATTCGCGCGGTGAGGTTGCCGCAATAAAAATGCAGGATAAATCGGGCGAGCTTTACGGTTACCTTTTGGAAGCGGACAGAAAGAACAGAATCAGCGGCAAGGTTCGTCTTAAAATTTACACACAGACGAACAGGTGCGAGGTGCTTGAGCTTGCCGATTCGGTAAAGTTTAACGGAAGCGCTAAAGCGAAAAGCACGGAGGTTCTGACAAAGCTGTGCGGAGGAGGAGAGCGTGCAGTGCAGCAAATGCTGAAATATTCGCTTGATTCAAACGGACAGGTAAATAAGCTTTATACGGCTGTTTCATATAATCATACGGATTCTTCGGATAAGAAAATTAAAGAGTATAACGGAACGGACGAATTCTACGGTTTAACGGGATACAGCTACGTATATACCGCCGCGCAGTATATTCTTTACAGCAGTGATATAAAAAAGAGCTTTTATCCGTGCAATGCCAAAGCGTTTTTCAACGTTGTGAGACCGTCGGAAACAGCCCGGCTGACAGAGGACGATATTTACGTTTCCGATGCGCCGCATATGCTTGACGGACCGAAAATCAGATGTGATGTTTTTGACTACGGATATTCCGGAAGTGTTAAATGCATAATGTCGGAAATTCTTGACAGAACATATGTGTGGGATTATAACCTGCTTTTGGTTAATAAGGTGAAGGGCATCACCGATGATGACGGAGACGATTCTGTTCTGATGTACGGCTATAAAAAAGGTCAGACGGCGATTTGCCGCCCGTCGCGCTACTGCAAAGAGAAGTACACGGTACCTCCGATTAAAGACGGAGATATTATGCTGGTGACATATGACCGCATAAACTATGGCGAGATAGAGGATTTTAAAAAGCTTTACAATCCGAACGACAAGTGGGAAAATGCACGCGGAATTAAAATTGGCAGCAATCTGTGGAATAGCCAGCAGGCTATTGCCGGGGATGCGTTTTCCCGTGACGGTGACGCACTTTGCATAGATACCGGCGGTGAGCGTTATACCCTGTCAACGAGTTATCTGACTAAGTATTATTCATACAACCCCGAAACTCAGATGTATATTCCATCAACAGGCTCGGAGCTTTGCACACTGATGGAAAACGGAAGTCCCTCGCGCATTGTTGCGCGGCTGAGGTACGGACTGTGCTACGATGTTGTGATATTTAATTGACGGAGGAATGAATATGATGAAAATTCGGCTTATGAAAAAAATATCGGTATTCATATGCATTGTGACTTTGCTCCTCAGCTCGGCGCCGTCTTTTGCCGCGGATTACAGCCTTGCGGATAAGGCGGATGTTTCTGCCGTGAAATACTATATTCTGGCTGATGGAAACACGGAAACCGAAACAGAAGATTTTTCACGCCCCGGGAATTACAGGGTCAGAACAACCGTGCATAATTACGGAGAATCGGGCGCAATCAATTCAGTGCTGATGGCAGGCGTTTTTGACAGGCAGACGCATGAGCTTAAGAACGTGAGCTTTGCGGAAAAAAGCATTGCTGCCGGCGAAACCGCGGAGCTTGCTGCCGATGTGTCGGTTTCGGAAACGGGAACGGCGGAGGTAAAGGGCTATGTTCTAAATTCTTTGGCGGAACTTGTTCCTCAGGGAAACACGCCCCCTGCAGCGCCCGAAAATGTTACGATTACGCATGTGACCAACTCAACGGCGGATATTACATGGAGTGAAAGCTGCGATGACGCCGATGCGGTTATGTATTATAATGTATACCGCTTTGACAGCGATAATCCCGATGGTAAATATGTCGGGAGCACATTCGGCAATGTCACGGAATTTAAAGATGTCGGCATAGGGCACAAAACGGAGGTAACATATGCAGTGAGCGCCGTTGACGCGCCGGGAGAAGAGGGGAACAGAAGTGAGAAAAGCGCTCCTGCTGTAACAAAGGGCATTGCAAGACTGTATTTGGGTGCGGCGGCAGCGCAGATTGCCGATGGCGAAGATAAGGCGGCGTTAAGCGATGATGATTGTTCGCTGCTGTCGGCAAATGAAAATATCGAGGCTGTTCACTTTATTTTAGGTGACGGAGAGGGAAATTCGGCGGATATTAATGCCGTCAGTCCGATGTTTGAGTATGAAGCGGGAAGCCGGATAGGCATGAATGCAGTTTCATTCGGAGAGAATATGGGAAGACTGTTAATTTCAATCCCCGAGGACAGCGAATTTTTCACCGAGCTTAAAAACGACGAAAACCAGGAAATGAAAGTTATTATAAACTATTTTGACGGTTATAACGAAAGTCCTGTATATGTTAAAAATATCGGAAGAAACGCTGCCGCGCTTGTGAGGTATGCCGTCGGATCGGATCTTTCGGGAGCATCCGGTGCAGCGGCAGAAAACAGCCGGAAGTGGAAAACCTCGGTGTGCACAATTCCGCTGAAGAATAATTCGCTTGAGAAGAACTATCCGGACGTGTTCAAAAACAGAACCTTCAGTCTTGCAAACGTGAACAAAGCCGTTCAGACAGTTGCAGGAACAGACGGCAAAAGCGGAATGATAACTGTCGGCAGCGGCATGAAAAACAACCCCGTGTATATATCCGGAATTGACATTGCATGCAGCGATTATGTTCCGCGCAGTGCGGCGCTTGACTTTGACCGCCCCGAAAATACCCAGCTTATTGAATATAAGAGAGGCACGGGGGTTCATTCGGAGACTGCGCGCGGCATATCGGATTTAAGCGGAGAAACAAAAAGCGCCGTACGTCTTTACGGTGATTCGAACAGTACAAATAAACTGTTTATAGGCGTTAATAAAGATTATATTTCGCCTGAAAGCAGCGACCTGATAATAAGGGTTACATATCTTGACAATGCAGAGGATTTAACCGGCGGAGAAAAGCTTTCTGTTGTATACCAAAACAGCAGCGGAAAGAATTCCTTGCGGACAATCGCCCGCAAGGGGAGCGGCTTATGGAAAACGGCAGAAATTTTTATCGATGACGCATCACTTAAAAACGGGCTGACATACGAAGCGTCGCTCCAGCTCGGAACATACTCCGCGGAGGAAAATTCATGGTGCGTTTCATCGGTTGAAATTATAAACAGAAAACCCTGAAAATAAAAAGGAGGAAGAATGATGAACAAGTCGAAATTTTTGAGAACGGTCAGCATACTGACCTTGTGCGCCGCGATATGCGTTTCATCGGTAATGACGGCATTTGCGGCAGGCGGCTGCGCTGCGGAGAAACAGGCGTCATATTACTTTAACGGCGAGAGAACAACTGATTTTTCCGCTGCGGGAACATACGGCGTGAAATGGAATGTCTATAATTACGATGAGGAAAATGCAGTAACCGCGGCGCTTGTTACGGGAGTTTTTAAGAATGGCATACTTGAGAATGTTGTTACGGGCAGGTTTGATTCAATCGCCGGCGGCGGTATCAGAACTCTTGAACAGAGTATAGTGCTTGACGGCGAGAGTGACAGCGGTATAACCGGCAGAACATTGAAAACTTTTTTATGGAAAAGCGTTCGATCGATGACCCCCATGGAAAGCACGCCGCCGCAAGCTCCGTACGGAGTTTTGGTTAATGAGACTTCGGTAACGAACTCAACCGTTGATATTGCATGGACAGCTCCGGCTCAGAATATACCTGTTGTTCGATATAATGTTTACCGCAACGGAACGGATTTTGTCGGCAGCACATTCGGAACGGAAACAAGCTTTAAAGACGTCGGGATAGAACATAACACGGAGGTTTTCTACCGTGTGAGCTCCGTTGACTTTGCCGGAACGGAAAGCGAGCTGAGTGCACCGTCCGAAAAGGTTACAACAAGCGACATTGCAAGGCTTTGGCTCGGCGGACTTCCCGAGGGAACTGTTCTCACAAAGGATAACCTTGATGAGATAAACGCATCGGGAGCGTATAATCTGACTGCAAGCGGAGTGACGGGCGGCGAGATTTTCACAGCGCCGAGCGGAGGCCGGCAGCATACAACCAGGATAACCGCGCACGCAGCAGATTATCATTACGATGCCGCAAACGATAAAAGCCTTGTTCTCGGTGCAATGGACTTCGAAACGGCGGGCAGCAGAATAATGTTCACGCTGAATGATGCTTTTTTGGAAAAGATCAAAGATGATGACGAGATTAAGCTTATCATGAACTACTATGACGACAAACCGTTCGGTTCTTCCGAGGGCGGCAGCTTCGGAAATTTCAGCATACTTGCGCGCTATTCTACATCTGCGGATTCTTCGCCGGCGCTTTCCGGAGCAACCGGGAAAAAGCTTGCAAACACGCTGAGATGGAAAACGGCAAAACTAACGCTTCCGACAATAAAGAACAGCGTTGTTAACAATTCTGTCGGAGGAGAGTATCCGGACGTATTCAGAAACAGGCATTTTGATTTCAAGGTCAGGACCTCATCAGAGCAGCTGTCACAGAGCAAAAATAATACTTCCGCGTACACACTCGGTTACCCGGCGGCATTCTGCGTTGGGAGCAACAATGCGGCAAGCGGCGGACAGACCGGTTCGGTTAAAATACAGAAAATTGATATTGCCGGAAAGAATTATATTCCGTACGGAGCTGTTCTTGACCTTGACAAGCAAAGCGATTCCCAGTATATTGAACTTATAAGCCGCGATGGCTACAATCAGAACGAAATTGCTGCGCACGAAGGAAAAACCGCTTTTTCAGTCACAGCGTCCAAGGATATCAAGCTGGCGCTGAGCGGTGAATATATCGGACAATCCGACAGCAAGACAATCGTTCGCGTTACATATTTT
>CAJJUC010000109.1 GCA_905195005.1 uncultured Eubacteriales bacterium | reverse complement strand
AGAACGGCGCTGGTGCGCAACGTTGTGCAAAAAGGAAAAACGCTTGCACAGATTTTCCGTGCATCCGCATAGAGAGTGATAACGATATGCTTCGGCTTTCCCTGATATTAACACATCTATCTATATATTTTTCAGAAGGGGGTTTTACATAATGAGTAAAACAGTAATTATTTATTGGAGCGGCACCGGCAACACGGAAGCCATGGCAAACGCGGTTTATGACGGTGCAAAATCAGTTAATCCCGAAACGGTGTGCTTTTCGGTTGCCGATATTTCGGCGGAGGAAGCCGCCCGGTATGATACGCTTATATTGGGATGCCCGGCAATGGGGGCAGAGGTTTTGGAGGAAGATGAGTTTGAACCGTTTTTTGCTGAGCTCGAAGCAAAGCTTTCCGGCAAAAACGTTGCATTGTTCGGTTCCTATGGCTGGGGAGACGGCGAATGGATGCGCAGCTGGGAGGAACGCGTTAAAGGCAGCGGAGCAAATCTTGTCGGCGGTGAAGGACTGATTGTCAACGAAGCTCCCGATGAAGCGGCGCTCGGTCAATGCGGCGAGCTTGGAAAAAATGCTGCAGCCTTATAACAGCTTATACCTGACCCAAGATTGATCGTCGAACAAATGGCTGTTCAACCTATTTTGGTTGAACAGCCATTTTTAGCATCGTTATAAAAGCTTTAAACCGGGATAGTCTTTGAGATACTTTTTTGATTCCTTGCTGTTGCATACCATATAATCGACATCGTCAAGGCTGCATTGATAGTACGGGGAATCTGTTCCGAGCTTTGAGCCGTCACAAAGGAACAGGCTCTTTGCGGCATTTTCAAGCATAACCTTGCGGAGTGCAGTTTCGCTGTAATGAACATCATAAAGCTTCCCGCCGCTTGTAAGCGAACGGACGGAAAAAACAGCCCAATCGGCATGAATGTTCCGAAATGTGCTTTCTGCAATCGGTCCGGTCAGGGCATATCTGTTCGGCTCGGTCTGCAAGCCGCCGCTGCATATCACGTTAATGCTGCTCTGAGTCATAATATTTATTACTTCCACATTATTTGTTATAACGGTGATACCCTTCATGTGCAAAATCTCACGCGCGAAGAACGAGCAGCTTGAGGATGGATCGATAAACAGCGTGTCTCCCTCCTTAATAAGCCTTGCCGCCTTGCTTGCGATGATTCTTTTTTGCTCTGCATTTTTGTTTATTCTTATGGGGTACGACACTAAAAGCGGATTGCGCCCGGCAAGCTCCACTCTTCCGTAGGAGCGCCGTACAAGCCCCATATTTTCCAATTCCTCAAGATCACGGCGAATGCTTGAATAGCTTGCAAAAAGCTGCTCACAGAGCGCTGCTGCCGTTGTGTGCCTGCAATTTTGAAGTGTTTCAAGAATCATTTCCTGACGTTCGGTTTTCAGCATTTTATATCCGCCTTTCTTGTGATTATTTGTGAACATTGTTCACGGAAAACATGGTGAATTGCCTTATACAGAACATTGCTTGCAATATCTGACGGCGTTATTATATAATAAATGCCGTAATAAAGTCAATATGAAACAGTCACAAATATTCAGTAAATATTAACAGAAAAGGCGGCGCATGATGAATAAGCTGAAGCAGTTAAAATTGTATTTGCTTGACATGGACGGAACCATATATATTGATAATGATTTGTTTGACGGAACGGCTGATTTCCTTGAGTATGTCAAAAGCACGGGCGGAAGATATATTTTCCTGACAAACAATTCGTCAAAGAGCGTTGCCGGGCATATAGAAAAGCTGAAGAAAATGGGAATAGCGGCAGATAAAAATGATTTTCTGACATCGGTTGACGCAGCGGTTGATTATCTGACAAAATGCAATTATAATAAAATATATGCTCTCGGAACGGAGGCATTCAGGGAGCAGCTTCAGACATCGGGACTTAATATTACGGATGAGCTGTCGGATGATATTGACTGCCTTTGCATGGGGTATGACACGGAGCTTACATATAAAAAGATTGAAGACGCATGCATTCTTTTAAAGCGCGACATTGCGTACATTGCAACAAATCCCGATTGGGTATGCCCGACATGGTACGGATGTGCGCCTGACTGCGGCTCTTTCAGCGAGATGCTTTTTCGTGCAGCCGGAAAGAAACCTGAATTTATCGGAAAGCCGAAGCCCGTGATGGCAAGGCTTGCAATGGAGATTGCGGGATTTGACAAATCAGAAACCGCAGTCGTCGGGGACAGGATATATACAGACATTGCATGCGGAGTGAATGCCGGGATAAGCACAATTTTTGTTCTCAGCGGAGAGGGAACGCGGAGCGATATTGAAAAATACGGAGTTAAGCCGGATTATGTGTTTCAAAGCATAAAGGAGCTTTATGAAAATTTAACGGCGGAGGATGAATAAAATGACTGATGTGATGAAGATGATTAATGAATTTAAAAGCGCACATTGCAGCTGCGGACGTGTGCATCGCACAACAATCGAGGATATACAAATCGGGTCGGGCTTGGTTAATAAAGTCGGCAAAATACTTCACAAAAATGATTTTCCCGAAAATATTTTGCTTGTATGCGATAAAAACACCCTGTCTGCCGCAAAGGGCATTGAACAAAGCTGTTGCGATTTCAAGCTCCGGTACCGTATTTATGACAATCTGAGGGTTGCAACAATGGCGGAGGTTGAGGAGATAGAAAGCCTTATTGACGGAAAGGACATTGCAATTCTGTCCGTTGGTACAGGCTCAATAAATGACCCGTGCCGCCTTGCTGCGGCAAACAAGAACAAAAAGCTGTGCATCTTTGCAACAGCCCCGTCAATGGACGGCTTTGCGTCATACAGCTCACCGATTGTTAAGAACGGTTTTAAATCGAGCTATCCGGCAAAAAGCCCGGAGGTGATAATCGGCGACACAAAAATACTGGCGGCTGCCCCTCCGGAATTAAAATCAGCCGGCTTCGGTGACATGGTTGCGAAATATGTTGCGCTGATTGACTGGCAAACGGCGGCCTTGTTAATCAATGAATACTATTGCGAAAAGATAGCCGCTCTCACTCGCTCGGCGGTTGATGAACTCATGAGCATGGCTGACAGGGTGGATTCAAACGATGAAGCTGTTGCCGGAAAAATCTTTGAAGCACTCATAAAAACAGGCGTTGCAATGAGCTTCACTCAAAATTCGCGCCCTGCAAGCGGCTGCGAACATATAATATCGCATTTGATTGAGTGCGTTGAGCTGCGTGATAATAAAATACCGAATTATCACGGTGAAGATATCGGAGTCTGCACTTTGGAGGTGCTGAAGTATTATAATGAGCTGGCGGAGCATAAAAGCATTGAAACAAAGAAAGAGAATGTTGACTGGGACGATGTTTACAAATTTTACGGGAATATGGCGGATGAAGTCAGAAAGCTGAACACACCCGATACGATTTCCGATTACGTTTCCCCAAAGCTCTTAAAAGAAAAATGGCAGGACATAATAAAAATTATTCACAGCGTGCCATCCCATAACGAATGTTGGAATGCTATGATAAAAGCAAAGTGCAAGCTTACAACCGCGGATATTGGAAAGGACGGAGATTTTTTCAGAACCTGCACCGAATACTCTCCGTATATGAGAAGAAGGCTGACCCTGCTGCGCTTAAAAAATATGATTGATTTAAAATAAGAAGGAATAAATGAAGTTTGGCACGAAGTAGATTTTGAAAACGGAGTTGACGCAAAACGCTTTGAAAAAGTGTATTCAATGCTAATTGAGGACACGCTTGAGCGCTTTCCGAAATCAAAATTCATGCTACTTGAGCCGTTTGTGCTTAAAGGCTCGGCAACGGCTGACAATTGGGATTACTTTTATGAAAATACGCACGAAAGAGCCGGAATCACCGCGCGCATTGCCGCAAAATACAATCAGACATTTGTTTCGCTTCAGGACAAGTTCAGCGCCGCCGAAAAACTTTATCCGCAGCCGCACTGGATTGCGGACGGCGTACACCCCTCTCCTGCCGGTCACAAGCTGATTGCAAAGGAATGGATCGCTGCTTTTGAAAAGCTTGAAAATTAAATAAAAGCTGCCATAAAATAAGCCGCCCCCCAATTGCCGGATTTTCGGTCTGACTTTTTGGGAGGCGGCTCGTTTTACAAGTTCAGTTTACCGCAGCTTTTTTCAGTTTTTTAAACTCAAAGCGGATTTCGTTTTCCGCCGATTCGCCGGGAGCAAGAAATTTGAGAATCCCTTTCTCGCGCATAACATCACGGCCGTCCGGCAGGCAGTTGCCCGGTTCAAGCCCCATAACATATTCATACTCGCCCATCATCTTCCACTGTGTGAAGCAGTCAAGGCTTTTATCGGAAAATGTCATGGTCATTTCAGTCTTAATTTCGGGATTACTGAGCGAAATCCGCGGCTTTTCGGAAAATGTGTGATAGTAGCATTGTTCCGTGAAATCCGCCTGCGGCGTTAATATTTTATTCCACTCCGCAATACCTTCCTCCGCGCGAGCGTCTCTCGGGGCAACACCGGTTGAATTAATTTCAAGCCTGCTTTTTTCGCAAAGCAGCGGATAGCCGAAATTGCAGTGATATAAAATCATATACGGCGTTTGTTTGCTTCCGATGTTAGTCACCTTATCCCTTATGATAAGGATGTCGTCGTTCATGCCGCATATGTATTTTCTTTCGAGCATAAGCTTATGGGAAAACAGCGCCGCGTCATAAAGCTTAAGATTTACGGTAATGCTTTCATCGTTAATATCATATGAAAATTGCTCACAGGGAATGTGCGACACCGTTCCGTGCAGCGGCAGGCTTTCCCCGTCATCGACGCATGGGCTGCCGACAGCCGTCAGTCCGCAGGTTGTAAGGAATCGGCTGTGAACGATTTTAAGAAGCCCGCTCCTTCTTTATCATAATACTGCGGTGCAGCCATGCCGCACGGCGCAATATATGACATTGATTTTGAATCATAAAACAGATAGGGAATGTCACCGCCGCGGTCAAGCGATACAGTGAATCTCAGCTTTGAAGCATTGTATACCTCAAGAGCACGCATACCGTCCGCCTTTCCTCCCGACAGACGTGCCTCCCTCACGCCGCACAGCTGCGACTGATGCCCGATATATTTATTCATTTTCAAACACCTCTTAATGATTTTTAAGCGCGCTGCAAAAGAATTTTCCAACACACCTGTATTTTACCACAAAAGCACGGGAAATTCAAGACATTATCCATAAAGCGCAAACAATTAATCTTTGCATCTTGACAAAGGACAGTTTTCGTGCTAACATAAAAAGTAACCAATCGGTGAATTTTTTTATCGGAGGAAAATAACATGCTGAAGCTTGGATTAACATCAGTTACATTCCGTTCGCTCGGAGCGGATAAAATAATTGAGTACTGCAAAAAATGCGGACTTTCCGCAATTGAATGGGGCAGTGATGTGCATGCGCCATCGGGAGATGCCGCAAATGCTGCCGAAATCGCGGAAAAGTGCAAAGAGGCAGGCATTGCAATACCGTCGTACGGGTCGTACTACACCGTGGGCAGCGGTGATGATTTTTCAGAATACATAGCATGCGCAAAGGCGCTCGGAGCTTCCGTGATACGTGTGTGGGGCGGTCACAAGAGCTCGGCTGATTTAACGCAGGCGGAGCGCAGAGTGCTCATTGATGACACAAAGCGCATTTGCAAGGCGGCGCAGAGCGAAAACATTGATATTGCATTTGAATATCACAACAATTCACTGACGGATAATGCCGAAAGCGTTCTCAGCGTTATAAACGACGTCGGTGAAAGCAACCTCGGCACATATTTTCAATATGCCCCATGGGTAAGCCCTGAAGAAAACTGCAAGGCGCTGACCGCTCTCCTCCCCTATCTTAAAACAGTTCACATATTCAACATTGACCAAAGCTCCGAAAGACTTTCCATCGGAGAACACGGCGGAGCTGAACTCTGGAAAAGCTTTTCCGAGATTCTGAAAAGCAACAATTCCGATGTTTATATGCTGTTCGAATTTCTGAAAAACGAATCCCTTGAGGGGCTGAGGCGTGAAACGGAAATAATGAAAAGCATTTTAAAAAGCATTTAATCAGGCGAAAGCGGCAGCACAATAAATAACCCGAAAAAAGGGCTGCTGCCCTCTCTTATATGCTGATTCTTTTAATACGGCTGTCGCCGCAGGTCAGCTTAAGGATATATTCAAAATCCACACTCTGCGGCATTAAAACATCAAGCGTCAGCTCTGCGTCTCCGTCGGAAAGGATTCTGTACTCCATGCCGTCGATATGGATTCCGAGCTCATTAAGCTTGTTTATCACATTCTGCTTTGCACCGTCGCTGTTTTCAATTACAATCACAAGCTGTTCTTCGTTTTCAAGGTGCAGCCACCTGATATTTCTGTGAAATATAATCTGCGCAATCACGATAGCTGCCGAAGCGCTTATCCCGATGAAATACATTCCTGCGCCGAGTGCCATTCCGCAGCCTGCCGTTGCCCATATCCCGGCGGCGGTTGTCAGTCCGCGAACGCTGTTTTTGTTAAAATAAATCATTCCTGCACCGAGGAAGCCGACTCCGCTTACAATCTGAGCGGCAATCCGCGCTCCGTCCGCTCCGCGCACTCCGTTTTCCCCGATTGTCATGTCGGCAAAGCCGTACTTTGAAATAATCATCATCAGTGACGAAGCGAGCGCCACAACGAGATGCGTTCTTATTCCTGCGCCCTTGCCGCGTTTTTTTCTTTCATAGCCTATAAATATTCCGCAGACAGCCGCAAGCAGTATGCGGAGCAAATACTCCAGCTGAACGGCAATATTCATTTTCCCAACCCCTTTTTTCTGATATAGAGATTATTATACGCCTTGATTTTTTACTTGTCAAGCATTTTAAAGCGACTTTTTCCGCGCCTTTACGCATTACAATTGCAAAAAGACACGGGCGGGAGATTCCCTGCAAATTTATTTTCTTACTCAAAGCGCTCCGCATACCGACAGCTTTATCGGCACGCGGAGCGTTTTGAAATTATTTCGTAATCGTAACTGTTTTATCTGCAATTTTATCTCTGTCGTGTATTATTCTGCCATGGGAGGATATGTTTTTACTGTTCAATTTATAAGCTTATAACATAATCAAGCTTTATATCGTGCTCTGAATGAGGCAGCGCCTCCGTCAAAAGCTCGCGGTGGCACACTCCGACCGTAAGCGGAGAAATATTCGCAAGGAAGCGGTCATAGTAACCCTTGCCGTATCCCAGTCTGAAGCCTGATTTGTCAAATGCCGCACCGGGCACGATTGCTGCGTCAATTGTTTTTTTATCAATCGGCGTGCCCTGCGGTTCGGGTATGCCGAAGCTTCCCGGGCTGAGCACCGCCGGCGAATCAATCGCCACAGCGCTCATATTGCCCGACAAATCATCGCACCGCGGAACAGCAACCGTTTTTCCGCTTGCGAGAAGCTCGTCTATCAGCGAATGTGTTTCAATTTCGTTTCCGAACGAAACATAGCAAAATATAACCTCCGCTGTGTTAATCCCATCAATCCGCATAATATCCGCAAGCTTGAGCTTTCTGTGCGGAAGCGTTTTTCTCATTGCCAGATATTTTTTTCTTAATACCGCCTTATTATCGCCGAT
>CAJJUC010000108.1 GCA_905195005.1 uncultured Eubacteriales bacterium | reverse complement strand
TAAACTTAAAGAACGGCTTTCAAAACCAATACTTCCTTATCGGGTTGCGGCTTTTGCCGCAGCCCATTTTATTACCTCTGCAGGACATTTATTCATTTATGTGACGAAGTCTTTCGCGCAGATGATTTGACAAAAGCGCGAGCGACGATGCCATATTCTCATTCTGAACGAGAATATCATCCGGCGCTTTCAAGTGAATCGGAGCAAAGTTCCAAATTCCCATGATTCCGCTACTGACAAGCAAATCGCACACTGTCTGCGCCGCCACTGCCGGAACAGTGATGATTCCGACCTTTATATTAAGGCGGCTGCATATTTCGGGCAGCTTGTCAATCGGGAAAACGCGCCTGTTATCAACAGCATTCGGATTGCTGTCAAACGCTGCCACTATATTAATTCCGTAATTATCAAATCCGCCGTAGGACATGAGCGCCATACCAAGCTTCCCTGCTCCGACCAAAACCGCGTCCGTGCTGTTCTCATACCCGAGAAAATCCGATATTCCTGATATCAGATCACGCGTTACAAAGCCTTTTTTCGGAATTCCGGGAGTTTTACAGACCGAGGCAAGATCCTTTCTGACCTGAACATCATTTAAATCAAGCGCTTCGGCAACAGCAGAGGAGGAAATATATTCGTTTTCATCAAGGTCAAGACCTTTCAGATACGACATATATACAGGCAGCCGTTTCAATGCCTGCCGCGACAGATTTTTGTATTTATCCATTAAAACACCTCAAGTATATATATGGGATGCAAAAATGAGTACATGCAAATATTTCACGCTTTGCCGACTGAACCGAAAAGCTCCATTTTTTCTTTAACGGTTTCTTTGATAGCTTCAGCGCCGGGTGCAAGCAGCTTTCTCGGATCAAAACCCTTGCCCTCAAGGTCTTTGCCTGCTTCTATGTACTTGCGCGTTGCAGCCGCGAATGCGAGCTGACACTCAGTGTTAACATTGATTTTTGCAACTCCGAGACTGATTGCTTTTTTAATCATATCAGCCGGAATACCTGTGCCGCCGTGAAGAACGAGCGGAACATTTCCCGTTGCCGCCTTGATTTTTTCAAGAGTGTCGAAATCAAGTCCGCGCCAGTTTGCAGGATATTTTCCGTGAATGTTTCCGATTCCTGCTGCAAGCATCGTAACTCCGAGCTCCGCAATCGCCTTACATTCCGCAGGATCGGCAATATCTCCGCTGCCGATAACGCCGTCCTCCTCGCCGCCGATTGCGCCGACCTCTGCCTCAAGGCTGAGATTTTTCTCGGCGCAAAGCTTTACAAGCTCCTTTGTTTTCTCAATGTTTTCCTCGATCGGATAATGCGAACCGTCGAACATGACCGAAGAAAAGCCTGCCTTAATACAGCTGAGTGCGCCTTCATAGCTGCCATGGTCAAGATGAAGAGCAACCGGAACAGTGATTTTCAGTGTTTCAAGCATCCCGTTTACCATGCCGACAACAGTGTTGTATCCTGCCATATATTTTCCCGCACCCTCGCTCACGCCGAGGATTACCGGCGAGTTAAGCTCCTGCGCCGTCTGAAGAATGGATTTTGTCCATTCAAGGTTATTGATGTTGAACTGACCGACAGCATAATGACCGTCGCGTGCCTTTTCAAGCATTTCCTTTGATGATACTAACATTTTGTTACCTCCTGCATTATTACATATTATATCTATATTATTATTGCATAAAATCACGGATAAATCAATATATATTGATTAAAAGAGGTGATTTTTTTGAAAAAAACACCGTTTGTAACAGTAAATCTCCGAAAATCGGTTTATGCCGCACATGCGGCAGTGTTTGCGCTTTCCGTTTGCATTTGCTGCATTGCAAGCCGAAGCGTCCGCCCGATAAGCATTGGCAAAACACTTACAAACGCAATTATATCTGCTGACAGCTGCGCAGCCATTCAAGCCGAAGCGTCTGCGCCGACGCTTTTTCTCCGCGAAAAGAAGAACAATCCCGAAAACAAAAACACGAAGCCGACAGCAAAATCAGTTTCGGATTCCGAAACCTCGGCAAGCGTTACCGCCGTTCAAACCTCTGTTCCGACCGCACCGATACACACAAGGACGGCTGCGGCAAGCAGCGGCGAGGTTCAGGTTTCGAACAATGCCGGGGCTTCCTTTGACGCCGCGGCGCTTTCCTCCTGCGCCCCTCAGTTTCTCAAAGGCGGCTGCTCAGTGCTTATAATGCACACTCATACAAGCGAGAGCTACACTCCGTCCGAAAAATACAGTTACACTCCCTCCGATACCGACCGAACGCTCGACAAGAATTACAACATGGTTCGCGTGGGGAACGAAATCGAAGATGTTCTGAAAAAATCGGGCATAAAGGTTTATCACGACACAACCGTGAACGATTATCCGAGCTATAACGGGAGCTACAGCCGAAGCGGCAGAAACGTACAGAACTATCTGAAAAACGACCCGTCAATCAAAATTGTTCTCGATGTTCACCGCGACGCTATCGAAAGCTCCGACGGCGGCAAAATAAAACACATATGTACCGTGGACGGACAAAACGCCGCGCGCGTTATGTTTGTTGTCGGCACGGATTTAAGCGGACTGAGTCACAGCGGCTGGAAGACGAATATGTCGTTTGCAATGTGTCTGCAAAAATACATAAACGGGAAATATCCGTCACTGTGCCGCCCGATTAATCTGCGCAAGCAGCGGTTCAATCAGCAGCTTGCTCCCGGTGCGCTCATTGTTGAAGTGGGCACAAACGGAAACACGCTCGATGAATCGCTGCTCGGCGCAAAATATTTTGCCGAATCGCTTGCCGGTTTTCTCCGTGAAAATCAGCCGTGATTATGTTCGTCTCCGTGGCTGCAATGGCAGCAGTCGCCGTTGCACTCAATGCGTTTTTCGGAGCCTGTTCTTTCGTAATAATCATTGATTGCGGCTTTGATAGCGTCCTCCGCGAGCACGCTGCAATGGATTTTTGCCGGCGGCAATCCCTCAAGCGCTTCAACAACAGCCTTGTTTGTAAGCTTGAGCGCCTCCTCGATTGTTTTTCCCTTAACAAGCTCGGTTGCCATTGAGCTTGTTGCAACGGCAGCGCCGCAGCCGAAGGTTTTAAACTTTATATCCTTGATGACGTCGTCCTCAATTTTCATGTATATTTTCATTATATCGCCGCAGCGGGCATTTCCGACAGTGCCGACTGCGTTTGCGTCCTCAATTTCCCCGACGTTGCGCGGATTTGAGAAGTGATCCATTACCTTTTCACTGTACATAATACTTACCGTAGCCTTTCCGTCCGCAAAAATTCACGGACTGTAATAATTACTTTTCGCTTTCAACGCCCTCAAACAGCGGCGACATTTCGCGCAGTCTGTGAACTATGGGCGGAAGCTCCGCCAAAATAGCGTCAATATCCTCATCCGTTGTAAATTCCGAAAGCGTTGCGCGCATTGAACCGTGCGCAATTTCGTGCGGCAGTCCGATTCCGAGCAGAACATGCGACGGGTCAAGCGAGCCTGATGTACACGCAGAACCGCTTGACACAACAATGCCCTTAAGGTCAAGGCTGAGCAGCAGGCTCTCACCCTCTATATATCTGAAGCAAAAGCTTGTGTTGTTCGGCAGGCGTTTTGTTCTGTGCCCGTTAAGGCGCGTATACGGAACGGTTTCAAGCACACCGTTGATGAGCTTGTCACGCAGGCGCACAATGCGCTCGGTTTTCTCCTCCATATGTTCAACAGCCTCGGTAAGCGCGGTTGCCATGCCGACGATTCCGGCAACGTTTTCCGTTGTTGCGCGCTTGCCCGATTCCTGAGCTCCGCCGTGAATAAGGTTTTCAAGCCGAACGCCCTTTCTTATATAAAGCGCGCCAACGCCCTTGGGACCGTGGAATTTATGTCCCGACATTGAAAGCATGTCGATATTCATTTTTTCAACATCTATCGGCACGGCGCCCGTTGCCTGAACGGCGTCCGTATGGAACAGAACCTTATGGCGGCGGCACATTGCGCCGATTTCCGCAATGGGATTAATCGTTCCGATTTCATTGTTCGCAAACATAACCGATACCAGAAGCGTATCGTCGGTGATTGCATTTTCTATATCCTCAACGCTTACCATACCGTACTCGTCAACAGGCACATAAGTAACCTTATACCCCTGCTTTTCGAGGAATTGGCAGGTGTGAAGCACCGCATGGTGCTCAACCGTTGTGGTGATAATATGGTTGCCCTTATTTTTAAGAGCCGCGCCCTTTATCGCCCAGTTATCCGCTTCACTTCCGCCGCTTGTGAAATACACCTCTCTCGCGGAAGCGCCGATTGCCTTTGCCACAGCCTCTCTTGCCTCCCCAAGGCTTTTTCTTGCATTCTGCCCGGGTGTGGTGTAGGTTGACGAAGCATTGCCGAAGTTTTCCGTGAAGAACGGAAGCATAGCCTTAACAACGCTGTCCTTAACCTTTGTTGTGGCGGCATTATCCAAATATATCATAAAAAGTCGCCCTCTTTCCGAACGGCAAACCCGTCCAATTGATAGTATAGTACTAAAAAAGACAAAATGCAAGCACGGAAAACGTTTTTTCTTTATAATTTTATTAATTTTTACAGATCAAACAGGCATTTTATAACTTTTCCCAATTCGATGTATTTATCCCTGCGAATGTCAAACCGCACATCGGGATAAATGCGGCTGTCACTTTCCGCTTTCAGAATCACGCTGTCCTCGTTCCGGAAAACACGCCGCACAACCGCGTCGCTGTCCTTATAGATAACAACAGCTATATCTCCGTTCTTAATCGGAACTCCCTCGCGGACAAGCACCGTATCTCCGCTGCATATTCTTGCATTTGCCATTGAATTATCCTTAACCCTCAGCCCGAAGTGCCTGTAGCCCTCCAGAACGTCGCGGTCAACAAAAATCGTGTCAACAATTTTGCTTATCTCAACAAGCGCCGTTTCGTTCGAAATCGATTCGGCAACGTATATTGCCTGCGACCTTTCGGCAATCTCAAGCGGCCTTCTGCCCATAAGCCCGTCTGGTGTTGTTCCGAAAATTGAGGAAAGCTTTTCAAGAATGTGCGCCGGCGGAAGCTCTGTATACCCTGTTTCTATATTTCTCACCGTTGTTTCACCGACGCCCATCATATCGGCAAGCTGCTTTACATTCAGACCTGTTCTTTTTCTGAGCATGGCAACATTTACTGCCAGCATGTTCATTGTTTATCACGCCGTTTCTGCATTTTTTCTTAATATTATAGCACTTACGGCTTTCCGGCGCAACTGTTTTTTTTCGCTGTTCACGGTTTATTAAAGAAACATATCACCGTGAAGTGCAAGATTTATCCCCCCTGCAATTATCTTCGCCGCCTGCTCGCTTATAACGTCAACATTGTTCGGCGTTATGACCTGATTCATTTCGTTTTCTGTCAGAACCTCCTTAATAACCTCGGCGCGCTCGCTTTCTCCGATTGATGAAAGCGCCTTGTAAAGCTCATCTCCGCCGCTCTCTTTAATATGCTCCGCCATCGCAGAAAAAACATCGTCTGCAACGGTTGCCGCGTCCGACACCATCGGAATACCGATTGCAATAACCGGAATACCAAGCGTTTTTTCCGAAAGCTCTTTCCGGTTGTTTCCGACTCCGCTGCCGGGGTTAATTCCCGTGTCGGCAATCTGAACCGTTGTGCCGAGGCGGCTCAGCTTCCGCGAGGCAAGCGCGTCCACCGCAATTATGAGATCGGGCTTAATTCTGTCCGCTATCCCCATAACTATCTCGCCCGTTTCGATTCCCGTGATGCCGAGCACTCCGGGGGCAACGGCGCTCACCGGGCGGAAATCAAATTCGAACCTTTCGTCCTTTATTTCCTTCATATGTCGTGTGACAAACAGCTTGTCAACCGTTTTCGGTCCGACCGAATCGGGGGTTATTCTGCGGTTTCCCAGCCCGACAGCAAGCACAGACGCGTTTCCATCAAGCCTTATTATTTTTTTGAGCTCATCGCAAAGCGCATGTGCGCCCCTGTTGCAAATGTCCTCATTTTCAAAGTCCATATTGTCAAGCTCTATCGTAATGTAATTTCCGATTGGCTTGCCGATTTTAAGAGCGCCCTCAGCCGATGTTATTTTAACCGAAGTTACCTTAACACCGTCCGAATCCGCCTCACTGCTTTCAACGCCCGATATTTCCTCTGCGTACATTTCGCGCATTTCAAGCGCAAGGTCGCTTCTTATGCTCATATCAGTCAGCGCCCCTTCCCGATTCTTCCATATCATTTCCGCAATCCCATGCCTCGTCATCATAAATATCGCCGTCGGTGATTTCGCGGTAAGCACGGTGCAAAATCAAAAGCTCCAGCGGATCGGGGAATCCTTCACCGGGAAAATTATTATTAAAAGGTATGTCTTTTTTCATATTCTCTCCTCCATTCGAAAATATTATTTCCCGTTATCCCGAAGAAGAGCGCCCTGCATTGGAAGAATGGTATGGAAATCTGATTGATATGATGCGTATCGAAGGTGTGAAGGAGAAAGGGCATCTGCAAATCAACCGTAATGTAGTGATAAACCTGACGGAGCTGCATGGCGAATTGTTATCATCACCCAAGTACCCTTATTATAGTGCGGCTTATTTCAAAGCACTGCCTTTTATTGTAGAGTTGCGTCAAAAGAGCGGGAAGAAGGATGAACCGGAATTGGAAACATGTTTCGAAGCTTTGTATGGTGTTCTGCTGTTGCGTTTGCAGAAGAAGGAAATAACACCGGGAACGGCGAAGGCAATAGAGGTTATCAGCAGTTTCATATCTTTGCTTGCCAACTATAATGAGAAGGACAAGAAGGGGGAGTTAAAGCTGGAAGAGTGATAAAGTGACAGGGTGATGAGGGATCGTAGTTTTAATCGTGAATTGTAATTAATAGAATCTAAATATAGAGATGAGAATATTAGTAACCGGAGCCAACGGACAACTTGGCAACGAGATGCAAGTTCTTGCAAAAGAGAATCCGCAACACACCTATTTTTTTACTGACGTACAGGAATTGGATATCTGTGACGAACACGCTGTACGGGCATGCATTGCCGGCAATCAGATTGATGTCGTAGTAAATTGTGCCGCTTTTACGGCGGTTGACAAGGCAGAGGATAACGAAGAACTATGCCGCAAACTGAATGAGGAGGCTCCGGGAATACTGGCACGTGCTGCACAGGCTTATGGTGCTGCAATGATACAAGTTTCTACGGACTATGTATTCGACGGTACGGCGCATATACCTTATAAAGAAGATTGCATGCCGTGTCCTAATTCAGTTTATGGCTTCACTAAACTGGGCGGAGAGAAGGAAGTCATGCAGAACTGCGAGAAGGCGATGGTGATTCGCACTGCCTGGTTATACTCTATTTATGGAAACAATTTTGTGAAAACGATGATTCGTCTGGGACGTGAACGTGAATCTTTGGGAGTTGTTTTCGACCAGATCGGTACACCGACGTATGCAAAAGACCTGGCTGTTGCCATCTATGCAGCCATCAATCAGGGAATTATACCTGGGATTTATCATTTCAGCGATGAGGGTGTATGTTCTTGGTATGACTTTACAGTTGCCATTCACCGCATTGCAGGCATTACGACTTGTAAGGTTAGTCCGTTGCATACGGATGAATATCCGGCAAAGGCTCCACGTCCGCATTATTCCGTATTGGATAAGACAAAGATAAAAAATACTTTCGGGATTCATATTCCACATTGGGAAGAAAGCCTGAAAGTATGTATTGATAAACTGAATGCCCAATAATAATATTATACCTATTTATATATGGCAAATAATAACGAAATAGAAAGAAGACGGACCTTTGCGATTATCGCGCATCCGGATGCCGGTAAGACATCATTGACCGAGAAGCTGTTGCTTTTTGGTG
>CAJJUC010000107.1 GCA_905195005.1 uncultured Eubacteriales bacterium | reverse complement strand
AGCCGTAATCGATAAGGCTTTTCTTGCGGCTTCTGTCCCCGGCATACATTGCGCGCACCTGCGGAATCGTGACATGGCTTTCGTCAATCACAAGCAGGAAATCATCAGGAAAATAATCCAGAAGCGTGTACGGAGCGCTTCCGGGCGCTCTGCCGCTTATGTGGCGCGAATAGTTTTCAATTCCGCTGCAAAAGCCGATTTCGCGCATCATTTCAATGTCGTAAAGCGTGCGTTCGGAAAGTCGCTGCGCTTCAAGCAGCTTGTCCTGTGCTTTAAGCTCCGCAAGACGCTCGTCCAGCTCTTTTTGAATTGAAACTATCGCGCGTTCGCGTTTTTCGGGCGTTGTAACATAGTGCGATGCCGGGAAAATTGCAATGTGGCTCCGCGTTCCGAGCACCTCACCCGTCAGCGTATCAATTTCGCTTATTCTTTCGATTTCATCGCCGAAAAATTCAACGCGCACTGCATTTTCCGATGTTGTAACGGGGAAAATTTCAAGCACATCTCCGTGCACGCGGAACTTTCCGCGCACAAAGTTTATGTCGTTTCTTTCATACTGCATTTCAACAAGGCGCGCAACCGCTTCGTCGCGGTCTTTGCGCATCCCGGGGCGCAGCGATAGCACAAGTGTTTTATAATCCTCCGGGTCGCCGAGACCGTATATGCAGCTGACCGAAGCAACAACGATAACGTCGCGCCGCTCGAACAAGGCGCTTGTCGCACTGTGGCGCAGCTTGTCGATTTCATCGTTAATCTGCGCGTCTTTTTCTATATATGTGTCGCTCGACGGAATATATGCCTCCGGCTGATAGTAATCATAATAGCTTACAAAATATTCAACGGCGTTTTCGGGAAAGAACTCCTTGAACTCCGTGCAAAGCTGCGCCGCCAGAATTTTGTTGTGTGCAAGCACGAGCGTGGGCTTGTTAACGCGCGCAATCGCATTTGCAATCGTAAACGTTTTTCCGCTTCCCGTAACGCCCAAAAGCGTCTGTCCGCGCTCGCCGCACTCTATTCCGCGCACAAGGCTCTCAATTGCCTCGGGCTGATCGCCTGTCGGCTTGTAATCCGAAACAAGTTTAAAATTCATTCGCACCGCCTCCGATCATATCTTATTTATTATATACCGTTTTGCAAGCTTTTTCAACCGTTTGCGGCTTTTTTCATACGTTTTTTTGCAATTGGAAGCCCCGGAGGAAAAACCTCCGGGGCCTCAGACTGTCGAAAAAGTCGGTCAACCACAAGCAAACTATAATTTTAATCATCTTAATTTTAAAGAAGTTTTGATTCAAAAGCAAGCCACAATCAAATCAGATATTTGATTGAATCGACCTCTAAGCCCCGAAATTCCGGGGCTTTTGCTTGTTTCCGTCCGGCGCGCCCTCTAACGTACCTTTGTACGCCGACGAGTGCGCGCCGAACAGATTTACCTTCCTTTTTCAACGTCTGACAGCGTGTCGATAGGTTTATCGACACGCTGAAGCCCCGGAGGAAAACCCTCCGGGGCTTCTTCTGTATAAATAAATTCCACATATTACGTAGTTTTCTTTTTATTAAGCAACCTTATTCGGGCTGAACACTTACAGCTCCGTCCTGCGCCCACATGCTTTCGTTCTTTTTCTGAGCATCGGCTGTAAACTGACTGTCAGGAGCTTTTGCGCCCTGCACACCGATATAAAAGGCATTTTCAGCTTCCTTGCCCGAGGAATTTTTCAAGCTGCATTCCATTCGCACAAGAAAATCATATCCGTCGCATTTCTCCGAAACGTAAACGCTTTTAACAGAAAGGCTTTCCGGATATGTCAGCTTTGAGAGAAGTGCATTTTTTGCTGCAGTATAAGCCTTTTTCGCATTTTCAGACTTAACAACATCAACAACATGAACATTTATTTTCTTTTCCGCCTTGTTGCCGCGGCTGTCCGCAACCGAAACGGTAATCGGGCAAACACCCTCCTTGCTTGTATCAACGCTGCCCTTTACTATTTTTATCTTATCCGAAACATCTCCGTCAACAATATCCTTTGCGGAAAGAGCCTTTGCCGCATTGAATTTTTCCCCGACAACAGCCTCGGCATAATCAGACGAAAATTCCGGCGGCGTTGTATCCTCAACTGTAATTTCGATTTCACTTTCCGTATATTTCAGGCTCGGCGAGGCAATTTCATACAAAACCGTGTACGTTCCGGGCTTATTAATTTTAATATTATCCTTTTTCAGCGACACGGAATAATCATCATTTGTTGTAACAAAATGAAGCGGGTTATAACTTTCCCCCGCTTCAACAGTATCGGTAATCTGTTCAACAACGTTCTTTGATGCACACGCCGACAAAAACACAGCGGTCAGAAGCAGCAATATCGGTATGTTTTTTGAGAAATTCTTCGTTTGCTTCATATTTCCGCTCCCACACTATCTGTAAATAATCTCCGCATTTTCAAGTATTCTTTTACTGCGCACCGTCACCTTGTCAAGCTCATTTTTCCCGAGATGCTTTTCTATGTAAGCTCTTGCCGAATCCAGATTCGGCGCTCTGTCGCCCGTGTTGTGACAATCACTTCCAAAAATGTTAAAAAGACCGTTTTTAGCCAATGCTATGCCGTGACGGCGCATTATAAGCTTTGTAAAGCAATCGGCATTTATCTGCATCAGCGCGCCGCAGCCGGCAAGCTCGGCAAGTCTTTCTCTGACGCCTCTGTATCTTAAATATCTGTCAACATGCGCGAGAATCGGCGTAAATCTCCTGTTTGCAATTCTCTCTATTCCCTCAACAACGGAATCGCTCCACGGCGAAAACGGCATTTCAATCATAATGCAGTCCGTTCCGCTAATGCAAAGCGACTCAAGCTTATCGATTCGCCAAAGCTCGTCAAAATACAGAATTTCGCCCCCGAGATAAAGTTTCAGCCGTATATTCTCACGCTGCAAACGCTCCTTCAGCACATTCACGGCCGCGCTGCGGTTTTCAAGAAAGCTTTCCAAATCGTTCCGATAAGCATAGAAATGCGGCGTAAGCACAGCGCCCTCCGCCCCTTGACCGACGAGCATTTTTGCCATGTCCGCAGATTCAGCCGCAGAGGCGCTTCCGTCATCGATTCCGGGTAATATATGCGTATGAAAATCAATCATAAGCGTTGTTCCTATCCTTATATTATTTTTCGTTCTTATCAGCGTTTTCGCCGGGCTTGTTCATCTTTTGGGAATAACCGTAACCGTAGCCGCCATAGCCGCCGTAGCCGCCGTAACCGCCATAGCCGCCGTAATTACCGTAATACCCTCTGCGGTAATACTTTGCACGCCTGCCGTAACGAAAATATCTCCGCTGCCCATATTTATAGCTGCCCTTAACGTCTGTCAAACGGCCGTTAAGAATAAAGCCGATTATATTAGCGTCAACGAATGTCAGTTTATTTATAGCCTCCGTCACAGTGTCCTTATCGGTTTTGCCCTGGCGCACAACGATAAGCACGCCGTCCGTCATACGCGACATAACGGCAGCGTCGGTGACAATATTAATCGGAGAAGTATCAAGGAAAATATACTCATACATTTCCGACAGCTTATCCAGCACATTTTCCATTGCCGCGGAGCCGAGCAGCTCGGCAGGGTTCGGCGGTATATCGCCCGACGGAATAATGTCAAGATTAGGGTACTCCGTATGCTTTATAACCGAATCCACATTATTAAGATTAGCCAGCACATTCGAAAGCCCCGGAGACTGGTTTATGTTAAGCAAATTTGCAATGTTCGGCTTTCTTAAGTCGCAGTCAACCAAAACAACCTTTGCCCCTGTCTGCGCAAAGGATATGGCAAGATTCAGGCAGTTTGTGCTTTTTCCCTCACCTGCAAGTGCGCTTGTTACTATTATTTTTTTTGCGCCTTCATGCGTGACCGAAAAAACAACGTTCGTACGAAGCGCTTTGTATGCCTCCTTAACATGGAACGGGCTTTTGTCATTAAGAACCTTTGCACGCTTCACAATAAGCGGAGTATTTGTGCTCGGCGAAACCTTTCCTGTTATTTTCCCGGAAACCTTTCTCAATGCAGATATAATACCAGCCATTTATGATGCTCCTTCACGGTAATTATTTTTTTAACCCTTTATCATCGATTCCGACAAGATCGTATGCAACAAATATTTCCGGAATTGAACCGAGTACGGGATATTGAAATTTTTGGGCAAGGTCATCAACCGATTTAACGCGAATGTCAAACAGCTCGCGGAACAGAACATATGCAACGCTGATAACCATTCCCATAAGTATACCGAGAATAGTATTAAGCCGAACATTGGGCGAAACGGGATTCGTCGAAAGAGTTGCATGGTCAATAATTCTTACATCGCTTTTTTCAATAAAGCTTTGAATTTTGCGCGGTGCAACCTCGGCAATAATGTTTGCCAGCTCCTGCGAGCTTGCCGCATTCGGCGTTTTCACCGTAACCTTAAGTATTTCAGTCTGATTCACGGACTCTGCCGTAACCATTTCCTTTAATTTCCTGACGCTGTAGGTCTCACCTGTTCTGTCGTTATACTTATCAGCCACATCCTGAAGAATGTTGTCGCTCGTTATCATCGCAATATATGTAGGAACAAGCTGTTGCGATGCCATAATATCGCTCGTCAGTGTTTTTGTTTCGGTATCGGCGCCGCCGTCGCGCCTGTTGTTTACAAACATTGTAATGCTTGACGCATATTTCGGCGTTATAAAATATGAGCTGAAAGCAAATACCGCAGCGCCGCAAAGCAGAGTGATTACAATAACCGTTGCAATGCGCTCCACCACAACCATAATCATTTTTTTTATGTCAACCTGATTTACAGTGCCGCCGTTATTGGAAGCGGTTTCATTGTTTGAGACCATTTATGTTCCCCCTAATATATTACTCATGCAGCCGCATCCAAAATTTAAAATGCGCCGTCCGTTATGCCGCCCCGCGGCTTTTTTACATAAATACTGTTTAATAATATAACGATTTACTCTGCTTGTCAATAGAAATTCCAAAAATAAACATTTTTCGGTTGTTTGTCCTTATTTATTGTTCGTCTTCATCCTCGTCTTCTTCATCATCTTCAGCGTCGTCCTCATCTTCATAATCTTCATCCGTATCCGCATCGATGTATTCGCCGTCATCCTCGTCTTCATCGTCTTCATCGTCTTCATCGTCATTCTTTTTGAAGATAATGGAAAGAGCAAAAAGCACGCAAACTATAATTATAACAACCAAGCATGCAACGATCAGCTTTCTGAGGATTCCTCCGCTTTTGGACTGCGTGTTGCTTGTATCCGCAGCGGCATTATCCGCAGGCTGCACATCAGAGCTTCCGTTTTCAGCCTTGCTGCCGTCCGAAGCGCCGCTGTTATCCTCACTGTCAGCGCCGGTTGTTTTATCATCAGTCTTGGTGCCTGTTTTGCCGTCCGTTTTATCATCAGTTTTTTTATCGCTTGTATTTTTACTGTCGGACGATTTGTCACTGTTTTTATCCGCTTTCGCAGCCGCAAGCTCACTCTTTAGACGATTGATTTCATCCTTATACGTTTCAATTTCCGTTGCGCTGCGATCCTGTTCCTTTTTCTGCGCCGTTTCAATTTCACGGATACGCGCCGCAGCAGCCTTTGCCTCTTTCCCGGAAGAATTTGCTCTGCCGATAACTATACCCACAATAAAAACAAGCAGGCACAGAATCAGTGCAGCCGTCGATGTAATTTTTCTGGGCTTTTTCTTAACAGGTGTAGCGCTTTTGTAATCATGCAGTTCCATAATTCATTCCTCCGTTATAAGCCTATCATTTTCTTATGCTACATTATATCACAAAAAAAAACATCTTACAAGCATTAATTTCAAAAACATATATATAATTTGTAATTTTAATCGGGCTTTCCCGTTCTGAAACACCGTTACGGAATCGTATGGTACACCTCTCCGCCAAGATTTTTAAAAAATATTCCGTTATCCTCCAGCGTCAGATAACCGTGCTCACTGTTTTCCTTAGGAATCGAAACAGAACCGGGATTAAGATACAGATTTCCGTTTCCGAACTCCTTCCATGCAGGAACGTGAGTGTGCCCGTGCAGCAAAATATCGTCATCGCACAACGGCGGCAGCTGCGATGTGTTAAAGTTATGTCCGTGCGTTGCATAAATCAGTCTGTTTTTATAATGAAGCAGGCAATAATCCGCAAGAATCGGGAATTGAAGAACCATTTGGTCAACCTCTGTGTCACAATTTCCGCGAACGCAGAATATCTTTGATTTCTCCGCGTTAAGCATTTCAATAACGAGCTTCGGAGCGTAATCGCGCGGCAAATCGTTGCGCGGTCCGTGATAAAGTATATCTCCGAGCAGCAAAAGCCTGCCGGCATTTTCGGAGGCAAACGCGTCAAGCATTTTTTTGCAGTAATAAGAAGAGCCGTGAATATCGGATGCAACCATTATTTTCATAAGTTATCCGTTCCTTTCATTCATTTATCGCTTGTTTATTGTATCACAATATTTTCATCGCAGCAACATTAATTTTGCGTTACAATATGATTTTCCGTTATCATCGGATATGAAATCAGGTGTTCCGCGTCAAGATTTTCACTGTTCATATTTACCGCCGTAATTCCCATTGCGGAATACGTTTTATAATAGTATATTCCCTTATCGGCATTAAAGCATGCGGAATATACGGTCAGCTCATGCTCCCCGTTTTCCAGCTCGCAGCAGCCGCGCAGCTGTTCAACCGTTGACAAAATGTGAAAAAAAGTGCTCACATTTTCAGTTTCTTCCTTGCCCGAAACAGCGTTAAGCTTTGCAAATGCAGCGCGGACAAAGCGCGACTTTGACGACCAATCCCCCGGCAGCCCCAATGCTCCCGTGCCGCGGCTTTGCGGAGTTAGCTCTATTTTATCCGAAAAGCGATTCTGCGGCGGTTTTGCGGAAATATTCATATAATCCGACAGGTTGTCAAGCTGCATAGGAAAAGGCGGATTGTTCGTTAAAACGCCGGCAGGATTTTCATATACTTTCATCCCGTCCCTTGTCTGCTCGACGGTTATGCAGCCGTCCTTGTCCGCAAATATCCAATGCAAAGGCGACGGCGGCAGTTTTTCCGAAAAAGCCTTATCCGTAATATTTATATTGCAGATTCGCTCCTTCGCCTCCCGAATGGTGGCACATTTCGATAGAATTACCGGTATTAATTCAAACTGAGCAATGTTTTCCGCCCCCTTCACCGCTTCGCCGTAAAACGCATTACCTGCAAAGCGCAGTCCCGCGGCGGCAAGCCCCTTTTCATTCACAGCGTCATAATAAAGCGGATAATCATCTGCAATATGCGCCGTCCCAATCATGGCATAATGCTCGCCGCTTGTTTTGCCGAATCGGCGCGGCATGATTGCAATGCTTTCACCGTAGCTCTTTTCATAGTCCAGACTTCTTCCGAAATAAAAATCTCCGTTCCGATAAGTAATTGCAGTACACATAAATTCATCCCTCCAAAGGTATTTTTCTCTCTCATTCCTGGATTATGCACCTCTCCGAAAAGTTTCTTTCCCATGATTTACAAAGGCATTTCATTCGTATGCTTAAACATTGAAATCAATTGTATTAACAGCCACCTTATAACTACGGAAATATATCAGACTCATTTTCTATAGATGATATAGATTCATACGCATACTATTGGAGTGCTATAGGTTATGCCAGCGGTTTTGCCGACAATAACCGCGGAAACATTTCGAATTGTTATTAAATCGCAAATACTTTAATAGTTTTCGATGTTCAAACTCAAGGTATAAAAACAATAGAATTGGATTGCCCTCCGGTATTATTAAACAGTAAAACAATGATTCCGCTGAGAGCCGTTGCAGAAATATTTGATTACCAAGTTAATTGGTCGGAAGAAAACAAAAGTATTTTTATTAACAAGAATTAGGTATCCAAGACCGGCATTTTATAACAAACTCATAATTGAAAACAAGCACAAAAAAGCAGCTCCCCTAAAAGCCGCAACCCGATAAGGAAGTATTGGTTTTGAAAGCCGTTCTTTAAGTTTATACTTCGT
>CAJJUC010000106.1 GCA_905195005.1 uncultured Eubacteriales bacterium | reverse complement strand
TCGGAGAACCTGTTAAGATGAAGAATTTGACGGCTGAAATAAAGAAAATCGATTCCGGCAGCATTAATTGCAGATGCCTGTTCGATGTAAAGGTTGGGGATTCTTCATTTAAGATGATGGATTATGCGTCTGCCGGAAAAACGTGGAATGAAGCTTCCGCGTTTGAGGCATGGATACGGAAGGAAATGATTTAATATGTTTAAAATCGGTATCGTGGGCGCAGGCATTATAGCAGTGCAGCACAAGGATGCAATTGTGAAGCATCCGAAGGCTGAGCTTGCAGCCGTGTGCGATATAGATATATCAAAAGCGGAAAAATGCGCGGAGGGAACAAACGCCGCCGTTTACGCGGATTTTAAGGAAATGGCGGACAAGGAGAGCCTTGACGCGGTTATAATAAATCTGCCGCATTTTCTGCACAGAGACGCCGCGGTTTATTTCCTTGAAAGAGGGATAAACACTCTTTGCGAAAAGCCGATGGCGATAAACACGCGCGAATGCGGGGAGATGAAAGCCGCGGCAGAAAAAGGCGGCGCAAAGCTGGTTATCGGGCATATGCAAAGGTACCAGCCGGCGCACAGAGAATTAAAGAAAATCATTGATGAAAAAAGGCTCGGAGAATTATGCCTTGTGACAGAAACACGCAATATCGATTATTTTCATAACCGCCCGGCATGGTTTCTTGATAAAAAGAAAGCCGGCGGCGGCATTGTGATGAACTACTGTGCGCATACCTTAGATAAGATTTTTTATCTGCTCGGAACCGAGGTTAAAAGCGTGCGCGCAAACGTTGCAAATAAAATTAACGGAGAAAATATCGAAGCGCAGGCGCAGGTTCTCCTGGAGCTCGGCAATTCTGTGAGCGCGGCGTTTTCGTACTGTGCGTCACGCATTAATTACTCGTACGAAACAATTTTCTATTTTTCGGACGGAGTTGCGAAAATCGAAAACGCAAATATTCTCTACACTGCAAAAAAGGACGAACAGTTCGTTAAAGCGGAGCTTGATTACGATACATCGCCGATGGAAGTGCAGTTCGGGGAATTTGTTAAGCTGCTCGGCGGAGAAAAGGCGGACGTTTCGGACGCGGATTACGGAGAAAAGATTATTTCGGTAATAGAAAAAATTCTTGAATAATATAAACATCGGACAGAATCGGCACGGTTCTGTCCGATGTTTTTGTTAAATGTTAAAATAAATATTTATTTTGCCGCTTTTTCGCTTGACAAAGCTTCATGTTGGTTGGTATAATAGCAATGTAGGGATATGAGCTTTTTGTGACTGACGGAAAATGCGGATTACCGCGGGGGAGCAGAAAGCATGTTGTTGCCGACCGTCTGGGCGCCGCTGTTTCTTCGGGGAGCAGTGCGCCCTTTTTTATTGAAAAATGCGGATTACCGCAATTAATATTTTTTGCCGCTGCGGCTCGGGTCTGTTATGCCGGCAGCGGCGGAACGGAGCTTTAATTATGAAGAAAATCGGTATTGTGATGGGGTCTGACAGTGACCTTAAGGTTGTGGAAAAGGCGGCTGAAACGCTGCGTGAATACGGCGTTCCGTTTGAAATGCATGTTTTTTCTGCTCACAGAACGCCCGTTGAGGCTGCAAGCTTTGCAAAATCGGCACGCGAAAACGGATTTGGTGCAATTATTGCGGCAGCGGGAAAGGCAGCGCATCTTGCAGGCGCAATTGCTGCTAACACAACGCTTCCGGTTATCGGCATCCCGATAAAATCATCCAATCTGGACGGGATTGACGCACTTTTGTCAACCGTGCAGATGCCTTCGGGAATCCCGGTTGCAACGGTTGCGATTGACGGCGCGGTCAATGCGGCGCTTCTCTGCATTCAGATACTTTCCGTGACGGATGAGGGGCTTGCAGAAAAAATAACGGCTGCACGTGCGGCGGCTGCGCAAAAGGTTCTTGAAAAAAACAAAGCGATAGAAGAAAAATTCAACATATAAGAGCGGAGGAATTTAATTATGAGCATTGAGAAAAAAGAGCAATTGTACGAGGGAAAGGCAAAACAGGTTTTTGCAACGAACGATCCCGAAAAAGTAATTGTGTCGTACAAGGATGATGCAACTGCGTTTGACGGGCTTAAAAAAGGCTCCATTGCCGGAAAAGGCTCGATTAACAACAGAATGTCAAATATGCTTATGCAGCTGCTTGAAAAGAAAGGCATACCCACGCATTTTGTTGAGGAGCTGAGCGACCGCGAAACGGTTGTTAAAAAGGTTTCGATTGTTCCGCTGGAGGTTATTATCAGAAACGTTTCCGCCGGTTCGTTTTCCAAGAAATACGGCGTTGAGGAAGGAATCGTTTTTGACGAGCCCACAATTGAATTTTCTTATAAAAACGACGATTTGCATGATCCTTTGCTTAACTCCTATCATGCGCTTGCACTTAAGCTTGCAACGAAAGAAGAAATAGAAAATATTAAAAAGATGGCGTTTGCAGTCAACGATGTTTTAAAGGATTATTTCAAAACGCTCGGAATCAGGCTTGTTGACTTTAAGCTTGAGTTCGGAAAAACCGCAGACGGCACAATTATCCTTGCGGATGAGATTTCGCCCGACACCTGCCGCCTTTGGGACATTGAAACAAACGAAAAACTTGATAAAGACAGATTCAGACGTGACCTCGGCGGAGTTGAGGACGCGTATAATGAGGTAATGAGAAGACTGCTCGGCGAATAATTAATAGGAGTTGCATAATGAATAAATTACATGAAGAATGCGGAGTTTTCGGCGTGTTCGCGCAGGGAAAGACAGATGTTGCGTCAGATGTGTATTACGGTCTGTATGCGCTTCAGCACAGAGGGCAGGAAAGCTGCGGAATTGTTGTGAACGATGACGGCGTTTTTGCCGCATATAAGGACACCGGGCTTGTCAACGATGTTTTCACTCATGACAGGCTTGCGCGCCTCGGTGAAGGAAACATTGCAGTCGGTCACGTGCGCTATTCAACGACCGGCAATGACGGCAGACTTAATGCGCAGCCGATTGTGGTCAATCACATAAAAGGGCATATGGCGCTTGCGCACAATGGGAACCTTGTAAATTCGCTGGAGCTTCGGCGCGAGCTTGAGCTGCAGGGGTCAATATTTCACACAACGAGCGACACGGAGGTTATTTCCTATATAATCACAAAGGAAAGAATATCTTCCGCCTCAATTGAAGAAGCGGTGAGCCGCGCAATGGATAAAATCAAAGGGGCTTATTCGCTTGTTATAATGTCGCCGTCAAAGCTGATGGCAGTGCGTGATGAGAACGGTTTCCGTCCGCTGTGCTACGGAAAAACCGCCGACGGGAGCTATGTTGTCGCATCGGAAAGCTGTGCGCTTGACGCAGTCGGCGCGGAATTTATCCGCGATATCCGCCCCGGTGAAATCGTTGTGTTTGACAAAAACGGAGTGCGCTCCGTTGAAACACACTGCGGAAAGAAAAAAACGACGATGTGCATCTTTGAGTATATTTATTTTGCGCGCCCCGATTCCACGATAGACGGGCGCAGCGTGCATGAGGCGCGAATCCGCGCCGGCAGCTGCCTTGCAATGGAGCACCCCGTTTTTGCCGATGTTGTAATAGGAGTTCCCGACAGCGGAATTGACGCTGCAATCGGCTACTCACGCCAGTCGGGTATACCGTATGAAATGGGATTTATCAAAAATAAATATATAGGAAGAACCTTTATTTCGCCGGGTCAAAAGTCGCGTGAAAATAAAGTCAGAATCAAGCTCAACCCTATTGTTGAAACGGTCCGCGGAAAGCGCGTTGTTCTGATTGACGATTCAATTGTCCGCGGAACAACAAGCGCGCGCATTGTTAAGCTTCTGCGTGAAGCCGGAGCAAAAGAGGTTCACATGCGCGTTTCGGCGCCGCCGTTTCTTAACCCGTGCTACTACGGAACGGACATTGATTCGAGGAAGCATCTTATTGCGTGCAACTACACACATAAGGAAATGGAAGAAATGATAGGCGTTGACAGCCTCGGATTCCTTGATGTAAACCATTTGTCCATGCTTATCGGAACGGCTGACAAATGCGGCTATTGCAGCGCATGTTTTGATAATAATTACCCGACCGAGCTTCCCGCAGAGGGAAAGAAAGACCGTTTTGAATCGAAATTAAGCGAAAAGGAGAATATAAATGAAAAGCAGCAGTGAAACATATAAAAATGCCGGAGTTGACATAACGGCAGGCTACCGCGCGGTCGAGCTCATGAAAAAGCACATTGCGCGCACCATGCTCAGCGGAAAATCATCCGATATAGGCGGCTTCGGCGGCCTTTTTATCCATCTTATGGCCGATGGCCACACCTGCGCCCGTACCTACCGCAGCGCCTACCGCCGCACCGATGGCCGCGCCTTTACCTTTGCCGAACAGTCCGCCGATAATAGCTCCTGCCGCAGCACCCGAGCCACCGCCGATAATGCCGCCTTTCGTCGTATTGTTCATTGTACCGCAACTACCCAGTAGTATGGCGCCGCTCAGCAGAAATGCTGTCATTTTCATCTTTTTCATACCTTTTATTTTTTAATTGGTTCAAGTTTTACTAATGCAAATTTATGTATATAATACATTTGTTGGCATTAAAAAGTTTACCATTGCAGTTTTTTTAGAGAATTTTCCTTTTAATAAAGAGAAAACGGCCGGTCTTATACGTTACTTGTAATTCAGGAAGTTTTCCTGCACCAGCTTTCCTGCTTGCCACACGGCGCGTATGTTCAGTTCCTTGTCCATGATGAGGATGTCGGCGTCCTTGTCCTTTTGCAGGGAACCTTTGCGGTCGTACACGCCCATGATGCGTGCCGGGGTTTCGGAAGCCATGCGCAGGGCGTCGCCCAACGGGATACCCGCCTTGACCATAGTACGCACCAGCACGTCCATGGTGGCGATACTGCCTGCCAATGAGGAGCGGTCGGCAAGCTTGCACACACCGTCTTCGATGATGTAGCGCGGGTCGTTGATTGCCTTGCCTTCGGTGGCGGCGCAGGAGAGGGCGTCCGTTACAAGGCAGGTGTACTCTACGCCTTTCAGTTTGTATGCCAGTTTCAGGATGGTGGACGGCAGGTGGATGCCGTCGGCAATGAGTTCGCTGGTCATGCCGTCGTTCAGGTAGACGCTTTCCACTGTGCCCTCGTATTTGTATTCGCGGCGTTTGTGGAAGCCCGGCATGGCGTTGTAGAAGTGGGCGGCATGGGTAAATCCGGCTTCGTAGGCGGCACGGATGCCGTCGTATTCGGCTTCGGTATGCGATACGGCTGCCAGTATGCCTTTTTCGCGCAGGTAGCTTGCGAATTCCAGCGCTCCGGGCAGTTCGGGAGAGGCGTCCCAGCGGCGGATGCAACGGGTGCTTTCCACCAACTCGCGGTATTCCTGTCCGTCAATCTCCTTCACCTGGTCGGCAAACTGTTCGCCTGCCATTTTCTTGTTGAGGTAGGGACCTTCGATGTGCAATCCCAGTACGGGGCTGCCGGGCTCTGCCATAAGCTGCTCGCACACTTGGGCTGCCTGGTGCAGCTTTTCGAACGGAGATGAGGAAATGGTAGGGTAGAAACTCGTAGCGCCATGACCGAGGTGTGCATTGATGATGCTGCGAAACGCTGCTTCGGTACATTCGGTGAAGTCGTGGCCGCCACCGCCATGCGCGTGCATACACACGAAGCCGGGCACGATATACATGCCTTTGGCATCGATGAGGCGTGCGCCGATGAGGGCGAGGTCACAGTTGGTCACTTCGAGTATTTTTCCGTCGCGCATCAGGACAGAACCTTCATTCAGCCAGCCTTGCGGGGTGAATATGCGTCCGTTGATAATTTGAGTAAGCATTTTTAGATTTATGATTTAAGATTTATGAATTATAATCCCAGCGTTGTGCTTTTGAATTTATCGAAGGCCAAAATTAAGCATTATAAATTAAAAATCCTATATGCGGGATTTTTTAATCATCTTCTTCTCCGTCTTCGGTGGCGGCGTTGTTTCTGCCGATATTTGCGTATCTTGCCGTATACCAGCCAGACGAACAATACTCCAAACACGGAGAATATCAGCAGTACGATGCCCGTGTTGAGGTTGTCGCCTTTCACACGGCTCCACATTTCGAGTACGAGTTCGGTGCGGTTGCCGAAGTCGCGTATCATGGCGCAGCGTTCCACCACTTTTCTGTCGGGATATTGCACGGGGTTTATCTGCAGGCTGTCCGCACCCACACCTTCACCGAAGAAATAGCTGAGGTCGGAACGTGTCGCGATGGCGGTGTCCCGTTTGGCTTCCATGATTTCGGGGGTGGCAACGGCGCTGACGTAGCCTATGGCGTCCATATTGCGCAGGGCGATGTCGGGGCGGCAGAGGTAGTTGATGAAGTAAGCGGCAGCTTTGGGATTGCCTGCGTATTTGGGGATTACCCAGCCGTCGTACCAGATGTTGCTGCCTTCGCGCGGCACTTCGTAGGCAAGGTCTACGCCTACCGCTTCGGCTTCCTCGATGGCCCATACGGCATCGCCGCTCCAGGTGAGGTTGAGCCAGGTCTTGTTCTTGGTCATCATCTCCTTGCCGAAATCGGCCTCCCAACCGGAGATGTTGGGTTTCAGGGCTTTCAGGTACTTTTCGGCAAGGGCTATGGCTTCGGGGGAGTTGTCGTTCATGAGTTGTTCCACCGTAACGGTGCTGTCGGCAAGCTGGCGGGCGTGGGCGTAGATGATGGCGGTTCCGTAGGCGTCGCGGTAGCTGTCTTTCATCAGGAGCTTGCCTTTGTTCTTGGAGTTCCACAGGCAGTGCCAACTGCCGGCTTCGTCGGGGGTGATGAAGTTGCGGTTGTAGAGGATGCCGGCTGTGCCCCACATATAGGGTACGGCATAGTCTGTGGTGGTGCGTCCCGGCTGACTGGTCTTGTTCAGTTCCCGGCGGATGTAGGGGGAGATGTTGGGCAGATAGTCCGGGGTCTTGCCGAAGTTACGGTTGATGGGCAGGAGAAGGTCTTTCTTCAGCATCCGCTCGATGATGTACTCCGAGGGGCATACCACGTCGAAATCCTCGTGGCCGCGCTCTATCTTGGTGAGCATGATTTCGTTGATGTCGAACACCTGGTAGATGAGGCGGATGTCCTCGCCTGTCTGCTGCTTGTACCAGGCGGGAAATTCGGCCAGTACATCTTCGTCGATGTAGTCGGCCCAGTTGTAGACTTTCAGTACGTGGCTGCGCTCTTCACCCGAATCCTTGCACGAGACGGCTGCGAGGACGAGGCAAAAGAGAAGGAATATGTCTGTTAATCTTTTCATTTTTTATTCAGCAGGTTTATCTTGACTATGCTTTCGTTTTTCGGCTTACGGGATGAATCTCTCCGTGCTGCGGGACGAATACTCTTATCTTGCGAGACGCAGGCGGACCTATTTCTTCCGTGCATGTTCCGCACGCTTGTTGATGACAATCAGCAGCACCAGCACCGTAATGAAAATAAGGGTGGACAGAGGACGCAGCTCCGGTGTCAGTCCGCCTTTGCGCGCATCGGCGTAGATGTAGGTGGAGAGCGTTTCCAGTCCTTCGTTTCCAATGGTGAATATGGTTACTGCGAAGTCGTCGATAGAGAGCGTGAAGGCAAGGATGAAGCCGCTGATCATGCCCGGAAGTATCTCCGGCAGAATTACCTTGCGCAATGCCTGAAAGGGAGTGGCGCCAAGGTCGAGGGCGGCTTCGTACACGTTCTGGTTCATCTTCTTCAGGCGGGGCATTACGCTCAGCACTACGTAAGGGGTGCAGAATGTGATGTGCGCCAGTACCACGGTTGTGAATCCCTGCGAGATACCGCAACTGACGAACAGCAGGAACAGCGACACGCCCGTAATGATGTCCGCATTCATCATCGGAATGGCATTGGCGAAGTTCATTACCCGGCGCGTGCGTGTGCGCAGGTTGAAGATGCCGATGGCCGCGATGCTGCCCAACGCCGTACTGGCGGTGGCTGCTAACATGGCAATGGCAAAGGTGTTCCAGATGGCGCTCGTCAGCGAGTGGTGCATGCCGCCTGTGAAGAGGGAGCTGTACAGCTTGGTGGAGAATCCCGTCCAGTTGCCCAGCACTTTGGCTTCGGTGAAAGAGAATACCA
>CAJJUC010000105.1 GCA_905195005.1 uncultured Eubacteriales bacterium | reverse complement strand
ATTCGCAAAAAAGATGTTTAGCAGGGCAATACTTCCTTACCGGGCTGTGGCTAAAAAGTCAACTGATTTTTTAGCCACAGCCATTTTTATGCAAAAAAATTCCGATTCGACAAAGGTTCTTATTTTTTTCAGCAAAATATATGGTAAAATATGTATGTATATATTTGAAAGGGGTACGAAAATGGCAAAGCACTTTACGGTTTACAAAAATGCGGCGCATGTTTTGCTGTCGGGCGAGCTTGATCAGTATGCGGCGGCGGCGCTGAAAAACAAAATCGATATTGAGGTTGAGGAATCCGGGAAAATCAATCTGATTATTGATCTTACAGATGTTAATTTCATGGATTCATCGGGAATCGGACTTATAATAGGAAGATACAAGGTTCTCCGCCCCCTCGGAGGAGGCGTTGCCGTGTGCGGCGCAAACCCGGGAGTGAGGCGCGTTATCGGGCTGAGCGGAATCGAGAAGCTTATTCCTTATTTCAGCACTGCCGATGAAGCGGCAAAATATTTAGAGCGGAAAACCGCAGGAAAGGAATGATACAAATGAACAATTATCTTAAAGCGGAATTTGACGCACGGGGAATTAACGAAGGCTTGTCAAGAATAATCGTTTCGGGCTTTATTATGCCGCTCGACCCGACAATCGAGCAGATGGCGGACATAAAAACCGCTGTTTCTGAAGCCGTGACCAATGCTATAATACACGGCTACGAAAATAATGAGGGAACCGTTGTGCTTGAGCTTGAATCTGTTGACAGACTGGTAACGGTGCGCGTTTCTGACAGCGGGGTCGGCATTGAGGACATTGAACGCGCAAGGATGCCGCTTTTTACATCGAAACCCGAGTGTGACAGGAGCGGCATGGGCTTTACGGTCATGGAAAGCTTTATGGACACCTTACATATAAGCAGTGAAGCAGGGGCAGGAACAACCGTCACAATGACGAAACAACTGTAGAGGGATGTGTGCGCATGAAGCGTGAAATATACCGGCTTATCGAAAAGGCGCGGCAAGGCGACCGCGCGGCGCTTGAACGCCTGACCGCTGAAAATACGGGGCTGATATGGAGCGCCGTGAAAAAGTTTTCGGGCAGGGGAACAGACAAGGAGGACTTGTTTCAAATTGGTGCAATAGGACTGATTAAGGCAATCAACAAATTTGACACATCGTTCAATGTTGAGTTTTCAACATATGCCGTGCCGATGATTATGGGAGAAATCCGCCGTTTTCTGCGCGATGACGGACTTATAAAGGTCAGCCGCGGATTAAAGGAAACCGCGGTTAAGGCAATGGCTGCGGCAGAGCGCATTTCTGCCGGGAAAGGGCGCGACGCCGTAATATCGGAAATTGCCGAGGCAATTGACTGCGACTGCGCCACTGTTGCCCTTGCGCTTGAATCGGCACAGCCGCCCGACTCCATTTATAAAACAGTGGGTGACGGCACAAACGATTTGCTTTTGATTGACAAGCTCCACAGCGGTGAAAACGGGGAAGAGGATGTTTTGAACACGCTTTCCCTGCGTGAAGCGATTAAGAAGCTGCCGGAGCGTGAGCGCCGGATAATGGTGCTTCGATATTACCGTGAAAAAACGCAGAGCGAGGTTGCGCGCATCATGGGACTCAGTCAGGTGCAGATTTCGCGGCTGGAGAAAAAGTCCCTCGGCGTGCTTCGCAAAAATATTGTGTAAGCAGTTTTTTATACAAAAATCCCCATTGAATATTAAAAATATTAATAAATTATTACCAAAGATTACGGTTTCATTAAAGATTTGCGCGCAGTGTTGACAGAAAAGTGCGCCGATGCTATAATGTAAGCGTACACAGGAGAGGTATATAATTGTTAATTGCTTTAATAAAGGGGGCAAAAATCATGAAAAAACTAAGGAAGCTTATTTCGGCGGCGCTTGTGCTTGCAATGCTGCTCACCTCGGCATCGATCGGTGCGCTGGCATATTCCGATGTGGATGAATCCTCATCGGTAAGCGAAGCGGTGGGAATTCTCTCGAACCTGAAAATTTTCACGGGCTTTGAGGACGGAACCTTCCGCCTTAATGACACTGTTACAAGAGCGCAGATGGCTGCAATAGTGTGCCGTATGCTCGGTTATGAATCGCAGGCTGAAAGCAGCAGCGGTTCAACGGTGTTTACCGATGTTCCGGCAAATCACTGGGCTTCGGGTTATATTAATGTTGCTCAGCAGATGGGCATTATCAACGGCTATGGCGGCGGCTTGTTCGGACCGGAGGATAAGGTAACGTATGAACAGGCTGTTAAAATGGTTGTTTGCGCACTCGGATATGACCTTGTTGCTCAGGGTAAGGGCGGTTATCCCACGGGATATCTCAGCGTTGCTTCTTCCGAGGGTATCACGAAAAATTCAAAGGGCTCTGTAGGTGAGCCGGCAAAGCGTTCAACGCTTGTAATGCTTGTTTACAATTCTCTTGAGGTGCGCTTGTTTGACCAGTCAAGCTGGACAACGAACGGCAGTGATGAGTACAAGAAAACAGACGACACGATTCTTTCAAAGTATCTCGGCGTTCAGCGCTGGGAAGGCGTTGTGACGGATGTTCCGTACACGAGCTATGCGGATAAGGACTACAGAGCGAAGGACACTCCGTATATCACGATTGACGGCTTTTATAAAAAGTATTCAAACGGTTCGGAGATTAAGGTTGACGACGACAGCCCGAAGCGTGCCGATTGCAGCCTTGTTGACGCAGGTCAGTATTTCGGCAAAAAGGTTATCGCGTACATAGGCGACTCCGAGGATGACGATACCGGTCATTACATGGTATACGCAATCAGCGAAAAGACGAACGGAAACACGGTTACAAAGCTGTCAAGCACTCAGCTTGTTGATTCCTCCGATAAAGAGTGGAATACAAAAGGACAGATAAGCTATCGTAAGGTAGGCTCGTCCAAGGTATATGACCTTGATCTTGACAGTAAGGTTAAGTTTTACGTAAACTATTCCAGAGAATCAAGACTTGATGAGAAATCCTCAACTTCAAACCTGGAATCATACATTGAAAACGGCGGCAGCATAACGGCTGTCAGCAATGATAATGACGATGATATAGAATATGTAATCGTCGAAGCGTTTGATGAAGAAGGCGTTATCGAATCGGTCAATAAAGACGGCGGCTACTATTCGTATGACCTTTACACAGGTGCGCTTGACGATATTGACACGGATGACGATGACGAGCTGACAATCGTTTACAGAGACGGAAGCCTTTCAAGCGTTTCCAAGCTTGATGACGGCGACACTGTTTCAACGGTTAAAATAGGTAAGAACGTAAGACTGCTTTATGCATCGTCTAAAACGGTCACCGGAAGCGTGTCGGCATACGACAAGGACGGATTTGTTCTTGCAGTTGATTACAGCGGAGGAATCTCCGACGGATATGTTGCACAGGTTGCGCTTGCGGACGGAACAATTGCGGAATATTTCCTTAATTCAAAGGTAAAAATGTACGATAACAACGGCAACACACTGGCGTCAAACGATGCAAAGGTTGCCGAGAAGCTTGCGGTTATGGCGGACGGAAACACCTCCGTTAAAGCAAGAACCTCTTACACGACTGTGGGAAATGCCAAGAACATGGTATTCAAATTCACTGTAAAGAACAGAAGAATATCTAAAATAAAGGAACTTCCCGGAGGTTCTTACACGGGCTACCTTAAATCAAACACAAAGAAATACGACGCCGAGTCAATGTCATACGGCAGCGTTGAATTTGACAAGGACACGGTAGTGTTCTCGGTTGACTGCGCATACAGTGATTCGAGCACAACAAGAATAAAAGATGATGACGTTTCAATCGGTAAGGTTTCCAAATTCTTCGGAGACGGGGAAGACGGATACACCTTCGTTGCTCTTGATGAAGACGGCGGAACATACGGCGCGGTTATAGGCTTTGAGCTTTCGTCCAGTGTTCCCGAGGACAGCGACGCTGTTATCATAAAGTCAATAAAAAGCGTGACATACAACGATGATGATGCAGTGAGAATTACAGGTATACGCGGAGGCAAAGAGGTTTCCTTCATCATCTATGACGAAAACAATAACTTTGCGTGGAACGACAATCCCGAAGCGCTTGAAAAGGGTGATGTTATCCTTGTTTCGGCAGCGGACAGCAATGACGTTGTAAGCGACTTTAAGCTTCTTTACAAAGCAAGCAAGTCCGGCATCGGAACAGTTACAAAGAATGCAAAAGCCGGCGACACGAAGGATGATATATTCAATGCGGCAGGCAAGCTCAATAAGAGCAAGACAACCTCGTCCAAGTTCTATCTTGATACCGACGTTAAAAACTCCGGCAGCGTATTTGCCGAAAAGAACGACGGTATATCGATGAGGTCCTCCGCAAACTATACTCTTGTTGATTATTCCGAGAGCCTTAAGAATCCGGAGGTAACAAGAAAATCTGCCGGAACGTCACTGTTCAGCACAAGCTCAAGATACAATTCATTTGTATTCGTAAGAGTGTATGACGGTGTTCTTGCAGAAGCGGTTGTTTACAGATTCAGCACAGATACGGATGTTGTTAAAACAGTTTCCGCACCTGTAATCACAATTAACGGTGATAAGGCAAGCATAACATGCAGCACGGCTGACGCTGATATTTATTACACAACCGACGGCAGCGCTCCGACTGAATCTTCAAATCTTTATAAAGAAGCAATAACTCTCACTCCCGGCACAACGGTAAAGGCATTCGCAGTAAGAGCCGGTTATGAGGACAGCAGCGTTGTATCGAAAACGTACACAGTTACTCTCACAGCGCCGAGTATTGCAATAGACAACAGCGGTAATGTGACAATTACATCGGCAGAGGGCGCTGATATATACTACACCACGGACGGAGCAGACCCGACAGCGGCATCAACTAAGTACGCCGCAGCGTTTACGGTAACGTCCGGCACAACGGTGAAAGCAATCGCAGTTAAGGACGGTTACGAAAACAGCGGTGTTGCATCTCAGGCATATATGGCAGTGCTTGTAGCGCCGAGCATTAAAATTAAGGACAGCGAGCTGACAATCACGGCAGCCGAGGGTGCAGTGATTCGTTACACTCTTGACGGAGAGGTTCCCACATCTGCAAGCGCGATTTACGAAACACCCGTTACTCTTACAAAAGCAGTTACTGTAAAGGCAATTGCGGAAAAAGACGGATATACAAGCAGCAGTGTTGCAACCGACAGCTATAAGCCTGTGCTTGATAAGCCTGAAATTAAGGTCAGCGGAAATAAGGTTACAATCACCGCTGCCGACGGAGCAGTAGTATACTACACGCTTGACGGCGGAACACCGAGCGACAAAGCGGCAAAGTATGAAAGCGAAATCACGCTTGCCAAGAGCGCGACGGTAAAAGCAATCGCCGTAAAGAACGGTTTTGAAAACAGCGATGTTTCGGTTAGGGAAGTTGTGCTTGCCGCAGCAACACCGGTCATCAGCATCAAGGACGGCACGGCAGAAATCAAAACAGCAACTGTCGGTGCAGACATCTATTACACAACAGACGGAAGCGTGCCGACTGCAAAGAGCCTGAAATACAGTAAACCGTTTATGACGGGCGGAATCAAGGTTCTTAAAGCAATCGCCGTAAAGAATGGTTATGAAAACAGCGCGGTGGCATCGGAAGATGTTCCGGTAACAGCTGCCACACAGGCAATAAAGAAAAGATAACTTAATAAAGCAAAAAAGTATACCGATCGGATTGTTCCGGTCGGTATACTTTTTGCTACAGCCCCTTTGTTTTTGAAACCCTACTTTATATCCTTGACATGCTCGGCATTGTGCCTTACATCATCGCAGCAGCGGTGAAATTCCGCCATTTCCTCATCTGTGAGAGGAAGCTCCACAACCTGCTCCGCGCCGCCTGCGCCGATAACAGCCGGAACGCCGACAAATATATCGTTTTCGCCATATTCTCCGCAAAGCTCACAGCTTACGGGCATAATCTGTTTTTCATCGTGCAAAACAATACTGACAATTCTTGCCGCTGTTGTTGCAATTCCGTATTCGGTGCACTTTTTGCCGGAATAAGTTACCCAGCCGCCGCCGATAGATTCCTTTTTAAGCGCTTCGCGGTCAAAGCGGAAACGGCTGTCGCGCTTGGCACACTCATCGAGCGGGCAGCCGCGGAAGCTCACGCATGACCACGGGGCGAACTGTGAAGCGCCGTGCTCACCGAGCATATACGCTATTATAGATTTATGGTCAATTCCCGTTTGCCTTGCAAGCGCAGAGAGCAGGCGCGATGTGTCAAGCCCTGTTCCCGTCCCGAAAACATGCCCTTTCGGAAGTCCGAGCTTCTTGGCAAGCTGCTGCGTTACTATGTCGCACGGATTTGTGATGTTGACCAGGATTCCGTTAAAGCCCGAAGCCTTTATCTTATCGGCAAAGCCGTTGACTGCCGATATTGTGAAATCCATCTCGGTAAGTCTGTCATGTGTTTCCAAAAGCTCGATTTTCCCGACGCTGTTCACAATAACATCGCAGTCGCCGAGGTCGGCAAAATTTCCGACGCTAACATGCACGCGGTGCGGCAGATAAGCTGCACTGTCGGCAATGTCCTGCCGCTCGCTTTCAACCTTTTTTTCATTTTTGTCAACGAGCACCAGCTCATCGCAAATGCCCTGAACCGCAAGCGAATATGCAACATGTGCACCAACGTGCCCCAGTCCGATTATTCCTACTTTTCTTGTTTTCATAAATACTATCTCCAATCTGCCTTTCGGCATTATTATTAGCTTTTAGATTCACATTAAAAATGTGAATATCGGAAAACCGTCCGGCAAAGGGCAATCGGTGCAACAGTTGCCGCCTTTTTCTTAAAGGCAAGGATTCCCGTCAGTGCCACCGCTATCGGACTGGCCGCCGCCAAAAATTTCAACACTTCCATCCGGAATACCTCATTTCTTTATTATTTGCAGTTTTCATATATTTGTATACGAAAAAATCGGCTTGCCCGAAAGGACAAGCCGATTTTTAATCATTCTTTATCAGCAGCAGGAAAACGGCTGCGCGTCGGTCACTATCCTTCGGCATATTAAATTTTCCGGATAATAAATAGCGTCGTAATTATAATAAAGAAAAAGTCTGCCACTGTAATAATGGCAGACATAGCAAAATCATATACGTTTTCGGAGGGTGCGGAAAAACGCGCGCAGAATGGCTGCTGCGCACAAACAGTCCAAGCGTTTGTTTTCATCTTTACCACTCCTTCCGCAAATTTGTTTACATTATAAATCTGAGTCGCGGTAATGTCAACGGCTTTTTTGCAAATGATAAAATAACGGCAAAAATCCTTGGATTAAGGACAATAAACGACAACACAAATGAAGAAATTACCTGATAACAGCAATTTTTTCTGCCGAAACTCCGTAAGTTGAGCAAAACTGCGGATTGCCCGAAATGTCGGATGCGATTTCGGGAGATATGCGTTCACCGGGGATTAAAAGGGGGATTCCCGGCGGATATGCCCAAACATATTCGCCGCATATTTCTCCGCCGCACTGCGCTGTGCTTATAAATTCAGATTCATGCATAAGTGCGTCGCACGGCAGCATTTCAAGCCGCGGAATGGTGTAATGCAGCGAGGAATCAGCCTTTTTTTCATAATGAAGATTTGAATCGATTTCATTAAGCGCACCTGCAAGAGCCGACAGCGATTTTTCAGTATCGCCGTAACCTGTCATTGCAAGGCAGTGTGTGCGGCAGCTCATTTCCGTTTCAATATTATATTTTCCGCGCAGCAGCTGCGCAAGCCCGTCACCGTCAATATCAGCATTTTCCGTTGATATCGGAATTTTGCTTTTATCATGTTTATATACGAGCGGATTGTCAAAAAGAATGGGAGGAAGCAGCAGCTTTTCGGTGTGCAGTTGTTTATAGAAGGTGTCAATCGCTGCACTCCAGCGCTCTATTTTGTGCATATCAAAGGAGCGGACAAATCCGTCCGCCGCTGAAAGGAAAAGGTATGACGGACTGCTGGTTTCAAAAACCGAAAGCATGTGCTTCAGTCTTTCTATATCAATCCTTTCGGAATTAATGTGCAGAATTGCCGTTTGCGTTGGGCAGGGCAGCGTTTTGTGCAGGCTTTGCACCGTTATGTCAGCCTGTGCGCGGACAGCTCCTCCGGTAAAGTGCGG
>CAJJUC010000104.1 GCA_905195005.1 uncultured Eubacteriales bacterium | reverse complement strand
CAGTGGAATTTGCCGGGCTACTGTATCTTCGCAAGGAATTATATGCAATTGCAGCAAAGCCGTCACGCGTAAGCGGAGAATCCGCATTTAGAATCATATCGAATTTTAAAACCAGCTTGTTGCTTTCGGCAACGGTCAGCGCGTTCTCATAGAGGTTATCGCTTTCAATTCCCAAAAGCCTGAAATAAAGCATCAGAAGCTGGCGCGGAGTTGCCGGCGCATCGGGATTAAACAAGTCATTGCCGACGCCTTTTACAACGCCGAGCTGTTCGGCATAGCCCACGTAATGCGAAAGCTCATCGCCGACATCCGAAAATGTACACGGTCTCTTATTGCCGAGCGCCTCTTTCTCTTTGCCGATTGCTTTTACAAAGGCCTTAACTGCTTCGCCGCGCGTCATTTCTTCGTCCAGTCCCGTATTTGCCGGCTCACCGTTTTTACCTTCCATTAATCCCATTATGCCGAGCGCTTCAGCCTGAATTGAATTAACCGTGCCTGCAACGTTTTCGCCGCTTTGCCGCGCACGGGAAATATTAATTACCTCAACCTTTGCAAACGCATTATATGCGTTTGTCAAAAGGCGAAAATCCGCGCCGCCTTCAAGCTTACCTCCGAGCGCCGCATTTGTAAGCATAATGCGCTGTGTGCACCATTTCGGCGTAACTCCTTCTTTTTTCACAGATGCCGACATAGTTTTTCCGTCCTGCGTTTTATACTGTAAATAGAAATATCCGACCTGCGGTCCGAAATCATAATATGTTATAAGAACAAGAAACTCGCTGTCCTCCGGCTTGTAATACGACGGTGAGACCTTCATTCCGACAATGTTGGGCTTATAAACCTTTCTTCCGGTGATTCCGTCCATCTTGAATAACTCGCTGTAATCCGGGTCATTTTCATCGGTAATATTTTTAGCCACACCGTCACGGTACATCATATTTTCGCATACTGTCTCGGTGCCGAAAAGAATATATGCGTTACCTTTTCCGGGAATCAGGGAAACATCGTCATTCTCCGATTCCGCGCAGGCGGCAAACGGAATTATCAGCGCCGCCGCAATCAGGATTATGACAGCAGCGCTTAAAATTATTTTAACTTTCATATAATACCTCTTGAGTTAAAACCGGGGCAATTCAGAGCATTGCCCCGGTTTTTATGCCTTGTTAATCGGGAATATAGCTTTTAAGCACACGCACGGAATCGCTGTTTTTGAGCGCCTTTTCCACAAGCTCCGCAATATACGACGCGCCCTGTTCGCTAAGGTGAACAAAAGTTGTTGAGGTTTCGCTGTCGGGTACGAAATATGCAGCTTTTTCTTCGGTTGTTGCGCACTTTTCAAGCATTGCCGCAAACTCCGCACCGATGTCAAAGCAAACCGCCCCGAGCTGCTTTCCCGTTTCCATTGCCGCTTCGCGGTAAGGCTGAATAGCTGTTCCCTCATATTCAACGGTTCCGTCGGAAGAAAGCGTTGGGATAGACGTCAGAATAACGGGGATTGCCTGCCTTTTTTGAACCTGCTTGATATAAGCCGACAGCCTTTCCTTGTATTCCTCTACCGTTGTATATGCAGCCGGCTTATTCACCATTGAATCATTATGTCCGAAGCACATTATAACATAGTCATTTTTACCGGCATTTTCCGCAATTGCCTTAAACGCTGAATTAAAGCTCTTCGTGGAAGCGCCCGGGATTGCGTTATTAAACACCTCAACGCCGAGATTCAGCTTTTCGCCCCAGCCGTAACGGTTGAAAATTTCGGAACGGTCGGAATAGCTTGCCGCAATTGAATCAGCTGCAATATATACTCTCGGCTCGCTCGAAAAATCGTTTGCATGCTGCCATGAGCTTTCTTCACAAAGGCGTATTTCCTTAATCGCTATCTGAACGGGATTCGGATTTTCCTCGCTCGGTTCATCCGTCAGCACACCGATTCTGAAATCAAATCCGTTAAGCAGACTTGACGCGCAGAGATTGGCGTTCTTAACATTAAAGGCAACCGTTTTCCATTTGCCAGACGCTGTGCCGCCGTAATACAGAGTTTCAACATTTCCGCTTGTATTCACATACTGAAGCGTTATATTATTTTTGAAGTTATCCAGATATGTAAGCCTGAACTGTGCAAAATTATCCGCAATTCCGTTCATATATGATTTATCTGCATTTACATAAATATACGTAAGGCGTTTTCTTGAATCGGTATAATTCTTACCGAGATAATTGGTTGTCTGAACGGCGCTTCCGTCAGCCGTAAACAAAATATTTGCGTCTACCGCTTCGTCAGTTGTAACAAATCTGTCGTCAATAGTCAAGCCGTCCGAAACCTGCGCGGAATTTACAAAGCTCACGCTTGCTCCGTTCGGATAAAGGCTTGCGGCATTCGGCGTTTTGTCGGTCAGAGATTCAAGATACGCTTTATACGCCTTTTCGTAATCATACATCGGCGCCGCAATATTATCGTAATAGGGCTTTGTCATCACACGAACGGAATGTATGTAATACCTTGCTCCGCCGGCGGTGAAGTAGCGGAATGCAGCGGTGCCGTCAATCAGAGCACTGCTCTTGCCATTATAAATGTCGTTAAAATGCGCATTTGAAAGAGTGTGCGTCACCTTTTTCCAATCTCCGTCATAGTCGGAGATAACGCCCGATGCTCTGGCAACGGAAAAGCTTGAATCGGTTCTTCCACTTATATATTGCAGCTGCGGAACGGCATATTTTGAATTATAAACTGCTTCGATAACAACCTCGCTGTCACCTTGGTTGAAAAGCTCCGGGCTGAGATTCACGCCGATCATTCCGTCACGCGTGTTTCCGTCGGGTCGCGTCAGCTTTCCCGAGCCGACAGCGCTCTTTCCGTCTATATCGCCAACATACAGATATCCCGTATCCGTATTGACTGAACTTATGAGATTTCCGCTTTCATCGCTTGTCAGCTCAAAGCCCACAACCTGAAGCGAGGAATCGTTGCTGCGTTTTACGGATTCCGTTCCGCCGCCGTTTATAATATTCTCATCGCCTGCCGTAAAGCTTGCGTCGGAATAGTGCGCAGCTGTTTTCGCAATTGAAATTTTGGCTATGTTAATCGGATAGCCTGCGGCATAGAATCTGAAATCCGCACCGCCCAATGTATTAAAACCGGCATTAAAGCCAGCGTCGGATATAAGATACGTTGCCGTTATCCATCCGCTGCTTGCCCCCTGCCCCATAACTATTGTTTTTACTGCTCCCGAGCTGTCTATATACTGAAGCTGGAAGCTTGCGCTTCTGTTAGTATCATAGTATGTAACCGTAAGGCTCAGCGCCGTATCATCCTTTGTAATTGAGCTTCCGGCATCTGCATAAATATAGCCCTTTTGAAGCTGTGTTTTATCCGGCCGCTGATAGTTAGTCGTATACAGTGCTTTTCTTCCTGCACATTCGTGGATTGTCCAGCAGCCGTCACTGCCGATAGAAGATTTATTTGTGTCCGCGTCAAGCGTTGTTGCGTCACGCATAATGCCTATCTGTTTATCAGCGCTTGAATAGGAAAACCATTCAGCCGGGCTTTCAGCGCTTCCCGTAACCGTTATTTCCTGAGATGCGTCAAATACATACACAGGCTCGGGGTCGGGAATGTTCGGTTGTGACGGAACATCCACTGTGATTAATTCCGGGATAACGCTTGCGGAAGAAGCAACAATGCTTCCGTTTGCATCAACGGCAATAACCTCATAGCTGTCATCAGTCGTTCCCTCATCGTCATAGTACGATGCTGCGTTCGCTGCAAGTGCAGCACCTGTATATGCTCCGTTCTTCCTGATTTTATATGAAGCATTTTTAATCTCGGTAATTTCTTTCCATGTTACGCAAACGCCGCCTTTTACGGCAGTGCTCGCCGATGCCTCGATTATGCCGCCCTGCGCCGCACCGTATGGCGTCATTGTTCCTCCGAGAGACTGCCATACATAGTTTTTAACCGTGTATCCGTCAGCCGTTTCGAGGTTTGTCGGAGCTTCAAGCGTTGCTCCATCACCTGCTGCGAGCGGCGTTTTTTTCGATGTGCTTATTCCTGAAAGTCTGCCGGTTAAATCATCGTACACCGCTGTAATAAGCTGCACGCTTTTCTCTCCGTCCGTATCGTTTGTCACGCGGACAGATGAGGTAAATCCGCCGGCAATCGGCGCTTGCAGAATTTCACCGTCATTTTTCAATTTTACGGTTTCGACCGAAACTGCTCCTGCCGAATAAACTCCGCTTGTCAGAGCAAGACCGGCTGCAATTACTGCCGCTGCGCTTCGCAGAATGCCGCGCTTAACATCATTTCTCATTTTCTCCATTCCTTTCTCCTGAATTAACAATTCCATTATAATGTTCATATAGCCTGCGGTAAATAGACAGAATTATAAAATAACCCGTCTGCAGGGAACAAAAACTCAAATTTCACCTTGTTTTTATGCTTGCAGCACTAACATTTGATATATATAAATCATTTCCCATACTGTAAAGCCTGAAATCATAACCGTTTGCCTGTGAAACAGCTCCGTTGAACTGTGCATCGTCCAAAATTATTTTTCGCGTTTTCCAGCCCTCGGCTTCAAACGGAATCTCTTTTTCGCGCATTCCCGAAGCTGTGCTGTACTGAAGCTTAAATGCGCCGGTTCCTCCGCTGTCATAGTATGAAACCGTAATGCATGCTTCTTTATTATCAGGTTTGAAAGCTTCTCCGAGTTTAAAATAGATGTATCCGCTGCAAATTTTATCGGGTCTTTTGTATTTCCCGGTGAACACGCACTTTCTGCCCATATGCTCAACCAAAGTCCAGCAGCCGTCACTTGCAATCGACGACTCGCGCGTTTCAGGATTAAGCGTGTCTGCATCGCGCAGTATGCCGATTTGTCTGTTGTCCGATGTGTATGTTATCCACGGCGTTTTTTCAACAACAAGCTTCCCGTCAGCATTGAATGAAGCTCCGCCAGTTATTTCATAGCCCTTTTTCGCTTCCGAAACCGGTTTAACGCTGCATTCAAATGTCACTTTCACGTTTTTTACTTCAACGCCGTTTTCGGAACGCAGACGGAAATCTCCGCCGTATGTCTGAGAGTCCGTGAAAAAGACGTCAATTAAAAAAATCTTCGCTTTTTTATATTGTCTTGTTCCGTTTTTTTTCGCAAACTGCACTGTTTTATAATTTGCTTCACCGTCATAATATTTGTCATTTGACGAATAATCAAGGTATAGAACATCATTATTACTGTCAAAATATTCCGCTTCAATTGTTATACCGCGCGGCGCCGCTCCGTGTATAAAGCTGTCGGAAACAGTAAAGTATATATTCCTGTCGTCTCTGCCGGTGACAGATAGATTGCGGTTTTCGGTCTCGCTCCATTCTGCGGGAGCTGCATTTATATTTTTTCTCGAAATATTATAAAGTCTGACATCTTCTATATAAGTATCATCGCCGCCGCTTATTCTGAAGTCGTTTCCCGATATTGCATCCTGCTTGGTAAATTCAGCGTCATTCAGCTCAATTGTTTGTGTTTTCCACTGCTTTGTATTTTTCCTGTTCGTCAAGAGCATTTTTTTGATTGTTTCTCCGACCGCGTTATACTCTATATAAACAGGGGCATTGCCCGAATCAAAATATGTTATGCTGACTTCAACGCTTTTGTCGCACGGCTGCACGTTATCGCCCGTTGTTCGGAAATAAAACATTCCGCTTCTTATTTTTCCGTCGGTTCCTGTCTGAACCGTGCTTCTTCTGCAAAATCTTCCCCCGATAAATGCAGCCTCAGTATATGAATCGGTATTTTTATCACAGCTGACAGTAAATTTCAAGCCGTTATCCGTAACGTTCTCTCCGCTTAAGGTGCAGTGAACCGGTTCAGCCGCAACAGTGACAGATGCCTTGTCCGAGGTTGTTCCGTTCGGATACAGCGCGCTTATTTCATATGTGCAAACGCTGCCGTTTTCCGTTGTCCGGTCACGGTAAAACTTACTTTCGGTCTCCGCAAGTCTCTCTCCGTTTCTGAAAATAACATATTTCACCCCGTCATCCGTTAAATTTTCGGGCGGATTCCAGTACAGTGCAATATTATCCTCTCCGTTAATCACAGCGCGCAGCCCCTGCGGAGCTGTCGGCGTGAACGATAACGGGGAAAGCCGGTTGTTCCAAAGAAGCAGATTATCCGAGCTTGAACCGACAGATATTTTTTCACCGTCGTTTAATATGTATTGGTGCATTTCCGCCGATACCAGCTCACCGCCCGAGTAATTCGGCTGCAATGTCATAATTCCGCTGTCATCTCTTGTTCCTTCAATTTTCACATTTTTGCTTTCGTCCTCACTGATTTTGAAGCCCTTGTCCTCGTTTGTTTTCGCCGCAAAATCACGTTTTTCGCAGTCCGCGGTAATATCGGAGATGTCCATAACGGCTGCTTCAAGCCTTTCTTCACCGTTCACACAGGAGAACGACACAAGCCGCCCGTTCGGGGATATGCACGGATGCGGCTGATAAGGGTGCTTTTCCCCGACATTCGGCATCGCAAGCAGAATTGATTTTGAAGTAACTGCGTCGATAAGCACTATTTCCGTTTTTCCGAAACGCATGTCAATATTCGTTCCGCTATACTTGCCTGAAAGCTCAGTGTCCGCAACAATAAATCTGTTATCGGCAGACGGATAGCAGTGCCAGTATCGGTAATCATCGTTTATATATTCGCGTTTTTCTCCGTATTTATCTATTCTGACGATTCCGTTCATCCCAAGGTTTGTTTCCGATGCATATTTCACAAACACAATGCTTTCACCGTCATCGGTCCAAACCTCGTGCCCGCTCGTTTCCCTTGTTAAAACATTCTCCCTCGTGCATTTATCGTTGTTCTGCGCAAAAACATTCTTTTGTTCGCCCGAATCGGAATCGAGCGTCCAAAGTCTGTCGGGAATCAGCGCTGTTGTGCCCTCATGGCAGAAAAACAAAAGATTTTCGTATTCCGGATTCATCATTATATGCGTCATCTGCGGCGTTCCGTCCGGAAATTCGTGCGTGTTATTCAAATCCCATTCGCCGCTGCTTATATCAAGGATTGCAAGTCTGCGGCATCTTCTTGTACTTCCGCCGCTTTCGCTGATTGCAATATCGCGGTCGCTCCCCGTTTCCTTAACCTGAACGGCAAGCTTTCTGTCGTGACCGTCCGTATGCAGGGATTCAACCTCCGATAACGCATTTTTATACAGTTCTCCGATTTTTTCCTCCGCGCGGCTGTAAATATTCATCCGATAAAATTCTCTCTGCTCACGTATGTAATAATACAAATAATCGCCTTTCGACATGCAGAAAACACTTGAATCGGTTTTGACAAGGCGAACCGTTTCGTCCGATTCGATGTTATACCTGTAGATATAGCCGTCGGTTTGTGAATAAAGCAAAAGATTTTTGCTGTCTGCGCTCCACATCCGATGCGTGAAATATCCGCGCTCCGTAATGCCGCCGTTTACGGAAATTGTTTTGTAAGCTCTGCCGCTGCATTTATCGTAAGAGCTGTACAGAGCAACATGCTTCATCGCCAGACCGTTTTCGCACGTTCCGCGCTCAATCCTGAAATCGCAGGTTCCGTCGCCGAGTATGGTCTTTTTTTCACCGTTGAAATAAGCATCTTCTATCGGAATTTTATACTTTACCCATTTATTTGTATTTCGGCACGGAACAGTATATTTTTCTGTCGTGCCCTCTCCGTTCACATATCGGACGAAAAACACTCCGCTGCCGCTGTCAAAAAAATCAACCTCAATTATCAGCTTATTGTCTTCCGGCGTGATAAAATCCGGCGCACAGAAATATATGTAACCGTCCGCAATGCGTTTTCCCTCGGCTCTTTTCGGGCAGTAATGCTTAACTGCGGCAATGCAGCTTTTTCCTCCTATGCTTGTTCTGAGCATTGACGCGTCTGTCGTTTCATTTTTAGAAACATACGCCAGCCCCTCCGTTTCGTCGCCCGGCGCAGCGCTCTCAATCAGCTTATCCGCTCCGTACAGCTTCAGACCGCTTATTACAGTATCGTCCGAGGGCGAATCGCCGAACGAAACGGAACAGTATAACTCATCCGTTTCGTTATCGGCATCGGCATCCGCGTATATACCCGGGCAGAACATGCTCATAACACACACTGCCGCGATAAAAGCAATTATTCTTTTTGTATACACTGTATCACCCTATTTTATGTAATTTATATTTGCCGACGGATTGATAAACTTGCTTAATTCCTCAAGCTGAGGGTATGAAGCCGCCTTTTCTTTTATCTCATGAATGATTATTTTGCAAACCTCGGCAGCACCCGTTGCACTCAGATGTGTGTCATCGTTCAGACTTGCGTATTTTGTCGGGAAATCGGGATAATCCTCCGGCGAGATATGAATATACAATTTTTTGGAGTCCT
>CAJJUC010000103.1 GCA_905195005.1 uncultured Eubacteriales bacterium | reverse complement strand
TGCCCGTCTTAATCTCCCGTTCCTTCGGTGGCTGCAAATCGACGATCAACTGCGCCTGTATCGTTTCCGCCAGTTTCTTTGACATTTCCGACGAACCATAATAAAATACCTGCGGTCCGCTAATCTCTGCCTCTGGGTAGCTGTTCTGGTGGATACTGATCATATAGTCCGCGCCGGACGCATTGATCAAGCTCACCCGGTTATGCATATCAGATACTTTCTTGTTCGTCGCACCATTCGTTGCCAAACACACATCCCCCTCGCGCGTCAGGATTACCTTCACACCCCGCGCCTTTAACTGTGCTTTCAAGCATAGGGCAATCTGCAAATTCACATCTTTTTCTTTTACATTATCCACACCTATTTTTCCCGGATCATTGCCGCCATGTCCGACATCAATCACAACCGTCAAATCCCGTTTCATCCCCGCTTTGTTACAATACATCACACAATTCAGAATCAGCAAAACTAAAAATACGGTAAATCCAAACAACAATCTGATTTTTTTCCGATCAAAAAACCGCATATGCAAAACTCCGGTCTCCCTTAGTCTATACATATGCGGTAATCTTCTTATTATGCTTTATTCTTCTGTCTCAGCTTCCGGCTTCACAATCGAGATTCCAAGCTCTTCAAGCTGCTTTGCATCGACGGTATTCGGCGCCTCACTCATCAGGCAGGAAGCATCCTTTACCTTCGGGAATGCGATAACATCACGAATAGAATCTTCCTGTGCCATCAGCATAACCAGACGGTCAAGTCCGTATGCAAGTCCTGCATGTGGTGGTACTCCATATTTGAACGCATTTAACAGGAATCCGAACTGGTCGTATGCACGCTCCATCGTGAATCCAAGTGCCTTGAACATCATTTCCTGGATATCATCCTGGTGGATACGCACGGAACCACCACCGATCTCTGTACCATTTAATACGATATCGTATGCTTTCGCACGGACTCTTCCCGGATCAGACTCGATATACTGGATATCTTCTTCCATCGGCATTGTAAATGGGTGGTGCATTGCAACGAAACGATTCTGCTCCTCGCTCCACTCAAGCAGCGGGAACTCTGTGATCCATACAAAACGATACTCATTCTTATCAAGAAGCTCAAGCTGTTTTGCAAGCTCAACACGGAGTGCTCCAAGAGAATCCCATACCACTTTGTTCTTGTCAGCTGCAAAGAGAAGCAGATCTCCCGGCTCTCCATCCATAGCTTTTACAAGTGCATCCATCTGCTCGTCTGTCATGAATTTTGCGAAAGAAGACTTCACTGTTCCATCTTCCTGAAGCGCAACATAAGCCAGTCCCTTAGCGCCGTAATCTTTAACAAACGCTGTCAGCTTGTCGATCTTCTTTCTGGCCATGCCACCCTGACCTTTTGCGTTGATACCACGGACAGTTCCGCCTGCTTCAATCGCATTCTTAAATACAACAAATTCGCTGTCTTTGACAGTCTCTGTCACATTAACCAGCTCCATGCCGAAACGGATATCCGGTTTATCAGAACCGAATCTGTCCATTGCTTCGCGCCATGTTATGCGCGGCAGCGGAAGCTGAACATCGAAATCAAGCGCTTCCTTAAATACTGTTTTGAGGAAGCCTTCGTTCAATGTCATAACATCGTCCTCGTCAACGAACGACATTTCAAGGTCAAGCTGCGTAAACTCCGGCTGACGGTCGGCACGCAGATCCTCATCGCGGAAGCATTTTGCAATCTGAAAATAGCGATCCATTCCGGCAAGCATTAAAAGCTGTTTATACTGCTGCGGCGACTGGGGAAGAGCGAAAAAGTTTCCGGGATAAATTCTGCTCGGAACAAGGTAATCGCGTGCGCCCTCGGGCGTGCTTTTTGTCAGAATCGGCGTTTCGATTTCAAGAAATCCGTTTTCATCGTAATAACGGCGTGCAATCTGCGTTATTTTATGGCGCATTTCAAGCGTTTTTACAAGCGCGGGTCGGCGCAAATCGAGGAAGCGGTATTTAAGCCGCAGCTCCTCGCTTGCTTTAACATCATCCGTTATAACGAACGGCGGAACCTCGCTCGTGTTGAGCACGCGCAGTTCCTTTGCTTCAATTTCAACCTTTCCGGTTGGAATGTTGCCGTTTATATTGCTTCTGCGGCGAACCGTTCCCGTTGCCGCGATAACATATTCCATGTGCAGCTCACCGGCTTTTTTCTGAAGCTCTTCATTATCAGGTTCAAACACAATCTGCGAAATTCCGCTTCTGTCGCGGATATCGACAAACACAAGTCCGCCCATGTTGCGCGCTTTCGCAACCCAGCCCATCAGCGTGACCGTTTCTCCGATATGCTCCTCGCGGAGCTGCCCGCACATGTATGTTCTTTTAAGTCCTTTTATTGTATCCATTTATCTGTCCTCCGTTACAGTTTTTGCTATTTCTTCCGTATTATCAAGGTTTATTTCCGCCGTTTCGCCCGTGCGCATGTTTTTAAGCACGGCAGCGCCTTTTTCCGCCTCATCGCCGCCGATAACAATGCTGAAGCGTGCGCCGCATTTATCGGCATATTTCATCTGCGCCTTGAGGCTTCTTCCCATATGGTCGCGTTCACAGGCTATGCCGCATTTTCTGAAATTATATACAAGCCTTGAAACATAGGCGTCAGTTTCGCTTCCGATGTTTGCAACGTATATGTCGGGACCCGATGAAAATTCGGGCATGGCTCCGCTTTCCTCCATGGCAAGAATAATGCGCTCGATTCCCATTGCAAAGCCGATTCCGGGGTTCGGCGCACCGCCGAGCTCCTCAATCAGTCCGTCATACCGTCCGCCGCCGCAAACCGTGCCGGCAGCGCCCTTAAGCGAGGTTTTAAATTCAAACACCGTTTTCGTGTAGTAATCAAGTCCGCGCACAATCGTGCCGTCAACCTTGTAATCTATTCCGATTGCGTCAAGCTGATTTTTAACGCTGTCAAAATGCCCGCGGCATTCGTCGCAGATATAATCAAGCAGTATCGGCGCGTTTTTCGCAACCTCTCCGCATACGGGGCTTTTGCAGTCGAGAATGCGCAGCGGATTTTTGTCAAAACGGCTGCGGCATGTTTCGCAAAGTGTTCCGTCCTGAATATACGGGCGGAAATAGCTGCGCAGCGCCTCGTTATAAGCTTTTCTGCACGTCGGGCAGCCGATTGAATTAAGGCAGAGCGAAAGTCCCTTTATTCCGAGGTCAGTAAGCACGCGGTAAGCAAGCGAGATAATTTCCGCATCAAGCGACGGCTGCTCCGCACCGAAGCATTCAACGCCGAACTGATGAAATTCGCGCATCCGTCCTGCCTGAGGCTTCTCATAGCGGTAGCATGTAATGTTATAGCAAAGCTTTGCCGGCAGCGGACGGGCATACAGATTATGCTCCAAAAACGCGCGCGCCGCCGATGCCGTTCCCTCAGGACGCAGCGTGATGCTTCTGCCGCCCTTGTCGTCAAACGTATACATTTCCTTTTGAACGACATCCGTTGTATCGCCGACGCCGCGCTGAAAAAGCTCCGTGCTTTCGAAAACGGGCGTGCGTATCTCCGAAAAACCGTATTCCTTGCAAATGTCAGCAATACGGTTTTCGATATATTTCCATTTAAGTATATCGTCCGGCAGAATATCAGCCGTTCCGCGTGGTGCAGTAATTGCCATAATCATCTATCCTTTCAATAAAGAAAACATTTCTATTCTTCTTATTGTACTATTATTTAAGGTCAAATGTCAAGTGCTGAAGGACATAAAATCGCCGAATTGTTGATAAATTAATAAAACAGCGGCAGCAAAATGAAATCACATTTTACTGCCGCTGCCGCTATGCCTGCCGATTTGCACTGCCGTCGGAAAAAATATTTTCGCTGTGCTTGTCCGCCTCGGTAAACATTGTGCATTTTCCTTTTCTGTAGCAATTCAGAAAGGGGCATACTGCTGAATGAGAGTCAAGCTCGTATGTATGTCTGCCCGTTTCACAATGTGAGCACAGGCTGTTTTCTTCGTTAATCATAATGCCCCTCCGTTTCTCTGTGTTTTATCCTGTCGTAATTGCCGCAGTGCGTGTTTCTCCGTTCCATGAAACCGATGCGTTCAACGCTTCCGCCGCTGCGCGCACGGGAATCATGGTGCGGTTTTCGTATATGAAGGGTGCGGCGTCAAGCGGAATAATTCTGCTGCCCTCCGCGGAAATAGTTTGAACATTCATCTGTGCCGCGCCGATTTTGAGCGTTATCAGTGTGCCGCCCTTTGTTGCAAATATCATTTTATCCTCGGCAGCCCAGGTAACGTTTGCGCCGAGCGTTTCAAACACCGCGCGCATCGGGAGCATTGTTCTTCCGTTTATAATCTGCGGAGCAACATCTGTTGTCAGCGCTTTTCCGTTGACGGTCACCGTCACGCCGCCGTCTTCGGCAAATGCGCAAAGCGGAAGCACAAACGCAATGCATAATGCAAGGCAAACCGCAAATTTTTTCACCTGCCGCACATCCTTTCTTTTTATATCATTCTCCGAATAGATTATTCTCCGAAAACGTCGATTGTCATATCCTTAAGCTGCTGTGCGTCGGCGGATATTGATTTCGGCAGATCGGTTTTTGTGATGTCGCTTGTCTGAATAACGTCAACAGGCTCAAGCACAAGAATGTTAAGCTCGGGCTTTGTATATTTCTTAATCATCAGTTCGCACCTCCCGGAGTGTAGTCAGTGAAATACTGCGTCCAGTCTACGGAGCAGCGCACGGGATTTGACCAAAACTCTCCTTTTTCGGTTTTTACATACGCCAAAGCATAGTATGCTCCGCCGCCTGCAACATCGGTGGAAATTCCCACAATGTCGCCCTGAAATGCCTTTATTTCGCCGCTTGCCGAAACAGTGTTTTCGGCGGTTGCTTCCGCAGAAAGGTTGTTGGCATTCACATATTTGATTCCGGCTTCCGTAACGGTGCCGTTCGGAACAACGCTGAACATGAATCTCATCATACCGTATTTTTTGCCGTCAGCCGTTTTATAAAAGCCTGCGTCAGTGTCGGTTGTCCATCCGTTTGCGGAAATAACCGTTACCGTGCTTTTTGTAGGCTCTGCAGCTGCTTTTTCCATGCAGTTTACGGTGTCAGTATCATTGAAACTATTGCCGTAAGAGATAATCTTGTTGTTGACCCCGAAAGTTGTATCATCGTTAACCAAATAGGGGGCTTTTATATTGTTTTCACTTATGGTATATGTTGCATTAATATTTGTAGCTGCTGAATGAAACCAAAAAGCATTACCGCCGCTTACGTCAATCGTATTTCCTTTCACAACAAATGACGTGCCGTCTGTAATTTGTACAGCTCCGCGGTCAAGCTCCGAAACGTCACTTTTAATTATATTGTTTGTAAAATTAAATGCAGTATTCGGCTTTTGAAAGTTTACACCGCGAGTATAATTGGTGAAACTGCACTCATTTATGGTAATCGCGCCTGTTCCCGAACCTTGAGCAAAAATAGCATACTGCGTATTTTCGGGAGCATTGAAGCGGCATTTATTAAATGTAAGATTAAGGTCAAATTTGTCCCAATATGAATAGAAATTCCCATTAATTATACAGTCATTATAGCTGATATTTAATTTATATCCGTAATTAGGCACTGTACTGATATTCCCCAGCTCGCTTGATGCACTGATTGTCAAATGTGAGAAATCTGCACTCAGCTCATTATTCACGTTTCCCCACCAATCATATGGAAGTCTGACATTTTTTTCAAGAATTAATTCGGAATTATCATCACCGCCGATAATATTTACAGCTGTGATATAACTGTTGTCATTATAGCGCGCTGCAGCCCTGCCAAACGTAAATAAATAAACATTATCATCAGCAGAAAAAATCTGTTTGCCGGTAATTGTCCATGTGATCCTTCCGTTATCTGTATAAACATTATTAAAATTTTCATCTGAGCATGTTTGTTCTGAAAATCCGGCAAGCTTTCCAATTTCAGGGCTGATTTCATTATATGCCTCCTGAATGGTTTCAAATTGCTTGTCCTCGAATCCGGCAACACCTTTAACTGTAACGGTTGAAGTGGTTGTGCTGCTTTCAGCAAATGCCGGAAGTGCCATAGCACCGAGTGCCATCATAGCAGAGAGTATCCCTGCCAAAAGTTTTTTTCCTTTCATTATTTTAAGCCCTCTTTCATTATTTTTTCGGCGCTGTCCGGCTGCGCTTTTATCAGTCACCTCCGTCCGAAGCTGATTAAAACCGTTCAGCACGTCTGAAATTATCCGGCAAATGCCGGTTAATCATAAGAAAATCACATAATCGTAATTATGTGATTACCAAAACTGAATAAGCGCTTAAAACCAAGCCGAAAATCATTAACCTGAATATACTGAAAGGAAAAAGGCGCAGAAAAGCAGACCAATGCTCAATCACTAAAGAACATTGGTCTGAATGCCGTGCCTTTTTCATGCATTTTTACAAAAATGTAAAAATCGGCAGACTAATTATTGACATTTCGGCACCGAAATGATATAATACGCATAGCGGCTGATTGAATATGTATTTGTTGGCTGCTTGCTTATTTACCGCATAATTACGATTATGTGGTTTTTTTATGCCGTCAGCATCTGAGCAGTCCGAGCCTTTGAAGCTGCTTTATATGCTCTGTCCCGCTTTCTATTGTATAAAGCCGGGTGGTTTCGACAGATGAATGACCGAGAATATCGGCAAGCCTTACAATGTCTTTTTGCAAAGAATAGAATGTTCGTGCAAATAAGTGTCTGAAATTATGGGGAAACACCTTATCTTTTGATACTCCGGCGCTTTCGCATAAATCTTTTAACATTTTCCATATTGCACAGCGGTCAAGCGGTCTGCCGCTTCTCGTAATGAACACCGAGCCGCTTTTTATGCTTTGTGATTTTATATATCCCATTAGCATCTGACAGAGCTTTTTCGGCAGAAATATCTGTCTTATTTTTCCCTTACAATTTATAACCGCCTGTCCTTGACTGACAGCTTCACAAGTTACATATTTTATTTCCGACACCCGGAGCCCCGTGCTGGCTATTGTCTGCATTAAATAATATAACCGCTCATTTTTCCTATCCTTTGCCGCAGCCAACAGCCGGTCATATTCCGCTTTTGATAATTCCTTTGACTTATCTGCAAATATACGCCGTTGGATTTTTAGTGTTTTCACTTTTAAATCATACCAACCCATAAACACAAAAAATGCGTTTATTGAAGATAACATTGAATTTACACTTTTCACCGCATATCTTTTGCAAAGCTCTTTTTTGTATTCGATAACATGCGTTTTATCAATGCTTCTGCCTTGTAGCCATTCTCGAAAAAAACGAATATCACGCATATATTTTTCTATTGTGTTGCCGCTCCTCTCTTCTTCATACAGATAGTTTTCAAATTTTTTTACGATTTCATTTGTAATATTTTTCATTGCAAAACTCCCTTTCAAGGTTTTTATATTATTATAACCGAAAATTTAACTTAAATAAAAAAATAAGACAACTGATAACCCAACATTTTCAGGTGGGTTATCAGTTGTCTGCCTGTATTTTGGTATATAGGATAACTTTACGGCGCCGGGACTTTTAAGAACCTGCGGAAGCGCGGAGGGCGAACCGCCGGTATGCGTCAAATATAACGTGTTTTCATCGCTTTTGGAATTGGTTGAATATCGGAAAAAGAGCTTTCCAAACAGCATATAATTTGCAAGTGCTTTTCGGAATAATTTTCACTGCATGGGAATTGTAATTGTAACAAGGGTATAATCCCCGTAAATGCTTTCAATCTGTACACCGTACAATTCACCGTAGTTAAGGCGTATACGCTTGTGTATGTTTACTATACCGACAGAATTTGAAGTGTATAAATTATTGTTACAATTCTCAATCCGTGCTTTAATTTCTTTAAGCTTTTCCTCTTTTATTCCGACTCCGTTGTCGTAAAACCTAAATACAAGATTATTCTTATCGCGAAAGCCTTTTATATCGAGCTTACCTTTTTCTTTGGAACCGAGAAATCCGTGCTTTATGGCGTTTTCCGCAATCGGCTGAAACAGCATACGCAAAATATTGCATTCCCATATATCGTCATCAAAATCAAGTGTATACGAAAATCTGTCAGGATAACGTATACGAAAAATTTTCATATAAGCTTCAAGAGCCCTAATTTCATCTTCAACAGTGCTTTGAGATGAGCGCGACAGCGCATAACGCAAAAGCGAGGAAAGAGAATCCATCATTTCCGTGATTTCATAAGCGTTATACGAAATGGCAAGACCGCCGATACATTCCAGAGTATTATATAAAAAGTGCGGATTTATCTGCATCTGAAGCGCATACAATACGGCTTCTTTTTCGCACAGCTCAGATTCGTACAGCTTTTGCTGCGTGTGTACAATTTTTCTTGATATTTCTTCGGATTTGTCAAGCATTGTGTTTA
>CAJJUC010000102.1 GCA_905195005.1 uncultured Eubacteriales bacterium | reverse complement strand
TTCCCGTTCTGCCGTTGCCGTCAATAAAGGGGTGAATGCCCTCAAATTCAAGGTGAAACCGTGCAATTCTTTCTATAGGGTGCATTTTCTTTTTGCGTTTTTCGTTTTCCGATAGAAGTTCCGTCATTTTCGGTTCAATCATATACGGCTTTACATTCCGTATTTTTCTAAATCGACTTTGCCGTCAGGCTCAAATACGATGCCTTCCGATTCAAGTAATTGCCTTTGAATTTCATCGCTGCCAAATGCAAATGAAGGAGCAGGTCTGCCTTCACGGTTTACAACCCTGTGGCATGGAACAGCGAGCTGCTCGGGCTTGTTATGCAGCGCATAACCGACAACTCTTGACCAGCGGGGATTGCCGGCAAGAAACGCCACCTGACCATAGGTTGCCACTTTGCCTTCAGGTATATTTTTTACAACTTCATATATTTTTTCAAAGGTATTCACAAAATTCACCTGTTATTTTAATGTTCTATAATTCTGTTTTATTAAGCTTATTATATCGTTGTACCGGAATAAAATCAAGTAATTTTAAAGGGTACGGCTTGATTATATTTTTAATTACACATTTTGTAAAGCTTGTTGCCCTAAAAGCTGACATTCTTCGGGCACATTTCGGGGGCGGTGGCGGAAGCGGCAAATTTTACCTTGGTTATTTGTACATTATGCCGATTGACCGAATTAAGTATTTTTGTTAAAATCTATATTTAAGTCATGGAAATAAAACGGTTTTTATCCAAAATCGAATATTTTATATCTTTTTTGGTATATTAATTGCGTTTTGAATATGCTAAACTAAGAAGCATGCTGAATAGGTATAGGTGATTTGATTTCTTATGCCTAAATAAAAAGAGTGGAGAGAGATAATATGGCAGTCAATCTTGAAAAGGTTGTCGAAAATTTTTCGGTCAAGGCAGGGATTGTTCCCTACGGAAACGGTCATATCAATGATACATATCTGCGCGAGGGAAACCCGGGGTATATTTTGCAGAGAATCAACACGAATGTGTTCAAAGACCCGAACAGCGTTATGGAGAACATTGTAAACGTGACGGAGTATCTCAGAGCGGAAATCGTAAAAAACGGCGGAGACCCGGAGCGCGAAACGATGAACGTTATAAAAACAAAGCTTGGGAAAAATTGCTACATGGTTGACAGCAGCAATTATTTCCGAATGTATAAATTCGTATCAAACTCGGTATCGTTTGACACAGCGGAGGATTTGTCGCTTCTCTTTGAGGCAGGAAAATCGTTCGGTAAATTCCAGCGTATGCTTGACGGATTTGACGCGGGGCTGCTGCATGAAACAATTGTGGATTTCCATAATACGCCGAAGCGTATTGAGCAGCTTGAAGCGGCAATCAAGAAAAATTACGAAAACCGTGCCGAGCGCGTTTCGGCAGAGCTTGACGCAGCAAAAAAATATTCGAAGTACGCCTCACTTATCACCGATGCAATGGCGGACGGCAGCGTTCCGTCGCGCGTTACGCATAACGACACCAAGCTGAACAACGTTCTGTTTGACAAAGACACGCACAAGGGAATCTGCGTTATCGACCTTGACACGGTTATGCCGGGCTCGATTTTATACGATTTCGGTGACGCTCTGCGCTTCGGAGCTTCAAGCGGCGCTGAAGATGAAACCGATTTGTCAAAGATTTATTTCGACCTTGAAAAATACAAAAGCTTTTCCGAGGGCTTCCTGGGCGAAGTCGGCGAGTGCCTTACGAAAAGGGAAATCGAGCTTCTTCCCGAATCGGTTATTATAATGACGTACGAGTGTGGAATCCGTTTCCTTGCGGATTATCTTAACGGCGATGTTTATTTTAAGATTCACAGGGAAAATCATAATCTTGACAGGGCGCGCACGCAGCTTAAGCTTGTTGCCGACATGGAAACAAAGCTTGACGAAATGCACAGGATTGCCGAAAGCTTTATTAAGAGATAAACAGAATTTATAAAACCGGCGGGTATCGCAAAAATCCTTGCGATGCCCGCCGGTTTTATATCACGGTAACGTTTAAGTCCGGCAGATGAATTATGCGAATGTCGCGGTTCATGTGCTTGCCGTAGCGCAGGGTGTAGCCTGTGCCGCCGCGAAAGCTTCCGTTCCATGCCGAAATAATCATTGAGGAATTATCCACCATATATCGGTTGCGCGCAAGCATACAGGTGGAGGTGTAGTGCGGACTTATCAGCGTGCACCCGTCACACCTTTTCAGAATAGCGTCATACCGCGCACGGTCTTTGGAGCTCCAATCATTGCACTGCTCCGTGCACGGAATGGCGGCATAAAGCTTCAGCGGCATTCCGCCGTTTTTTTTCTTTATCACCTCTTCGGCGCAGTAGGTGTCAAATCCAAGCGCCATTCCGCAGTAAAAGCCGCTTATTCCGCTGTCTGCCGCGTCATCGATCAAATCGGATATTATCTGCTTCAGCTTTATGCACGAGGGGTCATTTTCGTTGGTTTTCCATGGTAATTGCTGAGGTCTGTGTCCCGTAAAGCAACAAAACAATTTCATCAATCCTTTTATAAGTATAATACGATTATAACATACCTTTTCGGAAAATGCAAACATTTGTTCGTATTTTCCGAAAAAATTTTTTGTATATATTATACATCATAAAAAAACAATAATGCAGTACAAATGTTATGCATACAATATAAAAATATCAATATACAATAATATATATTGCATGTTGAGGTGGTAAAATTGAAACGGCGATTTCGGGCACAGGCTGCACGTTCACGGCTTTTGTTGTGGAAGCGGCACGCGTTGCGCTGGAAAACCTCAGGGAGGATAATGAGCGGCAGAACTGAAAGCGGCTCAGTTTGTTAATTCCGGAGCTTTTTTCCTATCCCCTTGAAAAAACGGGCGCTGCTTAAGCTCTCGGATGCGCTTTTTTATATATTTTTTTTATGTTTTCTTTCAGAACCTGATTGTAGCGGCGCGTTGTTGCAACATCCTTATGCCCGAGCATTTCCGAAACGGCGCTGATATCGGCGCCGTTTTGCAGCAGATGCATTGCAAAGGAGTGACGGAGCGTTTGCGCGTTGATTTCCGATTTTATCCCTGCCGCTTCGGCATAGCTGCGCAGTATTTTCCAAAAGCCCTGCCGTGTGAGAGGGCTGCCCGAACAGTTTACGAAAACCGTTTTTTCGGAGGAGCTGTCCGTCATCAGCGGACGCGCCTTATTTATGTATGCGTTGAGCGATTCGGCAGCCTCCTTGCCGAGCGGAATATATCTGCCGCGGCAGCTGAGCAGTCCGCTGCGCAAATCAATATCGGATATTTCAAGCGAAATAAGCTCCGACGCCTTTATGCCCGTTGCATAAAGAAGCTCAAGCATCGCCTTGTCGCGGTAGCCCTTAAGCGTTGCCGCTTTCGGCATGTCAAGCAGGCGCGCAACATCCGAAGCGGAAATAAAGCCGGGAATTGTTTTTCCCGGCTTCGGCATGTCAAGACCGTAGGTCGGGTCGATACTGATATATTTTTTCCTGAACAGATAGTGATAAAATTTGCGCAGCGCGGCAACGGAACGGGCAATGGTGGAATCAGCCTTGCCCTTTTTGCGCATTTCATCTATATATGAATGAAGCACGCCGTTGTCCGCCGCGGTGAGCGCCTCATCATCGGATTTCCCGATATAGCTGCAAAAATTGTCAAGGTCGCGCATATATGAAGCAAAAGTGTTGTCGGAAAGCTTTTGCTTTTTTAAATATTTCCCGTATTCGCTGAGAATAGTTTCCATCAAAGTCACCCTTGGTTCCGTATATAGTGAATATATTTTAATACAACAGCGCAAAAAAGTACATGCTCAAATTGCACATAAATAAAGAATAATTTCGTCATTTTAGAACAAAATAATACTGAGCGCCGAAAAAACGGCTGTTTCGGCGAGAGCGGAGAAAACGGAAAATGCAAGAAGCACGAAAACATCGCGCCGTTTAAGCGAGTCGGGGTCTTTTCCTGCGCGCACGGAATTTTTCCGTTTTTCATTAATCAGCGCGGAGTATAATGCCATTGCCGGAAGCGCCGTCAGGCATTGGGGGATAACAGCGGCTGCCGCGGCTGCGGCTGACGAGGAACGGATTATGTACGAGGCGGTGAAGCCGCACACGCTGCCGCGGATTAGCATAATGGGCTGTGCGGCGCGCATCGGGGCAATGCACTTCGCAATAAAAATTGCAAGCAGCCAAAGAATGTTCATCCGCACAAGGCGGAAAACGTCTGCCGGAGATACTTTTCTGACAAGCTCGAAGCTGCGCAGCTCGGCGCTGTGCTTAAGCTGCCCATAAAACAGAATCACGCCGAGCATTGCGCCGATAAAAAAATTTATGCCGACTGCAAGAAACGTCTTTTTCGCATCGTCCGAAAGCTTCAAAATCATCACCCCAAGACAATACTATGCCTGTCCTCCGTCAATTATTCCCACAAGTGCGGAGCATAGCCCGTCCGTGTCCGAAACTATTTTTAAAGCTCCGGTGCGCTTGAGCTCACCGGGCTCGGAATAGCCGTACAGAACGCCGATGCAGCCGATTCCGTTCTTCTTTGCTCCGATGCAGTCGTGCTCACGGTCGCCGACCATAATTGTGTGCTCTTTATCTGCGCCGAGAAGCTCCATCGCCTTTTTTATTACAAGGGCTTTATCGGTGAGTGTTCCGTCAAGCTCGCTGCCGACGATTTCGGTCATATACGGAGCAATTCCGTATTTTTCGGCTATTTGAACGGCGAACACCTTCGGCTTGCTTGTGGCGATTGCCATAACGGCGCCCAGGGAACGAAGCTTTTCGAGCATCGGAAGTATACCGCCGTATATTTTGTTTTCAAACAGACCGATCGGGGCGAAGCGTTCGCGGTATATTTCAACTGCGCGGACGGCGTCTCTCTCCGAAAGTGCGGCATATTTCATAAACTGCTCCTTAAGCGGCGGTCCGATGAAGCATGTGAGCGAGTCGGGGTCGCGCTTAATTCCGAAATGCTCAAGAGCATAGCTGACGCACCGCGTTATTCCCTCTTTCGGGTCGGTAAGCGTGCCGTCAAGGTCAAAAAGAATATATTCAGCCAATAAAAACACATCCTCAGCATTGATTTCGACAATATTTTATTATATAATATCATTTAAAGCTGTATTTGGCAAGGGAGATTATGAAAATGCAAAAGACAAATGCTGTCAGAATGCTTGAAAAAGCAAAAATTCCTTTCACCGTCATTGAATATGAGGTTGACGAAAACGACCTTTCGGGCGTGCACATTGCGCGGCAGACGGCGCAGGAGGAGGAAAAGGTTTTCAAAACGCTGGTCACCAAGGGTGATAAGCACGGATACGCTGTTTTTTGTATTCCGTGCGCAAAGGAGGTTGACCTTAAAAAAGCGGCAAAGCTGACGGGCGACAAAAAAATTGAGTTTGTTCATGTGCGCGAGCTCCTCGGCTTGACGGGCTATATCCGCGGAGGGTGCAGCCCCGTGGGAATGAAAAAGCGCTTTCCGACTTATTTTGACGAAAGTGCGCTGAATTTCAGTCTGATTTCGGTGAGCGGCGGCGCACGCGGAATCCAGATTCTTGTAAACCCTCAGCAGCTTATTGAATTTGTCGGCGGAAAGTGCGCCGATGTTACAACGGAGGATGACATATGAAAAAACAAACTGTTTTGCGGCTGAGCAAGCTTGCGCTTCTGATGGCAACGGTGATTTGGGGGTCAACGTTCTTTATCATGGAGGGAACGATTGAAAACATCGGGATTTTCACGCTTTTGGCGTCGCGCTTCACGATTGCCGCCGTTATTCTTGCGGCGGTGCTGCACAAAAGCCTGAAAAAGCTTGACCGCGGATATATCGTGCGCGGCTGCGTGATGGGTGTTTTGGTGCTTTCCGCTTACATAGCTCAGACCTACGGACTGGCAGACCCCGGCACAACCGCAGGAAAAAACGCATTCCTTACCGCGATTTATTGTATTCTTGTTCCGTTCATGTTTTGGGCGGTAAAGGGCGTGCGCCCGGACAGATATAATATTCTCGCCGCGATAATGTGTATACTCGGAATAACGCTTGTTTCAATGAGGGGAAACGATTTTTCCGGCGGAATATGCCGCGGCGACCTTTTAACGCTGCTCGGCGGCGTTTTCTATGCGATGCATATGACGGCTGTTTCAATCTTTTCGAAGGACAGGGATATTCTGCTGCTGACAATGCTGCAATTCCTTTCGGCAGGTTTGCTTGCATGGATTCCGGCAGCGGCGCTTGACACCTTCCCGTCATCGTTTTCATATACAACGGCGCTGGCAATTCTTTATCTTGCGGTTATGGCAACGTGCGTTTGTTATGTGCTGCAGAATGTGGGGCAAAAATTCACCCCTCCTGCAACGGCGGCGCTCATTCTGAGCCTTGAAGCCGTTTTCGGGGTCATTTTCTCGGTTATATTCACATCGGAAACAGTGACTCTCAGGCTTTTTATCGGCTTTGCGGTTATATTCGCAGCGGTGCTTGTTTCTGAGGTGAAGCCGGCATTTCTCGGAGGCAGGAAGGAATGAAGGAGCGGATTTACACAATTGCCCTGAATGACGCAATCGGAGAAAAATGCGGCTGCGCGCTGTGCACACTTGAAAAGAAGCTGGAGGAGGACGCTGCGGCGTATTTCCTCGGTCCGTCGCTTATGGAACCGGACGGCAGACAGCTGACGAATGAAAAGGGCTTTTGCCGCAGGCATATGAATATGCTGCTCGGCGGCGGAAACAGGCTCGGGCTTGCTCTCACGCTCGAAACGCACCTTAAAGAGCTTGCGGATGGGCTGTCCGTTAAGATAAAACGCGGACTGACGGGCGCTTTGGTTGATTTTGAAGCGTGCTCGGAGGAGCTTTATTCGCACTTTCGCAGCTGCGCATTGTGCGATAAGCTGAACGGTCAGATGCGTGCGGCAGCGGAAAATATGGTGTTTCTGATTGAAAACGAACAGGAATTCCGCGAAAAATTCGAAGCATCGGGCGGACTTTGCCTTGAGCATTTTGCGCTGACGGTGCAGGCTTCAAGAAGGGAGCTTTCGGGAAAAAAGGCAGAGAGATTTGTTTCATATCTGTATGAGCTTCAGAAAAAGGAGCTTTCGGAGCTTAATGAGCTTGTGCATGAATTTACACTGTCGTTCGATTACCGCAGCGCGGGCAAGCCGCTGAGCGAAGAAGCGGCGCAGAGCGTTGAAAAGGCGGTAAAAATACTGACGAAATTTTAAAAGCCGTAATAAAAAACGGCGGCGAAAGAAAAAATAATACACAGAGGTTTTGTTCTCTGTGTATTATTTTTTTGGAGGAATTCGTGAATGAAAAGCATTGTGACGATAGGTGAATCGGTTGTTAATTTGGTTTGCAGCGGCGAGGGCGCATCGCTTGAAAATGCGCGCAGCTTTGAAAAAGTGCCGGGCGGCGCACCGGCAAACGTTGCGGCAGCGGTGAGCAGGCTCGGCGGCTCGGCGCAGATGATAGCGCGCGTCGGGCGGGATTCTTTCGGGGATTTTCTTGTTGAAGACCTTAAGGAATCGGGTGTTAATACGGAGCTTATAAGGCGCACGGACAAGGCAAACACCCCGGTTGCGTTTATTGCTTATGACGAAAGCGGCAAGCGCGACTTTGTGATATATCACGAATACGGAGCGGAAAGATTCATAACTCCCGATATGATACGCGAGGAGGTATTCAAGGGCTGCGCCGTTTTGTACTTCGGCTCGCTGGGGCTGTGCGGAGAGGCGCCGCGCAAGGCGCATAAAAAGGCGATAGGATACGCGAGAAAGAACGGTGCGCTGATTGCATTTGACCCGAATCTTCGCCCGATAAGGGGGATAAGCTCCGCGGAGCTGCGCACAAATATTTCGCAGTTTCTTCCGCTGACGGATATTATCAAGCTTTCCGAAAACGAGCTTTCGAAAATAAGCGGCACGCAGAGCAGGGAAAAGTCGTTTCGGCTGCTGCTTGCGTTTGGCTGCCAATGCATAATAATGACGAAAAACAGCGGCGGAGCAGAACTGATATTAAATGACGGGCGGAGAATCAGCCTCCGCGGCGAGGGTGAATTTCCGCTTGCCGCCGGCAGCGGAGACAGGTTTTTCGGCGCGTTTTTGTTCGGATTGGCGAAAAAAGGAGTCACGCGGAGCGTGCTTTGCAATCTGTCTGATGAAGAATATTCCGCGCTGCTGCACTTTGCTTTTGAATATGCATAGGCATAAGAGACTCGAACCCCATGCGGTTCAGAAAGGCAAATTTTCCGCAATAATGCGTTAAAATGCTCGTTAATAGATAAACTATTAACTCCGCTTTTGCTTTTTCTTGCAAAAAATTTGCTCTTTTTGAACTCGCAGACCCAATGCACCGAAAAATTTTCGTGCAGCTGTTTTTGCAGGGTGAAGCAAGGCTTGCCGCCTTGCAAATCCCGAAAAGACAGCTGTGCGGAAATTGGGCAAGCATTGGGCGCATTAGTTCGAGTCTCTTATGCCTAGGCAGATGTGTCAGTATCCGAACTCGTTTTTTTGAAGTCTTTTCCGGCATTACGGC
>CAJJUC010000101.1 GCA_905195005.1 uncultured Eubacteriales bacterium | reverse complement strand
ATGAAGAAAGCTTTGACACTCTTGCGGACGGAACTCTTCCGTCAGGCTGGACGGTATACGATTATGATGCAGGCTGGTCGGGCAAGGTATCGGCGAAGGTACAGGACGGTGCACTTGTGCTTAAAAGCGAAGAATGGTATAGGGGCGGATACCTGCTGCTTGACCTTGACGATGTTCAGCGCAAGGGACTGACCTTTGAGGCAGATATAACAAAGGCAGGCTCGATCGGCGGTAATCCCAACAACAGCAAGGCGGGTATTGCATATATGGCGGCAGTAAATGCCGACGGAACGGCTGCCGGAAGTCATGTAAGTCTGTTTACCGATGTTACAAGTACAAACCACAGAGTGTATGTCGGACGAAACGGCGATAAGCTTACGGACTACTCAATAGACCCGGCAGAGGGCGAACAAAGCATTACGGACGGCGGAACGGTTAACCTTAAAATCGTTTCGAACAGTGACACAAGCACGCCCGACATCTACATCAACGGTGTTAAGAAAAACAATTGGACTGTTGACGACACAACAACGCTCACATCGGGCAGAATCGGTTTCTTCGCGTACAATTCAGCAGTTAAAATTGACAACGTTAAAATCACAGGCACAAGAACAAAAGAAATGACATTAAAGAGCGAAATAAAGCTTAATTCTGTACGGTACGACGGAGAAAAGCTTGCGCTTTCGGTTGACGCGCAGAGCGCGGACGCGAATATAACAAACGCTATGTGCGTTGCGGCAGCTTATGACAAGCAGTCCGGTGAGCTCAAGGCAATGAGCGCCGTTAAGCTTTGGAACACTGCTGCATACAAAAACGGAAGAATAAGCCTTGAAATACCGGGCATTGCGGACTACAGCGCGGAAAAATATGATGTTAAGGTTATCATAACCGACAAACAAAGCATGAAGCCGCTTTCGGCTTGTGTGATTTATTAATCTATCGGTGGCTGCGGCAAAATGAAATTTCATTTTGCCGCAGCTTCGGAAAGGATATTACCATGGTAAAAAAAGCAATTACATCGTTAATACTTGCGGCAGGGCTTGCGCTTCCGTTTATGCCCAATGCGGCGGCTGTTTCGGTGAATATGGCGATTGACGAAAATGAAGTGATTCGCATCGCCGACCCCGAGCTTTACGGAATTAACTGTGAGTGGAGCGTGGGAGTCAATGACAATTACCTTGACAGCACGGAGGACGGAATTATTCTCAGCCCAACCTTTAAAGACGCATGGCAAGATACGTTTACCTTCGGCAGAATGGCGGGCTGCTCCTCACAGGATTTTATATGGAAAGACGCGCTCGGACCGTTCGAAGGCAGAAAAAATCAAACAATGTGGACGCTGACGGATAAGGTGTATGCCGGAATTATTGAATGGCTTCAGTCGATTTACAGCGTCAATCCCGATGCGAAAATCTGCTACACGGTTAATATGTGCACGGACAGCGTTGAAAATATTGCCGACCTTGCGGAATTTCTGCTCGGTGACGGCACGGTGAACTATAACGGCGGCGAAAACTGGGCGAACGTCAGAAAAAGCCTCGGAATCGAAAACCCCGTAAACGTTTACACATGGGAGCTCGGAAACGAGCTTGACTGGTCTGAGGAGCCGCGGTGGAAGGTTGAAGAATACATAGAATACTGCAAAAAAATCATTCCGGTTATCCGCGCGATTGATCCGGATGCGAATATCACATGCTTTGCGAACACTGCCGCACATGCGAACGGTGACGGGTGGGAGCATTGGCACAGATCGGTGCTTAAGGAGCTCGGTTCGCAGATTGAAATGCTTGCATTTCATTACTATTATCCGGCAGGATATGTCCGCAGGGCGGATGTGGTGCTTGACAGAATGGAAAAGGATATTATTGATATAACAGGCTCGGACAGGATAAAAATTTATATATCGGAGCAGGCGCCGGCGCCCAATGTGTACACCTATAACAAGGAAAAGCCGTACGATTATTGCCTTCCGCACACAATATGGGGAGCAACGGCATTATCTGAATTTTATCTGAGATTGCTTCTGCGCCCGTCAGTTATCGCAACAACGTGCCACAGCATTGACAGCGCGGTATGGACAATTGTATACCGTGATGAAAACGGAAAGCATACGCGCTCGGCTGTCGGTGATGTAATTAACAGCTTCGCAAGGTTTGGTGTGGGCGATGTTTTAAAGAGTGAGCTTGACACATATTCAAAGGATCAGTCATCGGATATTGCGGCGGCTGCCGTAAGAGATAAGGACGGAAATATAAATATTCTTTTTGCGAACAGATCCGAAAAAAATTCCACGACGGTTAAATTCAGCTTTAAAAACGGGAATTATCGGATTAAAAGCGTGAGAAGAATACACGGTGATGTAAAAAGCGCTGATAACTGGTACAGAAAGGGAAGTCAGTGGGAGTATAACAATCCCGACAGAGTTTCGGTAACGGAGCAGAGTTTTGAATCCGATTCGGCGATTTTGTCGTACACCTTTGATCCCTTGTCGCTATATGCTCTTTCGCTTGAGCAAACAGATGCGTCTGTAACACCGCAGCAGCGCGCAGCGGCGGCTTCGGAAAAGACAATTGCGCTTGCTGCCGGAAACGATAATGTATTTGTGTTCGGAAATAAGGAGAGCATTTATGAAAAGTATTCCGGCAAGCAGGCGCTTAACCTTAACTCATCGCTTTACATTTCTTCCGATATGCTGACAAGCCTGTTTAATTTCAGCCTTGCGTGGGATGACACGGGAATGATTTGCACCGGAACGATAGGAACGGACGAATATATCTTTGATTTAAACAAAAAAACGGTCAGCAAAAACGGCGGTAATGCCGCAGGGCTTATCCCGGCTGAAAGAATCGGGGACAGAACATATTTTTCGCTGCGCGCCGCAGCCGAAGCCGCCAAAATGACGGTTAAATGGGACGAACGCGGATTTGCCGCTGTGTCGGCAGACGCTTCCGCGGCGGAGAATGCGGAAGTACGGGATTTGATTTACAACATTCTGATAGGGGGCTGAATTATTTGAAAAAGAAAATAATTGCCGTGATGGCGGCTTGCGCCATGCTGGTGCAGCTCACTGCTTTTGCGGATAACGCGAGCGAAAAATTTGACCTCGATGTCGGAATGTTAAGCGAAAAACAAATTCAAAGCACCGGTCAGAAGTTTTATAAAATTGACCTTAGGTCGCTTGCGAACAGAGATATAAAGGACGATGTTCCCGGTGACCATAAGGGCGGCTGGTCGGATCAGGGCGATAACGATTTAAGAAAGTTTGACAAGTTCGGATCAGAGGTCATGCTCGGAGTACCTTTTGATTTTATCGATCCCGATAAAAACGGAAGAAAAGCCGTTCTCGGACTACGCGGGCAAAATGATACGGGGCTTCCCACTTCTGTTGAGGTGCCCGTGAGCCGCGTGACGGCAGGCGCATATTTTGTTCAGGCATCGCCGTTCTGCTCGGGAACATGCGGCAGATACACATGGGTCTATGAGGACGGGACGGAAGCGTATATGGACATTGTTCAGAATGTGCATATTTGCGATTTTTGGGGAAGAAGCTCGTACGACTATGTTCGCCCCGTTTGGTCAACAAGCCTTGGCGACGGCTCGATGAGAAGCCTTTATCTGTTCGCGATGAATAACCCCTATCCCGAAAAAAAGGTGAAAAGCCTTAAGCTTTCAACCGACGGCGGCGGAGCTTATATTATGATAATGGCAATAACGCTGACGGATAAAGGACCTTATCTTTCGAAAACAAGCAGCTCGGAATCAATCACAACCTCGACCTTCGGCTGGTACACCTATACGCAGCCCGATGATAAAAGGGTTTCGGGCAGCGCACTTGATTTTTCATCGTATTTGGACGCACCGGCAGGAAAACACGGATATGTTAAGGCGGATGGCGAGCTGCTTAAATTCGGGGACGGAACGGCGGCAAAATTCTGGGGCGCGGATATTATCGGCGGAGCTGCTTTTCCCGAAAAAACAGAGGCTGACCGCGCAGCCGAAAGGATTGCGCACTGCGGAATAAACCTGATAAGATTTTCGCGTATTGAAGAAGGCTTTGACGAACAGAAAAAGGATAGGCTTTATTATTTCGTTTCCAAGCTCAAAGAAAAAGGGGTATATTCGTATATTTCGGCTTTTTCGGGTGACAGCGACGGAATCGGAACATATTTTGACAAAGTTGTTATTAAAAAAAAGAAAGACTTTCTTAATAGGCTGATGAACAGCAATAATCCGTACACAGGCATGGCGCTGAGCCGGGACCCGGCGGTTTGTATGCTCGAGCTTGTCGATTCGCTCTCTGTTTTTGATTACGACAGCGGATACGGAGCAAACGCCGCAAAGGACGGTGCGCAAAGAGATGAGCTTGACAGGCTGTTTAACGAGTTTTTGACCGAAAAATATCAAAACGATGCCAAGCTGTCGAAGGCATGGACATCCGTTTATGATAAGCAGGATAACGAAAAGCTTGAGCTTATGAATATTAAGCTCGGAACAAAGCTCGATAATCGGTTTGTTTCAAATCAGTGCAGAGCCGATGCGGCGGAGTTTATGAAAAAGCTTGCAAAATCGTTTTACGCGGAAATGAAATCGGTTCTGAAAAATTCCGAAATAATGATAACGATTAATTCTCCCAAACAGGGAAATATGACGGCGGCAGGTGCTGCATTAAGCGCCGAAACGGATTTTATTGTCGGAAAAAGCTTTAATGCGGCGCCGTTCGGTACAAGCGATTTTATAACCAAGGATTCGTCCTTCGAGCAGTACGGTTCGATGACGAAAAACAAGCAAAATATGATTTCACAGCTTGCGTGCGGCGCACCTGCCGATAAGCCCTATATCGCGAATTGGGGTTCGGCAATGCCGAATCTGTATTTTTCGGAAGCGTCTGTTATGACAGCGGCATTTTCAGCGCAAAAGAACTGGTCTGCAATTCAGCATTCCTTTGCGAACGAAAAATATTCCGATAAAAATTATATTGATGATTTTTACAGTATTTATAACAATCCCGTGCGGCTTGCGCTTGCGCCCGTTGCGGCGGCGCTGTATTACAATTTCCCGTCGGAGAAAACAAAGGTGCAAAACGTTGGGGAGGAGATTTCGGCAGGCAAGGAAAAAACGGACGGACTTATACCCGACAGCGGCATCTTTAAAGCAAACACGCGGATTAAGTTTTCCGCAAAACCCGACAATGCCATGAAATCATCGCCGAACGTTTATAAAACAAATAATATTTATATGGATTTTTCGCTCGGTCTGTTTGAAGCAAGATGTGATACAGGCGAAGTTGTGTCGGGGTTTTTAAACGGAGCGGAGGAGCTTCCGACCTTCACTGTTGACGCAGATAATTCCTTCGTGACAGCGGCGCTCATCTCGCTTGACGGGAAGAAGCTCTCATCGTCGGATCACATGCTTTTCACGGCGCTGTGCGGAAATCAGAATTATAAAAGCCGCGTTAATCTTATAAGAAACAGATACGATTCTTTGGGTGAGGAAAAAATTGTTGTGGAGGCAATCACCGGCTCGGCAGTGATAAAAACAACGGGGAATTATGATATTTACCCCCTGACATCGTCGGGAGAAAGAAAAGCGCCGCTCACGGTGACAAAAACAGCGCTCGGATACACAAAATTTGAGCTTGCTTCCTCAAACGAAGCAATTCAATATGAAATCGTCAGAAAGTAGAGGGGTTGTACAAGTGTTCAGAAAATTTTTAACAGCCGTACTTGCTGCCGCTCTGATTCCGGCGGCTGCGTGCATGGCGGCGGATGTGGACATAAAGCAAAATCAGACTGACGCAAGCGTGCGCGTGTCGGGCGAGCTCGGCAAGGATAATTCGCGCCGAATGTTAATGCTTTATTGTATGAAGGGCGATTCGGGGCTTGGCGAAGTGCCTGCCGAAAGCGATACGCAGCAGGCAACCGACGCGTTTTCCGCAATTGCTTATACCGCGAGCGATGAAAACGGAGCATACATTTTCCCGGATATTTTCTTAAACGGCGAATCGGGGGAGTATTCCTTTTATGTCACGGTTTTCAATTCCGACAAGGTGTATTCGCTCAGCAATGTTAAGCTGGTTACCGAGTCGTACATAAATGAGTTTATAGCTTCGGTTTCGGAAAAAAGCGGCGCCGAAGTTTACGAAAAAACCGAAGGCGTAATTTCCGAAGGCTTGCTTGAGCTTAATATACCGCTGTACGGTAAGCTGACAGAAGAGGGTAAGAAAAAAGCTGCCGCAAAGCTTAATAACACAGCGATTACGTCGGTTGCCGATTTTTCGGAAAAAATGAACAGAGCCTGCGCAGCTGTAGGTCTGGATTATTCAAAGGACGGCGCGGCGCTTGACCTGTTCCTGTTTCCCGAAAAAAACGAAACGGAGCTTACCTCCGTTATAAAGGAACTGAGCGGAGCGGATGTATATAAAAGCGTGTCGTGCATGAAATCACTTGAAAAAAAGGACAGCGCTGCACGCGCGGCAATTTTAAGCAGCGCTTTGGGGGCGCAGTGGTCTAACCGTGATGAGCTTGCGGAAAAGATTTATATATCGGTTATAAATTACGAAATGAAAAACTGCGGCGGTTACGGAGATATATCCGCAATTATAGAGCTTTATAAAGACGATGTGCTGAAAGCGTTTGACTACGGCGCTTATCAGAAAAGCAGCTACAGAAGCAGCCTTAACAAGGAGCTTTTGAAAAAGCAGTTTAATTCCGTCGGCGAGATGGTTGAGTATATGGAAAAGTATCTTGAAAAAGCGGCGGAGGATAATTCCGGGTCAAAAGGCAGCGGCGGCTCTTCCAAGGGCGGCACATCGTCCCCGGTATATGTGCCCGACAAAAACAAGCCTGCCGAAGATAACGGTAAGAATAACGAGAGTTTTTCGGATATGACGGACTTTGAATGGGCAAAGGAAGCAGTTTCATACCTTTCGGAAAAAGGAATAATCAACGGAAAGGGAAACGGAATGTTTGAACCCCATGCAAATGTCACAAGAGAAGAATTTGTTAAAATGCTTGTGCTTGCATTTTCGCTTTCGGATGAAAATGCGGGTTGCAGCTTCAGCGATGTAAGCAGCGGCGCATGGTTTAAGCCTTATGTTGCAAGCGCCGTTAAAAACGGAGTTATCAACGGAATTTCGCCCGAGCTGTTCGGTGCAGGAGAATATATCACAAGGCAGGACATGGCGGTTTGCGTTTTCCGTGCGGCAGGCGCGCAGCCCGAGGCTTTCGATGACGGTTTATTTACCGACTCGGATAAAATTGCGCCCTATGCAAGGGAAGGCATAAGCTGGATGAAGAAAAACGGGCTTATTTCCGGCTACAGTGACGGAAGCTTTGCTCCGGCAGCTTTCTGCACACGTGCAGAGGCTGCAAAGATAATTTACGAAGCAATAACCCGGATTGGAAGGTGAACCGATGAAAAGATTATTGGCTTTGGCGGCTGCGCTGATTTTTATTCTGCCGCTTGTTAACATATCGGCAAGCGCCGATGTGTCGGGCTATAACGCCTTATATTATAAGGAAGCGTGCGGATTGATGAACGCAATCGGCATAGTGCAGGAAAGCGATGCTTTCGCTGCAAATGCAGCGTCGGTAACGCGTGCGGATATGCTTAAATATGTTGTTAATCTCGTTCATAAGGGAAGTATGGTTCTTTCCGATTCCGCCGACTGCGGCTACAGCGACGTTACAGGAGAAACGGCGGCATATGCCGCTTTTGCGAAATCTGCCGGAATGTTTCTTCCCGAAGGAAAGCAATTCCGCCCCGAGGAAAGCGCCGATTCGGATTTTGCGATGATGCTGATGACAAGTGCGGCAGGCTATAATGCAACAGCCGTTAATTACAAAAAAATTGCCGCGCAGCTCGGACTTTCAAAAAAACTCCGCGCCGCGTCGGCTCAGAATTTCTCCGTCGGCGATGGATGTGTGATGATGTTCAACCTTATCACAACGGAAAAAATAAAGCTTGCGAACAATGATAAATATTTGTCGCCGCTTATCGAATCAATGTACAAAATAACGGTGAGCAAGGCTCAGCTTGTCGGTGACGACGCTTCATCGCTCTACGGTGAGCCGTGCGGAAAGGGCTTTTTGAAGTTCAGGGAAGCTCCGTCGGGCAAAATGCTTGAGCTTCATTATGAACAAAGCGCGTCCGAATTGATGGGCAGACGGGTTAAGATATACTATGATAACGAGGATAACCTTGTATATATGTGCGAAAGCGGCAACGACGATGTTATTGCGGAAATCAGCGGCGGCGATATATCCGGATTTTCATCGTCCGCGCGCGAGCTCACGTGGTACGAGCGGCAATCGTCGACAAGGTGGGAATCGAGCAGAAAGCTTAAAAAATGCACTGTTCCCCAAAGCTGCGATATAATTTATAACGGAAGATACACCGAGCAGCACAGCTTTGTTTATGCTTTGCTTGAACAAAGCTCAGATTACAATATCGACAAAGTTATCCTCATCGACACGGATAACGATTCGGACGCCGACCTTATAAAAATAGACGCATATTTACCGGTATACGTTAAATCGGCAAACGGTGACGAGCTGATTATAAAAAACAGCCTGAATAATACGGTTCTGAATCTTAAGAAAACGGACGATTCGCCCGAAACCGAGATTTACAACGCATCGGGCACCGAAATTAACCTTTCATCCGTGA
>CAJJUC010000100.1 GCA_905195005.1 uncultured Eubacteriales bacterium | reverse complement strand
TTTACTTCGTTTCATACCAGCTTGCGCCGATTTTAACATCTGCGCGCAGCGGCACAGAGAGCTTTGCGGCATTCTCCATTTCGCGCTTCAGTATTTCGGCCGCCTTTTCTGCCGCTCCGTTCTCGGCTTCAACAATCAGCTCATCGTGAATCTGCATGATAAGCCGCGCCTTCGGGCATTCCTCCGCCAGCGCGCGCGACACCTTAACCATGGCGATTTTGATTATATCCGCAGCCGTTCCCTGAATTGGCGTGTTCATTGCGGCGCGTTCCCCGAAGGAACGCAAATTGAAATTCTTTGCATTAAGCTCGGGAATGTATCTCCTGCGCCCGAACAGAGTGCAGACATAACCGTTCTCCTTTGCGGCAGAAATTGTTTTGTCCATATACTGCTTAACGCCGCTGTACTTTGCAAAATAGCTTTCTATATATTCCTTTGCTTCCCTGCGCGATATTTTCAGCTCACCGGCAAGCGAAAATTCACTCTGCCCATATATAATGCCGAAATTAACCGTTTTCGCACGCGAACGCATAATGTCCGTCACGCAGAAATCGGGCACGTTAAACACCTGCGCCGCCGTGATTGCATGAATATCCGCGTTGTTTATGAATGCGTCGGTCATGGTTTTATCACCCGACATATGCGCAAGCACGCGCAGCTCGATCTGCGAATAATCCGCGCCGACAAGACTGCACCCCTTGCGCGCCACAAACATTTTCCGAAGCTCGCGCCCGATGTCCGTCCGCACCGGAATGTTTTGCAGATTCGGTTCAGCCGAGCTGATCCTGCCTGTCGCGGTAACGGTTTGCTTTAGTGTTGAATGAATCCTGTCGTTCTCGTCCAGAAGCGGCAGAAATGCGTCCGTATACGTTGATTTGAGCTTTGAAAGATGCCTGTATTCAATAATTAGCTCAATTATCTCACTTTTGCCGCGCAGCTTTTCAAGCACCGTGTTATCGGTTGAATATCCCGTTTTTGTTTTTTTCACAACCGGCAGTCCCATATCCTCAAACAAAAGCTTGCCGAGCTGCTTTGTGGAATTTATGTTAAATTCGCCGCCTGCCATGAAATAAATGCTTTGTTCAAGCGCCTCAATGCGCTCCCCGAGCATTGAATTGAACCTTGAAAGCTCGCCGCGGTCAATTTTAAAGCCTGCGCACTCCATGTCATACAAAACGTTTTCAAGCGGAAGCTCAATATCGTAAAGCAGCTTTTCCTGTCCGCGCTGCTCAATAACCGCGAGCTGCGCCGCCTTAAGCTTTTCAAGCGAAACTGCGGAAGCGGCAAGCCCGTTTTCCGCAAACAAATCCTCCGTTTTGTAATCGCTGCGCGACGGGTCAATGATATAAGCCGCCGTTTCGGTATCGTAAAACTCTCCGCGCAGAGTAATTCCGAGCGCTGCAAGGCTGTGCTTTGCGGCTTTAAAGGAATGCGTCAGTTTTTTTATGCTTTCATTTTCAAAAATGCTTTTCAGCTTTTCCGCCGCTGCGCGGTAAGGCTTGCCGTCTGCGGAAAATTCAGCTTCATTTCCGTTCAAAAGAAACGCAAGCTCGCTTTGCCCGGCAATTTTTTCAAGAACGGCGCTGTCGGCTTCCGAAGCCTCCGCTGCCTGCGGCTGCTCCGATTCGGGCGTTTTCACAAATCTTTCGGCAAGCTTTTTAAGCTCAAGCTCGTTTACCTTTTCCGCAAGGCGGCTGCTGTCGGGCGCCTGCACCCTTGCGCTTTCGATTGTAAAATCAATCGGCACGGTGCGGTCGATCGTACACAATTTATAGCAGAAATATGCATTCTCCTTTCCTGCAATCAGCTTTTCGCGAACGCCCTTTTTTATCGATTCGCTTTCGATATTTTCATAAATCCCGTCCAGCGAATGAAATTCGCGGACAAGCGAAAACGCCGTCTTTTCACCGATTCCGCTGACTCCGGGAATATTGTCCGAGCTGTCGCCCATCAATGCCTTAACGGTAATAAATTCCTCCGGAGTAACCCCGTATTTTTCAAACACGCCCTTATCATCAAGCGCTTCCGTGGATGTCTGCCCCATGCGCGTTGTTGTCAGAAGCACGGTTGTGTTTCCGCTTGCAAGCTGCAAATCGTCCTTATCTCCCGTGACAATTCCGCACTTGATATTTATTTCGTCGCACATTCTGCTGACCGTGCCTATAATATCGTCCGCCTCATAGCCCTCAAGCGAAAGCATTTTAACATTCATTGCCGCCAAAAGCTCCTTAAGGTGCGGCATCTGCTCGGCAAGGTCGTCCGGCATTCCCTTGCGCTGCGCCTTGTATTGGTCATACATTTTGTGGCGGAACGTCGGCGCCTTAAGGTCGAACGCAACGCAAATGTACTCCGGTGCATATTCATCCGTATATTTAAGCATTATGTTCATAAACCCGAAAATTCCGTTGGTCGGTATTCCGCTCTTTGTTGAAAGCGGGCGCACTCCGTAATATGCGCGGTTCACAATGCTGTTTCCGTCTATAATAATTAATGTTTCCGCCGTTTGAGCCAATTCAAAGCTCCCCCTCCGTTGATGCCGTCTGCGGTGAATAATCATTCCGATTAATTTTCCGCCGCTCCGTCAGTGTATAAAAATTCATTGTAGTTTTCCGATATATTCTATTATACCCGTTCAGGCACTCTGTGTCAATCATTAGTAGATGCGAAACAAAAAATTTACAAAAAAGAGCCGCGGCAAAAGTCACCTGCACCTCGCCGCAGTCCTCCGCATATCATTCTATATCGGTTTTATAACGAAAAAAGCTTATGAACCGATTCCAGTCCTCGCGGCTGAAATAGTGCTTTCCGTGCCTTATGTGATAACCGATTCTGTCGCCGTGAAGATTGCGGCTTTCACCGATATTCTCCGCACCGCTTAGCTCCGCGGCATTGTTTTTTATAAAGTCCCGGCTTGCCGCCGCGCAGCAAAGCAGCTCGGAAACAGGGTCTGCCCACAAATCCTCCGCCGCGCTTGCAACATATGCAAAGCGCGGAGCCGTTGCCGCAAGCAGGAAATGCTGGTCAAACGGCAGCTCGGCTTCATTTCCTGCATATGTCTTATATTTTTCGCAGAACCAGAACGGAAAACGCCCGCAGATGTCGGAAATGGTTTCCCCTGTTTTGCCGCGTGACAATGCAGCCCCTGAGCAACCCGAATCGTTTGAATACGAAAATGCAAAGCGTTCATCAAACGCGCCTGTGAGCAGCGCCGTTTTCCCGAGCCGCGAATGTCCGCAAACGACCGACCTTTTGCAGTCAAGCTGCGGATTGCTTTCCGCATAATCCATGCAGCGCATTGCCGCCCAAGCCCACAGCGCAATTTTTCCCGGGGCGCGCTCGGTGCGCTTTCCCTCGGGGAATATAATCCCGGCAAGCCCGCTTGTAAAATCCCCGTCGTCGGTTGTGACGTCCTCATAATTAAACGACAGCACAGCGAATCCGTTATCGATAAGCTCCTCCGTCGGCATATATCTGTCGGGAACGCAGCTGCGAAAATTAATATGTACGAAAAAAGGAATTTTTCCGTCCGCCTCGGGAATTGCGGCATACATCGGAAAACTGAATATTTTTCCGTTTATCTCCGATGAAAGCATTATTTTGCTCAGGCTTGCTTTTCCTGCACAAAAGTTCGGCACAATGCCCTTTTCCTCCGTAAACGTAAATTTATCGGGCTTCGGAGGGATAAATCCGTACTCCTCTCTTTGCAGAATTTCAAGCATTTTTTCTCGTTCGGAAAGCTTGGGCAGTTTTCTTTCATTTATCATTTTTTCAAGCATTGCAGTTTCTCCGTTTCTTGTCCGCCGCTTTATAAATATTCACGGTTTTTTCGATAAGCGCGGCGCGCAGCTGCTGTTCATAGAGCGCCTCTTTTTTGTATTCTATCATTGATTCCATGCTGAACACATTATCGTTTTCCGGGTCAAACTCCGCTATTTTGCGCTTTACAAGCTCGTATTTCTCCAATATATCAAGCATTCTTTGCGGATAAAGCTTGCCGTAGTTCACATATGCAAGCGTTCTGAGCTTTTGCTCGGTTTCATAGCGCGACTGATTCTCCGCGGAAAGCTCCGCGCACGCAGCTCCGTGCTCTATTCCAACTGTATCCATGAAAGCCCGTGCCATCAGATGACAGCCGTTTTCGTTCGGATGAATCCTGTCGGGTCTGATAAGCGGCAGCTTATCCGCATTGCTTTTAAACCGGCGGTTAAAGTCCGCGAGCACGCAGCCGTATTCCTCAGCAAGCTTTTTAACAAATTCCGCGCATTGGTCAATGCCGCTTCCGCATCTGCAATTTGCCGCAGGAACGTCAGAAATCTCATCGTACGGCGGCGGTGTGCACAATATCACCTCCGCGCCGCCTGCCTTGCATTCCGAAACGATTTTTCTCATGCTTTTTTCGTAAAGCTCCATTGCGCTGCGCTGCCTCTCCCCGTCATTTTCAAGATACGCATTTATATCAATATCGTTTATTCCGAACATCACGCAAACGCAGTCGGGGTTGTAGATAAGGCAATCGCCGTAAAGTCTGTCAATCGCATGGGACGATTTGTCGCCGGCAACTCCGCAGTTGTACAGTTTTATTCCCCTGTGCGGATAACTATCGATAAGGTTCTGATATATTTCGGCAATCCATGCTCCGCCTGCCGTCATGCTGTCGCCGAAAAAGCACACCGCCGCGTTATCCCTTAATTTATCAAATAAAGAAGTCAAAGGCTTCGCTCCTTTCTCAAAACGGAGGCTGCGGCAAAATGCTACAGCCCCCCCTCTTTTTTCCCTATTGCTTGTTAATATGCTTCCTGTATTCCGAAACGCTCATTCCCGATACCTCGGCAAAAATTTTCACGAAATACTTTGTGCTTTTGTATCCCACCTGTTCGCAAACATCGTCAAGCTTTGCCGCTTTGTTTCTCAAAAGCTCCATTGCCTTATGAACGCGCTTGCGCTTAAGGCACTCCGTGAACGTTTCGCCCGTCTTTTTCTTGAAAAGGCGGCTGAAATAAAATTCGCTCAAATGAACATGCCCGGCAACATCGGCAAGCTGAATTTCCTTCATGTAATTTTCATCAATATATTCCATCGTTTGCAGAATAACCTCGTCATCGCCCGAATAATGCGATTCACCCGATTTGTTAATACTGTCGGCAAATTCAAAAATATTTTGATAGCTCCCGGAAAGCTCTGCCGTGATTTCCGTGCCGAGCACACTTTTAATTTTTTTGCACACGGAATTGATATAAATATCGCACTGTGCCGGAACATCCTCCGCCCGATTCTCCGCACATGCAAGCAGCACGATTCTGCCGTTTTCCGAATATGACGAAAAGGATACTCCCGGAAGCTTTTTATTGAAAAATTTCTGCAAGGTTGAAACGATTCCGTCATCGGGGAGTTCCGGCAGCTTCACGCTGTAAACACAGCAGCAGCCTGAAAGAAATGTTCCGTCGTTCAAAACGGAAATGCTTTTTCGGAGCTCTTCTTTTTTTCCTGCGTATTCACCCGAAAAGAGCTTGCTTAAAATTTCCTGCTTCAGGAACATATTCGTCCTTTCAAGGCGTTCGATTATTTGCCTGCTGCGCTTGCGCTCCTCCTCTTCCTCATCGATTTTCAGTTTGATTTTGGCAAAAATTTCCTCAACCTCGCTGAGGTTGGTGGGCTTGAGCAGATATGCCTCAACACTGTATTCCATGGCGCTTTTCACATATTCAAACTGCTTGTAGCCGCTGAGAATGACAACCTTTATATCGGGCTTTGAGCTGCGTATGCCGCGCGCAAGCGCAAGTCCCGAAACGGATGTCATATTAACATCCGTCAGAACCGCGTCAACCGGGTTGGACAAGACGTATTCAAGCGCCTTGTCCCCGTCCGAAAAAGCTGCCGCAACTCTAAAGCCGATGCTTTCCCAGTCAATCATATCCTTAAGTCCGTCTCTGATATCGTCCTCATCGTCAACCAAAATCAAATTGTAAAGCTCCGGCATTTTTTCACCCCGATTAATTGTTTTTTATCAGTTCGCCTCACTCAAAGGCATCATTGTCATTATGCTGTCCCAAAGCATGTATTTAAGCTCCGTGCTGTCATTGATATCACCGATTTCAAACTCGCAGGAGGCGCTTCCGTCACGCGTGAGCGCCGAAAGAACAACAGATTTCTTATATATTTTTTCAAGCGTTCCGCCGTTGTAAACCGCGCAGATGCAATCAGCCTGCCTGTCGGTCTTTCTCATATTTGTGTAGTAAACCGTAACGCTGCCGCCCATGCTTCCCTCAATTCCGTCAATAACGGTTTCGGGATTTGCGCCCGAGGAGCGGACGATGCTCTGCGCAGCCGCGGGCATGCTGCCCTTTTCGAACACAGTGTTATCGGAAACAACCACGTTTTCCGCGCCGTTGCTTTGAATTGCGGAGGTTACAAAGTTATTGCTTATTGTGATGTTCGATGCAACCTGATCTCCGTAATTCTGAATTGCAACCGGCTTATACGCCTCAATTACGTTGTAATAATCGTTTATATATTTTCCATCACCGTCATGATATATTCCGTTCGCACCTTCATACGGAGTTGAGATATAATTGTACTCAATAACGTTATTATCGCCGCGGAGAGGATTCGGAACATATATTCCGCCGCCGTCGTGCAGCTGCGACATGTAGTTTTCAACCCTGTTTCCGCCAATAACATAATTTTTTGCCCCGTTGACCGTCTCGGAAGCGTCCCAGCCCCAGTTTGCCGAAATGCCGGTATACGGAAGATTTCTAAGCGTGTTCTGCGAAATGTTAAGCTCGGTTACATAGAAAACGGTGATTCCGGGACCGCCCCAGTATTCGCTCGAAACGCCGTCAATCGTGTTTCTGCTGATGTCAACATTTTTGTGAATATACTTATCCGATGCTGAATTTACAAAATCCTCTCCGATAAAGATTGCGCTTGCGGCAATATCCGAAAAGCTGTTATCGGAAATCTCAAGCGATGAAACGCTTCTCGGTGATACGATTCCGGCGCCGCCGAGCTTCTCAAAACCGCAGTTCTTTATTTTAATGTTTTCGCCGTACGAAACATTTACTGCGCCCGGAATGTAATCCTTTTCGTAACCGAATCTGAAATCACTGTTCGCGGTTCTTTCGGACGGAACAAGCAGATTTGCCTGAATGTCCGCAAATCCGCTGCCGTTCGGCTGCGCCCAGTTGGTATATTTAAACGAAAGGTTTTCAAGCGTCACATTTTTTGCGGGGGACTCCGCCGTTCCATCAACGGAAATAATTGTGTCCGTCATCGGAACAACAACCGAAAGGCTGTCGGCAGCTTCTCCGTCTCTGAGGAAGTAGTAGAGCTTCCCCTCTGATTTATTGTAATACCATTCGCCCGAATTGTCAACAAATGCGAGATTGTTTTCAAGCCAGTAGCCTGCGCCTTCCCTAACTCTGTTCTGCTTAAGCTGGTCGGAATTGAGCGATTTAAGCTCATCATCCGCAATTGTTGCCGTGCCGGCGTTTATGCTTTTAATTCTCAGCCTTCTGTGTGCCCAAACCGATTTAACGGAAATTTCCGTTTCGTTCGGAGTGATTCCCTCTGTCATAGCCGATGCATCGATTGCAACCGTTCCGTTCGTCAGATCAAGGTCGCTGCCGAGAATCAGCTGCTCGCCAACGTTCGGATAGCGCGAACGGATTGCTTTTTCGCCGTTCACATACAGCTGGCGGAAGTCGTAACCCGTGCCTATATCGGCGCAAACAATTTTTCCGTCATACTCCGTAAATGTCGGCGCAAGGCGCTTGCCGCCGCTTAAAACGGCGCTGCCGTTTCCGATTACGGTGATATTTTTCTGAGCAAAGGAGCCCTGCGGCGCCGAAAGCTTAAGCGTGCTTCCGATTTCGTACTCTCCGCCGTCAATATATACGTTCACATTGAGCGCGGCGGACGCGTCAGCTGCGGCAAATGCCTTTGCAACCGTCAGATACGGGCGCTCCGCCGAGCCGTCGTTTTCATCGCTGCCCGTTTTTGAAACGTAAATGTCCTCATTTTCCGTAACGTCAACGCGCGTCAGCTTTATTGCGTCTGCACGGGCGGTTGAACCGCCTGCATATGCGCTTAAAACGATTTTAGCCATGCCGTTGTTAAACTTATATGTGCCTATCGGCATCCAGTCGCCGAGCGCTCCCTCGTTTGCGTGGTAATATTTAATCACCTCGCCGTCCGCAGTGTTAATAACCGCTTTAACGGGAACATCGGCTGCGTTGTACATGCTCCATGCATAAACCGTGTAGTAACCGCCTGTTACCGCCGCCTTGTATGCTGCGGAAGCGCCGACCTCGCTTGTGTAATGGTGAGAACCGTTATACGGAGTTACCGTACTTGTGTTATTGCTGATATGCCATGTGCCCGTAAATTCAGCCTTTTCATCATCAATAATAACCTCATACGTTTGTGCAACGCGCTCAAACTTCACCGAATCGAGCCGTCCGTCCGCGTTCTTGTTCGGAGCAAGCGTAACCTCAGCGGCGCCGTCAAAATAATATGTGCCGAGCAGCCGCCATGCTTCCGCCTCCGATTCGCTGTCGGTGTTTGAATAGGTCATTGTATCGCTTCCGCCGGAGTAATTAACCGTTGCCTTATTCATCCATGCAACATGGTTGAGCGGAATCCATGCATAAACATTGTAAACGCCTGCCGTAAGTCCTGCACGGTAGCGGAGAACGCATTTTCCTTTTTCAGAATCATCCGCTCTGTAATAATAGTGCTTTCCTTTGTCATAAGAGCCTGTTGTGCTCG
>CAJJUC010000099.1 GCA_905195005.1 uncultured Eubacteriales bacterium | reverse complement strand
CTCATAGCATGAAACTATCATATACGCCTTTTTTTCTTCATCGGTGTTGTTGTGAAGCGATATATGCACCTCGCCCGAATCAGCATTTTTTATATCGGCCCAAAAAGGAGCCTGCGAGGTTTTGAAAGAAATGCTCATGGCTGCCCCAAGCTCCGCACCGCCGCTTGCCGGCAGCTCCGGAGCTGTTCTCAGAACATAATTCTCTCCGTATTCCAATTTTTGCTTAAGAGAAAGTATAAAGCATTTCTCATTCTTATCATAAGTCACCTTTGCCGGGTGCGCCGAAGCGTTTCCGCTTTCAACGGAAAACATTTCGGGAACAACAGAATCCGCCGAAACCGAACCGTTAATATAAAGCTTCAGCTCATTGGAAGTATAATCGATTTCCTCACGCCCCGAATCATTTTTTCCGCGCACATCCTTAATGCTGTAGCTTTCGACCGCCGAAACCGACACATTATCTATACCAAGGGAGGATGCCGGCGGAGCTGACGGACCGTAGATTCTTATTTCATCAAGCTGCGAAAAATCAGCTCTTATAATTTTTCCCGAAGCAAGAACGGTTGTTTCTTCATCATTTTCACCGCGCACAAACACACTGTACAGCTTGCTTGCCGGGTCAATATCCGCACTGATGTGATACCACTCCGATTCACCGTACGGATATGTTATACCATCAGGCGATGATATTCCGCTTTTGCCGATTATAATGACGTTTTTTTCGGGAAGACCCTTCTGCCGCGCGCAGATTCTATAGTCGTAAGTCACATCGGGAGTGTAAACGTCAGCCTCAAAGCGAATATGCCGCGAAGAATACTGCTTGTTTGAAATCAACATCAGCGCTCCCGTTGCATCGGTTGATGAATTGGCGCTGTCTTTCATTTTCATCAAAATACTGTTGCCGTAATTATCCGATATTTCTTCGTTTTCCAAATATCCGAGCCTGTTATACAGTTCAATATTGTCTCCCGTTGTTTTGTCGCCGCTTTTGTAGGATGTAAAATCCTCTTTCCACAGCGGCAACGGCACGGATAAGTTAACATTAATTGTTATCGGAACGGTTGCAACGGTGTTGCCGCTGAGGTCTGTTCCCTCTGCATAAACATTCACACTGCCTACGGAAAGACTGTTGAGGTCAAATATATACGGCGCTTCGTACTTTGTATCCAATGCAACACCGTCAACGTAAAGCGTGACCGATTCAATTCCGTGCGGTGATGATGCCGCAACCTCAATCCTTTTATCATCGGATGATGCAAACTCTATATCATTGTTACCTGCGGCAAACCAAACCTCGGTTTTGTCATCCTCTATTTTTTCCGCGCCGTCCGTTTTTGAAAAAGCATAGCAGAAATTATCAAGATACCTTTTGGAATCCTTGCTTCCTCCGGTTGCTCCGTAGTTCACGGGAATGTTAATCGCTGTTGCCAATCCGCGCACCGAGCCGCTGAATCCGGCCGAAAGCGGCTGCATTTGCCTTTTCACAATTCCGTTAAGTCTGAATCCCATTTCGTTTTTTGCATTTACAATTATTTCCGCATGATACCATGTGTCGGTTTCAAGCTCTCCGAGTTCCTCAGCCGAAATTCTGTCACCGAAAACCGAAATGCTTTTATCACTGTTAAGCACGAACAGATTTTTTCCGTACGGAAGTCCCTCGGACACCGCCGACGCTCCCTCATTCAGAACAAGAGTCCGCACCATTCTCAATCCGAGCTGAACGCTGAAATCGCTTGTCGCAAAATCGAATGAAATGCAGAAGCTACCGTTTTCTCCGCAATCCATGCTTTCATAGCTTGCAAAGCTTTTGTTAAATCCCAAAAGATTTGTAATTGCAAGCTTGTTGCCGTCGCTTCCTCCGTCCGTGCCACCGTCATAACCTGAGATTTCAAGTGCATTTCCTTCCCTGCCGAAATAATCACGGACAATTTTATAGCTTCCCTTGCCCGCATCGATTGTATTTCCTCCGGCATTCGTTGTTTTCAGTCTGTTTTCCGAATACACTGACTTGTCAATCCATGTATTGGTGACGTCATATACCTCCGCAACGCTTAACGAAGAATCAATAACTTCAGCGCTGACGGCTTCGCCCTCGAAATCAAGATTGAAAACCGTTTTGTCAAATGCTGCGCCCGCAGTAATCGGAGGAATTTGTACATTTGCCGCAATAAACGCCGCTGTAAAGGCACATATTATTTTTTTCATCCTGTCCTCCTTATTTTTCATACAGTGCACGCATTTCAAGAATATTTGTGTTGATATTTGCGTCACTGCCCCAGCCCGTTACTTTCATATAGCGCGCTTTCACAGCGCTGAACTTGAATATCTGATATACATCTTCACCGTTTTCCGATGTAAATTTTACCGGATTATCGAAATTTTGCCCATCGTTTGAAAATGAAATGTCAAACGTATATTTTCTTTGATCTGACTTCCAAAACGCCAATGCTGCACCGTTGAGATTCAACTCTTCACCGAAGTCAAGAATCGCATATTCCCCGCCCTTTAATGACGTCCAGCGCGTTTCAAGGTCATTGTCAAACAGATTGGCGCCCTTGTTTGAAGGCTCGGGCTCGGAGCTTACGGTGAAATTCTGCATTAGTGCAACATTATGCTCCTTCAAAAGAGGAAGATCGAAATCCGAGTATTTAATCACATATTTCCAGAATGATTTTCTGCTTTCATTGTATACCGTAACAACCGTGGAATCATTAACGGATTCAGCATTTTTTATCTCAACAAACTTTCCGAGACCTTTAGGCTCCGCAGTAATTACCGGGAGAGTTCCGTCACCGTTCACCGACAAAACCGAAATTCCGCTGCTTAAAGGCTTGTTATTCACATAAACCGTTCCGCCGACCTTTTCGGGCGTTGCCACGGTTTCCGCATCCTCATCAAGCTGCCATGAATCAATGCTTCCTAAATTCATATCCGATGTATATGACTCCTCATCCGGAGCACACAGCTTTGCCGTGACAGTAAACGGTGTGTTTTTCGTCACCTTCATTTTAATAAAAAGCTTGCTTACACCGGTGTTTTTTGACTGCCCTGTTGAGCCGGACGGCAAATCGACGAGGGATTTTGCCTCCATAACTCCGAATTCATATCCCGGCACATCACAGTTAATCCTGACAGAAAGCGTTTTCCCGTCCTGCGACAAAATCGCTTCATTATCCTTTATCTGAACATCGGCTTTGGTATTCATAAACCAGTAAACGGTTTGATCGGTATTGAGTGTGCACTCATCGCGAACCGTCAGCGAGCGCATTTTATCACCGACAAAATATCCGCGTTTGTATGACGGAGCCTCCTTGTACACACTATTCAGATCCATAACCGTAATTGCGCTTGCTCCGTTATGTTCAAATCTTGTCACCGTTCCGAAGCCGTCGTCCGTCATTGCATCGCCCGAGGAATTTATATTCATCGTCAAAACGTTATGAGCCTCGCTCCTTTTTCTGTAAACATACTGATCCTTCAGTCCTATGTTGTAATCCTCGGAACCGAGGTCAATCGCCCATTTAACGCCGTCCATTTCATACAGGAACATTCCCGTGTCGTAATGCGCATGGTAACAGTCGTCCGCACCGCCGTGCGCTATGAAGTACATTCCGTTCGGGTCTGTATACGACTGGCGCACGCTAACGGTTTCAATTCCGCTTGTATAACAGCTTCTCTGCGCTTTTTCAACATCCTTTTCCGTCAGAATCGGGTCATAGTAAAGCACATCGTACAGCGCCGGCTGAACGTGTCCGCTCATTACATATTCCTGTCTTACGGCTCTGTAATCATCAGTTCCGTAGTATTTATCCATATACATAACAGAATCCGTTGTTGCTCCGGTGTTGGAACCGTCGCCTATCAATGCGGTTTTGTCGTAGCCGCTCACGGAGGTTCTCCACGCGCTCACCTTATCCATACCCTGATACTGCGGCAGCTTAAAGCTGCTTCCGAAGCAGATTTCCGAGGTCGATGTGAAGTGTGCGAGATAGTGATATGCAATATCACCGTAACCAGGAGTTTCAACCCAGCCGCCGGACGGTGCGAAGCCGCAAACTGAATATTCCAAACCGCGGATTGAATTTGCAACACTTGTCATATAATAATCCGGGTCATATTCCAAAAACGCCATGCTTGCGCAGAACACGCCGCCTATAACCCAGGTATTATAGTTACAGGTGCTTTTAAACGACGACCACTGTGATGTTGCAGGGGAATTTGCGCACATAAGTCCGTAAAAACCGTTTGCAATTTTTCCCACGCTGTGCTTGCGGACAAACGCTGCAATCCTGCTGCGCTGTTCCTCCGTGAAGCTGTCATACATCCAGTCAAACCCGATTGCAATGCCCTCATTCAGAGAACCGCAATCAATTATATGGCAAGGGTTCGCATCGGGAAATTCAACGACCTTTGCAAACTGCTCCCATGCCTTGTCGGCATACTTTCTGTTTCCTGTGAGCTGCCACGCATATCCCCAGTACATCATTCTGTTGCGGATTTCATTATATGATGTCAGCATCCTGTATGTATCGGTGTACACATAATCCCTGAGCGGAACGGTGCAGTAATAATCTGCCGTTTCAATAAACTTATCGGCAATTTTTTTATAACGGCTGTCCGAGTTATAAAGCCTGCGAAGCTCGTCAAAGCCGTTTTTATCAATAATTACTCTGGGATGAACATCATAGCTTTTCATTTTATTGATAAACATTTCCTGAAGCTTCTCCTTGCCCGGTCTGTCAAACAAAACATAATCGTTCATCGCTTCAAGCTGAGTGGCGTTTCTGACCCTGTTATTGTCATAAGGCTTAAGAACGAACCATTTGTACTCGTCCGTCATATCAAATTTCAGTTCATGGTCTGCAAGAACAATAAGCCCCATTGCATTTTTGAAAATGTGCAGGCCGTTTTTTTCGGCATATTCGTCAACATCCGTAAAACCGCTTTCACCTTTCGGCACAATGCCGTCGAGCAGATTTTCAAGTTCCGTGCTTTTTACGTAAATTTTGTTCTCTTTTTCGTCATACTTCAAAGAATCGCCAAGCTCTGTCTTTACATTGTTCACAAGAGCATTTTTGCCATACCCGTGAAAAGCGATTTTATCCTTAAAGAAGTCGCCCACGCCCGAATCATCGTAATAAATAACCGTTGCCTGCTTTTCTCCGAGCACATACGGCTTTTCAAATCCGCTTACGGATATATTATCCATCGAAAGCGTTGCGGCATATTTTCCGTAGTTCAAGCAAAGGCGCATCATTGACAGATTCTTGAGCGAATCCGATATTTTCACATTTTCGGCAACGGGTTTGTTATCGATGTAAACCGAAAATGTGTGTTCAATAAGGTTCAGTGCAAAAACATAATGAAACCATTCGCCTGCCTTAAAAACGTTCGAGGCAGCGCTGCCGTCCGAAAACGAAAGCGATGTTCCGTTAATCGTAACCGCATTTACGTTAACGCTTGAGGCACCGGTTGAATCTCTGAGGAGAGGGAACTGTCCGCCGATAACCGAGCCGCTCTCAACGCAAACATCGCCCTCCAATGTAAAATAGCTGTAAGTCTTATCCGGACCGTTTTGCTTTACAAGACCCTCTCGCTTGGCAGTGTTTATATCAATAATGCAGTCTTCGTTATGCTCGCCGTCCTTTATCATGCTGAGCTTTGTTGACCTTTTCGGATTTTTGTAGTCAAATCGTTCTGTAACGATTTTGTTGGTCTTGGGACTCATGGTTACGGTATTTCCGTAAGTATTCGGACCGATATACATATAATAATTATCCCAGTAGCAAAAGCTGCCTACATAATCATTTAGTCTTACAACATCGAAATACTCATTGTTATAGCTGCCCACCGCGCGGACAACGCCCATATAGTCGTTTGCTTCATATGCCATGAGATTGTCAATATAAAGCGGCTGATTTTCCAGGCTGCTGCCCGTTCTTTTTATAACCGCCCCCTTTGCAGGTTTGGAGACGTCAAATGTTATATTGTCGTTTATGCATTTGCCGTCTGCATACAGCGTGCATTTCCCGAGCGTAAAATCATAGAACACCGCAATATTTGCGAAATTCTGCGCATTTATTCCGCCTATGCGTTTGCCCTCATTTGTGTAAACAGTGTTGTTTTTTATCTTTACGGCAATCACATCACCCGATTCCGTATAGAATCCGACATCGGTAAAAAGCATATCCTCGGATGAATTCTTAACATCAAATGAAATTACAAACCGCTCCGCCGGACTTGCGGAAATCCTTTTTAATTTCTGCGGTATCTCCCCATACTTCAAGCGATTTGTTGTAATTGCCCTCATCGTGGATAAAAAGCTTTCCGGCATTTTTTGCCGTGACAACATCGGGAGAGCTGTTTGTAATAAAGCTGTTGAAGCTCTCCGCGATATACATATTCTCCCTGTTGAGCGCTCCGAAAGCGGCGGCAGGAAGCAGCATTGAGGCTGCCGTTATTGCCGAAATCACAGCATTTTTTATTTTCATATTCCCAACCTCCCATTATTCAAGCTCGAAAACATAAACTCCGTTCGTGTTATAGCTATCCTGCTTTATTACGATGTAATCCGCGGAATCTCCCGCCTGCTTAAACGAATTAATATCATTTCTGCCAATTGTTTCAACAAGCTTCGTTTTGCTGTTATACCTTGCAATTTTAACACTTCCCAGGCTGTAATTTTTCAGGTTCACCGGAGAAAAGTCAAACACACCGCCTGTGCTTACGTTGGAAATCATCACAAAACCGTTATCGGCTCTGTAAACCTTTCCTGTCTGGTACGTAATATTCCGGTTTCCTCCGTTCAGCGCGGCACTGCGCGAATCATAGGAACGGTTACCGTTTAGGGTTGCGGAATCAAAGTCCACAATCAGCTTTTTGATTCTTTTTTCTTCAGTCACAACGCGCACAATGCAGCCCGGTTTAAGGCTGCTGCCGTTTGCCATTGAATACTCAATTTCCGGCGGCAGGAAGAAAGTGTCAAACACGCCGTTGCGCCAAAGCTCAAGGGACAATCCCCATTCGCCGTCCAGAGAGCTGTTCCTCACCGAGCTTACCATATAGGCGTTCATGGTCTCGTTAAATGATTCTATATCTCCCCTGATAAGAGCAATTCCAGCATTTCCGTATTCATCAACATCATACACCTCCATGGTGTACGCCTTTCCGCTCGGCAGCTGTGAATAAGGCTTGATATCATAATTTTCCTCATCGGTTATATCCGACGGAACCATCATAACCTTGCTTCCGTTTATATTAAAATACTCGCTCGCCGTGCCCGATGATTTATATATAAAACTACTCGTCGGATACAAATACCTCGAAAGTGAATTTTCTTCATTTTTCGGAGTTTCAAAATGCGTATTGTCAAGCGCAGCTATATTATAGGTTTCGCAGGTGTCAATTGCGGATATTTTTCCGTCTTTATCAGTTCTGTATCTTATCAGGCAGCCTTCAAGAGCATTGTTTAAAATGCTCTCTGCCGGCGTTTTTGCCGCTGCGTCAAAAGTGATTTTATCATTAAGCGTGAAATTCAATATTCCTCCGCCGTCTGTGAAAATCTTCGCCATAACGCTTTTGTTCAGTCTGCCCTCCTGCGCAGCTTTTATAACAAAGCCGTAATAGAAGCGCGAATCATCGCTTTTTGCATAAACTATGCTGCCGCGCATGTCGGTTACATAGTTTACATTTTTTCCGACGGCAATTTTATCCGAATAATACTTTTTTGCATATGCAGTCAGCTTATGAAATTCTTCACCTATCTCATAGCTGTTTTCACTGCTGTCGAAAGCGGTGATTTTTCCGTTTATTTCACTGCCCGGCACAATAAGACTGACAACCGATCCGTCCGATGACCTGTATACTTCCAGCGCGGATTCCGGCTTGATATCAATGGGATTCAGCAAAACACCTTCACTTGATTTAATTTTGCATTTAACCTTTTGTTCATCAAACGACACATCGTTTTCGGATGAATTGACATCCGAAATTACTCTGTTTCCGATATCAATACTTTTCACAACTATGTAGCTTGCCTTGTTCATAAACACCGCGTCATATGTTGAATCGCCGTTATTGTCGATAAGAGTTATATATCCGTCTCCGCTAAGCTCCGCACCGATTCTGCGGTTCTCCGTTTTTCCGTTATATACATAAATGTACCCTTTTTTCAAAGCATATTTCGCGGTTTTTCCGCCGCCCGTAACCTTAAGCGTTTCGCCCTCAACGGTCACATCGTCCGACAGCGAAACCGTTACCGCGTTGTTTTCCTCCGGCAGAACCGTCAGTACATTCAAATCTGAATTATCGGCATAATAATATACGCTGCATTTCATGCCGAAAAACTCATCCCAGTCATTTTCCGAAACAAACTCCTCGCCGTTAACGGCTATTGTTTTTCTGCTGCCTGTCCTGTATTCGGAATTATATGAATTGCTGTGCGTTTTCGTAATAATGCCTTTTACGGATTTTACACCGTATAGTCTGTAGATAAACGGGTCGCTGCTTTCACCGTAGTAAAGGCTGCTGCCCTTAATCTCATCCGAGTGAAAATCTGTTGCCATAAGCATATTGTACAGTAAAATACACATATCGTCCGAGCTGAGCTTTTCGTAAGTTCTTGACAAATTCTTAAGTAAATCCTTTTCGGCGGCAGCCTTTATATAACCTTGCGGATAACCGCCGTACCTCTGTGCAATTATGTCGCAGCCTATTGCCGAAACCGTCATTTTAACGGCTTCACTGAAAGTGATTTCATCATTCGGGCGGAAGCTGCTGCCCTTTGATATAAGCCCGATACTAAGTGCGTCATAAACCGGCTG
>CAJJUC010000098.1 GCA_905195005.1 uncultured Eubacteriales bacterium | reverse complement strand
CTGGCGCGATATTGTTAATCCGAAGCACGGAAAAATTCTGTAAATTAAAAATGGGATGCAGCAAAAGCCACAGCCCGGTAAGGAAGTATTGCCCTGTAAACAGGGCAATACTTCCTTACCGGGCTGTGGCTAATGTGATTTCATTTTGCTGCAGCCGTTTGTTTGAATATTTGCCTTGACAACAATGCGCCCCGGCATTATAATGTTTGATATTTAATTATTGGGGCAAGATGGAAAATTTATGAACGGAAAAATCAAATCGGCTTTTAAATGTGCGTTTCTATGCTCGACAAATTCAAAAACGCAGGCAGAAAAAAGCCGTATCTGATTCTCGTTTTTTAGGGGATGGGAAAAGCTTTTTAACATCCGCTTATATATTTTTCTCTTTGGAGAATATTGCCCCGATAAACATAATAACCGCGAATACGATAAGATAGTATATAACCGCCTTGCCGTGTGCATAACATGCGGCGAACACCATGAATGCCGATGAAAGACATGCAATCAGCGGCATAACTATATGCCTGAACGGATTTTCGCCCTTTGCCGCGAATATGAACTTTACGAAAATCGGAATGTAAAGCGCATACAGCGTTACAATCGGAAGCTCCGAGCTGTCAAAGCAGAAAGCGCCGAAAATCGGTGTTGTGAGAAGATTAGCGCCGTAGAAATAGAACAGCCACATTGAGCAAATCAGCAGCCCGACAACGGAGGATGATGTCGGCATATTCGTCACCTTGTCAACCTGCGCAAAAATATGCGGAGCAGGTCCGCGGCGGCGAACGGCTATCGAGTACATTCCGCGCGTGCAGCCGAGCATAAGTCCGTTAAGCGTGCCGAGGCATGACACAACGATAAATGCCATGAGCGCCGCACCGATTGTTTTACCGAAAATTCCGTTAAACGCCATCTGAACTCCGACGGGTCCGAGTTCCATCAGCGTTTTTGTTTCAACGGCGCCGGCAAGACCGATATAATAGAAAACGTATACCGAAATTATGATAAGCGAGCCGACCGTGAGCGCTATCGGAAGATTACGCTTGGCGTTTTTCAGCTCCGCATTTATGCTTGTTGCAACAATCCATCCCTCATATGCAAAAGCGCTTGCAACAACGGCTGTGAAAAGCGCTTGTCCCGAATTTGCGATAGGTTCAACGGCTGAAGAAAAGTTTTGAATAATGAGACCGTTTGATGTGCCGGCAATCGTTCCGACGATTGCCATTAAAAGCAGCGGAATAAGCTTTATAACAGTTGCCGAAACCTGAATTTTGCCGGCAATCACAGGTGAAAGCGCATTAACCGCATAGCTTGCGATAAGATAAAAACAGGCAAGCGTCATGCAGGTGCCGCCCGTGATTTTCTCCGAGCCGAAAAGCACCATCGTGTACCTTGCGCTGAGCCATGCCAACGCCGATGTCAGCGTCGGGTAAAACACGGTTGTCATAAACCAGCCGATATAATATGCATACTTGCTGCCGACAGTTGCTTCCGCATAATCGACAATTCCGTTCACTTTTTCGTACTTGCCCGCCATGATTGAAAATGTGATGGCGCACGCAAGCATTATGATTCCGCCGATTATCCATGCCATAATGCCGAGTTTCATATCTCCGCCGGTCGTCTTATGTATGGTTTCCGCCTTGAAAAACACACCGCTTCCGATAACAATTCCGACAACCATTGCAATCGCTGTCAGCAATCCATACTTCTTTTTTAGTTCGTTCATTAACCCTTTACCACTCTTTCCAAAAAAATAAGCACATATTTTTTGACTGTGCTTTAAAAAATTTTATTATATTTTATCATGAATGGCAAATATTATCAAGGGTTTTTTGAAAAAATGCAGAAAAATTATAAATTAACAAAAAAACTGTTGCAATTCATTCCGAAATGTGATAAAGTACTATAGTCAAAGCGGTCCGCTGCATTTCTTTCGTACGAACGCTTTTATTATACCGCGATTTTGCGGGCATGAAAGGAGAGCTTCCGGTGGATATTTTAAAGGCAATAACACAGGAACAAATCAGAACGGATCTTCCCAAGCTTGAAATCGGCGATTATGTAAAGCTGTATGTAAGGGTAAAGGAAGGCTCCAAGGAAAGACTTCAGATGTTTGAGGGCACTGTAATTTCCAAAAAACACGGCGGTATTCAGGAATCGTTTACCGTAAGGCGTCTTTCGTACGGCGTTGGGGTTGAAAGAACGTTCCCCGTTAACTCGCCGAGTCTGGATCATATCGAGGTTGTCAGACACGGTAAGGTCAGACGTGCAAAGCTGTATTATCTGCGTGACAGAGTCGGCAAGGCAGCAAAAGTTAAGGAAAGACTGTAGTCGTAAGAAGGGAAACTGTCACGCAGGCAGTTTCCCCTTTTTATATGCGGAAAGGACGGAAGTAAAATGAATGAAGAAAACAACGGCAGCCCCCTTGAAGCGGAGGCATTTGATGACGAAACGGCGGCGGAAGCTCTGAAAACCGTAAAAAACGGCGGAGCAAAGAAAGAAATATTTGAATGGATTCAGGCAATTGCCATCGCCGTTGTGCTGGCGCTTATCATCCGCAGCTTTATATTCACGGTTGTGCGCGTTGACGGCGCATCGATGGAGCCGACGCTTCAGAATAATGACAGAATGATTGTTTGGCGTCTCGGATATGAACCGAAGCAGGGCGATATAGTAATTTTCAATCCTCCCGGTTATCCTAAGAATATCTATTGGGTTAAGAGGGTCATCGCACTCGGCGGACAGCACGTTGAAGTGGATTATGCTTCAAATTCCGTTTATGTTGACGGAGAAAAGCTCGAAGAACCGTATCTCGGCGAGGAAATGATGCCGCAGACAACGCTTACCGAGGTTGACGTTCCCGAGGGCAGCATTTTTGTGATGGGTGATAACAGAAATCACAGCACTGACGGGCGCGTTATCGGTCCTGTTGAAAAGAGCAGGGTTGTGGGCAGAGCGGTATGGCGCTTCTGGCCGTTTAACAACATGAGTATTTTTAAAAGAAAATAGGAAAACGGTGAAATGATGGATATACAGTGGTTTCCGGGGCATATGGCGAAAACGCGCAGGCTTATATCGGAAAATATAAAGCTGTGTGACTGCGCGGTTGAAATTGTTGACGCGCGTTGTCCGCAGAGCAGCCGAAATCCGGAGCTTCCGCGGCTTGTCGGCGGAAAAAAGGTGCTTGTTGTTGTAAATAAAAGCGATATTGCCGACCCGAACGAAACGCAGAAGTGGATCAAACGCTTCGAACGAGAAGGAACGGCGGCTGTGAGCGTGTGCTGCAATGATGCAAAGGGCGTGCAGAAAATTCTTGAAGCTATAAGGGAAATGCTGAAGGAAAAAATCGAGCGCGACCGTGCGCGCGGTCTTGTGAACAAGCCAGTCCGCACGATGGTTTGCGGAATCCCCAATGTCGGAAAGTCTTCCTTTATAAATAAGCTTTACGGGAAAAACGCAGCCGTTAAGGGTGACAGACCGGGCGTTACGCGCGGAAAGCAGTGGATAACGCTTAAAAACGGAATGGAATTTCTCGACACTCCGGGCATATTGTGGCCGAAATTCGACGATAAGGAGGCGGCGCTGCGCCTTGCTTACACGGGCGCGGTCAAGGACGATATTCTTGACACGGAGGAGCTTTGCGCACATTTGTGCGAATTTCTTGCGGAAAATTACAAAAGCAAGCTTGAGGAAAGATATAAGCTTGAGCTGCCCGATGAGTATACGGGGTTTGAGCTGCTTGAGTCAATCTGCCGCAAACGAGGATTCATTGTCAAGGGTGGAGAAGCGGACACCCTGCGCGGAGCAAGCGTTGTGCTTGATGAATTTCGCGGCGGAAAGCTCGGAAGAATTACGCTTGAAAAGGCATTTTAAACGGAGAATATAAAATGAAAGAGAACGAAATTGAACGCCTGAACGAAATGTGGGCGATTGAAAACGGACTGTTCGAACAAGGCTTTGGCACAGTTGCCGGAGTTGATGAAGCAGGGCGCGGTCCGCTTGCCGGAGATGTGTACGCCGCAGCTGTTATTCTGCCGCGCGGCATTTGCATTGAGGGGCTGAACGATTCGAAAAAGCTTTCGGAGAAAAAGCGCGAGAGGCTGTTCGATGAGATATGTGCGTGCGCCGTTTCGTATGCAGTGGCTACGGCGAGCACTGCGGAAATCGATGAAATAAACATAAGGAATGCAACGTATCTGGCGATGAACCGGGCGCTTTCTTCACTTTCCGTGCCGCCGGAATATGTTATTGTGGACGGCGACTGCATCACAAACTGCGCGTTTCCGCATGAGTGCGTTATAAAGGGCGACGCAAAAAGCGCAAGCATTGCCGCCGCTTCGATACTTGCAAAGGTATCGCGTGACAGGAAAATGCTTGAGCTTGACGGAAAATATCCCGAGTACGGCTTTGCAAAGCACAAGGGGTACGGAACAAAGGTACATATTGCTGCATTAAAGGAGCACGGCGCCTGTGAAATTCATCGGAAAACATTTATCAAAAAATTCGTCTGACGGGGCAATGCGCAGCCGCGGAAACCTCGGCGAGGACGAAGCGGTGCGCGTTCTGAAAAAACTGAGATATAAAATTATTGAGCGGAATTTTTACGCAAGAAGCGGAGAAATAGATATAATTGCGCGCGACGGGGAATATATTTGTTTTGTTGAGGTTCGTTTGAGAAAGACAAACAGCCTTGCCGCACCGGCTGAAACAATCGATTTTCGGAAGCGGCGCAAAATTATAAAAACAGCGGAGCTTTACGCGCAGCAGAAGAAGCTTTTTGATGAACCGCTGCGTTTTGACGCAGTTCTGGTAAATGCCGACGAAATCGGCGGAAAGCTCGTAAATATTAAAACCGAGGTGATTAAAAATGCCTTCGAGGCTGAATCTTTTTGACTGTCACTGCGATTCGGTTACGGCGGGAAAGCTGCTTATGGGAGACGGACACCTGAAGATTGCCGATGCAAAACGGTTCGGCAAATATCTTCAGGTGTTTGCAATTTGCCCCGAAAATGAGTATGCGTATTCACATGCAAGGCGCTATATAAAGAAATATCATCGCCTTATGCGCGTTCTCGGCATGACGGAGGTGCTCGGCAGTGACGGGCTTGATGTGCCGCGCGGTGCAATTCTTGCGCTTGAGGGGGCGGATGCATTTTGCGGAAATCTTGCCGCGGTCCGCCGCTTTTACGATATGGGCGTGCGCCTTGTGACAATTACGTGGAATAACAACAATGCCGCAGGAGAATCAATAATGTCGGAAAGCGGCGGAGGACTGACGGATTTCGGCAGGCGGCTTGTGCGCGAATGTGAGCGGCTCGGGATAGCCGTCGATTTGTCGCACCTGAGCGATAAGGGTTTTTATGATGTGTGCGAAATTGCCGAAAAGCCGTTTATTTGCAGTCATTCCGATTCACGCGCGGTAAACGGCGCCTTTGCACGCAATATAACGGACGGTCAGTTTAAAGAGATAATAAGGTGCGGAGGAGCTGTCGGGATAAATTTCTGCACTGATTTCCTCGGCGGAGATAAGGGAACGGGCGCGGTGCTTTCGCATATTGAGCATTTTCTGTCGCTCGGGGGAGAAAAAAACATCGGACTGGGCAGCGATTATGACGGAATCCCATGCTTGCCGCACGGCTGCCGCGGCGTGGATTATGCCGCCGATATTGCGGAGGAAATGCTGAAAAGAAATTACAAAGAGGAGCTTGTTTGCGCTGTTTTGTGCGGAAATTTTCTGCGGATATTTAAACAAATTTTTAAATAATCGTAAACTTAGAATTTTTAGGTTAAATTTTGCTTGCAATTATCCCAAACGGTGGTATAATAAAATAGATAAGAAAAGGGCTTTTAAAAAAAGATTTTTTTATGAGGTGATTCACAATGACGATGAACAAAAAAACTATTGAGGACATTGACGTTTCCGGCAAGCGCGTTTTGGTGCGCTGCGATTTTAACGTGCCGCTTGACGCTGACGGAAATATAACGGACGAAAACAGAATCGTGGGCGCAATGCCTACTATCAAATACCTTGTTGACAAGGGCGCAAAGGTTATCCTTTGCTCGCATATGGGCAAGCCCAAGGGTGAGCCGAAAAAAGAATTTTCGCTTGCACCCGTTGCAAAAAGACTTTCGGAAAAGCTTGGCAAGGAGGTTGTTTTTGCTGCTGATGACAATGTTGTCGGCGAAAATGCGAGGAAGGCTGTTGCAGAGATGAAGGACGGCGACGTTGTTCTTCTTGAAAACACACGCTTCAGAGCAGAGGAAACAAAGAACGTTGAAACATTCAGCAAGGAGCTTGCTTCTCTTGCGGATATATTCGTAAACGACGCATTCGGAACAGCGCACCGCGCACATTGCTCAACGGTCGGCGTTGCAAGCTATCTTCCGGCAGTTTGCGGCTACCTTATTCAGAAAGAAATAAAATTCCTCGGAAACGCTGTCAATAATCCGGTTCGTCCGCTTGTTGCAATTCTCGGCGGAAGCAAGGTTTCAAGCAAAATCAGCGTTATAGAAAACCTTCTCGATAAGGTTGACACGCTTATTATCGGCGGCGGCATGGCTTACACATTCATGGCTGCAAAGGGTTATGAAGTGGGCGATTCGCTTCTTGAAGCAGATTATATCGACTATGCAAAGGAAATGATGGCAAAGGCAGGCTCGAAGCTGCTTCTTCCCATCGACACGGTTGTTGCGCGTGAGTTCAGCAACGACGCGGAAAGCAAAATCGTCGGCGAAGGTCAGATTGAAAAGGGCTGGGAGGGTCTTGATATCGGTCCCAAGACGGTTGAGCTTTTCTCCGACGCAATAAGAAAAGCAAAAACGGTTGTTTGGAACGGACCGATGGGCGTGTTCGAAATGCCGAATTTTGCAAAGGGAACAAACGCGATTGCAAAGGTTCTTGCTGAGATTGACGCAACAACGGTTATCGGCGGCGGCGACAGTGTTGCGGCTGTAAACCAGGCAGGTCTCGGCGATAAGATGACGCATATTTCAACGGGCGGCGGCGCAAGCCTTGAATTTCTTGAGGGTAAGGAGCTTCCCGGTATTGCGGCGCTTCAGGACAAATAATCGGTTGTATCTGAAATAAATTAATATTTTGCGGAAAGATTGGAGATTTACTGTTATGAGAAAGATTCTTGCTGCCGGCAACTGGAAGATGAACAACACACCTTCTCAGGCTGCCGCAATGATAAATGAACTTAAGGAAAAAACAAAGGGCTGCAAAAACGATGTTCTTATCTGCCCGACATTTGTGTGCCTGCCCGATGCAATTAAGGCTGCTGAGGGAAGCAATATAAAAATCGGCGCTCAGAACATGCATTTTGAGGACAAGGGCGCTTTTACCGGCGAAGTAAGCGCGGCTATGCTTAAGGAGCTCGGCGTTGAGTATGTTATAATCGGTCACAGCGAAAGAAGACAGTATTTTGCCGAAACCGACGTTACCGTAAATCTCAAAATTATTCAGGCGCTTAAATATGACCTCATTCCCGTTGTTTGCTGCGGCGAATCGCTTAAACAGCGCGAGGACGGAATCACGTTTGATTTTATCCGCAGTCAGATTAAAATTGCTTTCCGCGGAATTTCAAAGGAAGACGCTGTTAAAATTGTTGTTGCTTACGAGCCTATCTGGGCAATCGGCACGGGCAAGGTTGCAACAAGCGAGCAAGCGAACGAGGTTTGCGGCGATATCCGTAAGTGCCTTGAGGGTATCTATGACAAGGAAACTGCCGACTCAATCCGTATTCTTTACGGCGGCAGCGTAAATAAGGCATGTGCGGCGGGGCTGTTCGCAATGAGCGATATTGACGGCGGTCTTGTAGGCGGCGCAAGCCTTAAGCCGGATGATTTTTCAATTATCTGCAATGCCTGAGAAATAAACCTTCGGGGCTGTAAAAATATTTTTACAGCCCCGTTTATTAGGGGGATAGGAAAAAAATAATCCGGGCATTTTTTACAGCCCCTTTTTAAGCCTGCGCGCTACTATTTTACCACAAAGAAAGGAGTTGAGCCTGATGGCTTCAACAAATAAAAAGCTTGTAATGCTTATGATTCTCGACGGATACGGATACAGTGCAAACACTGAGGGAAACGCTATATATGCGGCAAAAACGCCTGTTATGGATAAGCTGCTTGAAAAATATCCGCACACGCTTATTAACGCGAGCGGACTTGACGTCGGTCTTCCGAACGGTCAGATGGGCAACAGCGAGGTCGGACACACAAATATCGGCGCCGGCAGAATAGTGTATCAGGAGCTTACGAGAATCACAAAGGCTATCGGGGACGGAGATTTCTTTGAAAACGATGCTTTCTTAAAGGCTGTTGAGAACTGCAAAAAGCACGGCAGTGCACTTCATATTTACGGGCTTTTGTCCGACGGCGGCGTACATAGTCATATAACGCATATGTTTGCGCTTCTGGAGCTTGCAAAGCGCAGCGGACTTACAAAAGTGTTCGTTCACGGATTTATGGACGGACGCGACGTTTCGCCCACAAGCGGAATTGAATATGTTAAGCAGCTTGAAGATAAAATGAAAGAACTCGGAGTCGGAAAAATCGGAACTCTTTCGGGAAGATACTATGCTATGGACCGTGACAACCGCTGGGAGCGCGTTGAAAAGGCATATGCCGCATTGGTTTACGGCGAGGGCGCTAAGGAAAATTCCGCTGTTGAAGCAATTCAGAAATCGTACGATGCAGGCGTTACCGATGAATTTGTTGTTCCGACGGTTATTTCGGACGATGCGAAAATCTCAGAAAACGACAGCGTTATCTGCTTCAATTTCCGCCCCGACCGTGCGCGTGAAATCACCCGCACACTTGTTGACGGAGATTTTGAGGGATTCAAGCGCAGAAACGGATTTTTCCCCGTGCACTATGTGTGCATGACGCAATACGATGCAAAAATGCCGAATGTTGACGTTGCGTTTAAGCCCGAGGAGCTTAAAAACACATTTGGCGAGTATATATCGAATAAAGGACTCAGTCAGCTCAGAATTGCTGAAACGGAGAAATATGCTCATGTAACGTTCTTCTTTAACGGCGGCGTAGAAGAGCCGTTCAAAGGCGAAGATCGCATTCTGATCAACT
>CAJJUC010000097.1 GCA_905195005.1 uncultured Eubacteriales bacterium | reverse complement strand
TCAAAGATAAAAGGGCTTAACCTCGGGGCGGACGATTATATAACCAAGCCCTTCGGAATGGGCGAGCTTCTGGCACGCGTCAACAGTCATATCAAAACATACGGAAAATTCAGCACAGCGGCATCAAAGGATAGGCTTCTTGAGGTCGGCAGCCTGAAAATCAACGCGCCGGACAGGCGCGTGTACATAGACGGAAAAGAAGTTATTTTAAAGCAAAAGGAATTTGATTTGCTGCTTTTTATGATGAAAAATCCAAACCGCGTTTTCAGCAAGGATGAGCTTTTTGAGCGCGTGTGGGGCTTTGACGCACTTTCGGACACAACAACCGTAACCGTTCATATTGCACGGATACGGGAAAAAATAGAAAAAAACCCGGCAAAGCCGGAATATATTATGACCGTTTGGGGCAGCGGATACCGCTTCCGAAACGAAGCGATTTAAAAAATGAAAGGTCAGAGGCAAAGAAATTTTGCCCCTGACCTTTCATTTTTTAGTCAAGTATTTTTCCGTCAGTCGAAATTGTAACCACCTGCCACGGAATAAATTTTCCGCTGTTTTGGAGAGCGGTTTTCGCCGCATGTTCAATTCCTCCGCAGCACGGAACCTCCATTCTGACAACCGTGACGCTTTTAATATCATTGTTTTTAATTATTTCCGTCAGCTTTTCCGAATAATCAGTGTTATCAAGCTTGGGGCAGCCAATCAGAGTTATATGCCCCTTTATAAACCTCTCATGAAACGCCGCATATGCATATGCCGAGCAGTCGGCAGCTATCAGAAGCTTTGCCCCGTCAAAATACAGAGCATTAAGCGGCGCAAGCTTTATCTGAACAGGCCACTGCATAAGGCGACTTTCGGAATAATCAGCCGCACGGAGCTCCCCCGATTCCACTCTTTTAATTGCACGCGCGTTACTGCCCGGGCAGCCGCACGGCGTCGAACCTGCGCTTTTCTTCCGATTCTTTTTCTCTTCCATATTGCGTTTAACCGCCGCTTCGTCATATGCCGCAGCCTCGCGCTCAACAAATGTTATTGCCCCTGTCGGGCATGTCGGCAGGCAGTCACCCAGTCCGTCACAGTAATCATCGCGCAGCAGCTTTGCCTTACCGTCAACCATTCCGATAGCCCCCTCATGACATGCCTGTGCGCAGATTCCGCAGCCGTTGCATTTTTCCTCATCGATATTTATAATTCTTCTTATCATGCTTCACATTCCTTTCATGCTTGACTTTCTGATTGAATTATACTAAAATGCATATAATAAATCTGTTGTTTTTCCAACAAAGGAGTGATTTTTTTATGAAAAATGCAGAAATATTAAAAAATACGCTGATTTTTGCAAATATTCCTTCCGAAAGTATTGAAAAAGCGCTTTCGAAGCTCGGCACAAAAACAAAGGCATACAAGCACGGTGAATTCATTCTGCACAGCGGCAGCCGGATAACATCAATCGGAATCATGCTTTGCGGCAGCGCTTTTATCGTCAGTGAGGATTTCTGGGGAAACCGAAATTTTATAGCACATCTGTCGGAATGTGATGTTTTTGCCGAGGCGTACGCCTTTATTCCCGACGCGGTTTCAACGGTCAGTGTTATTGCCGAAAACGACTGCCGCGTGCTTTTTATCGATTCGCTGTTGCTAACGCGCGGCGATTATCCGTTTTCGCAGACAATTCTTATGAATATGCTGCGCGCCGTCGCAGAAAAAAACAGACTGCTTAACGACAAGCTTATGCACATGAGCAAACGTACAACCAGGGCAAAGCTTATGAGTTATCTTTCGGCGCAGTCGGAAAAAAGCGGCGGACGCAGCTTTACAATTCCGCTCAAACGCCAGCAGCTTGCCGACTATCTCGGTGTTGAGCGCAGCGCAATGTCGGCGGAACTCGGAAAAATGCAAAAGCTCGGGCTTATCGAATATAAGAAAAATCGCTTCACACTGCAAAGCGGAAGCGATTTTATGCCTTGAATTAATATAATTTTGAAAAACGTCCGTTAAAACACAAGTACAAGCGTTCCGGCGGAAATCAGCAGGCACGCAATAACTGTTTTAAAGGTCATCTGTTCATGCAGGAACAAAAATGCCATAATAATCGTTATAACAATGCTCAGCTTGTCAATCGGGGCAACCTTTGAAACATCCGCCATTTGAAGCGCCTTATAATAACACAGCCACGAAATCCCCGTTGCCATGCCGGAAAGGATAAGAAAAATCCAGCTTTTTCTCCCGATTTCCGCAATCTCGTTTTGTGTGTTCGTAAGAAACACCATTCCCCACGCCATAATCAGAACAACAACAGTTCTGACGGCAGTTGCAAGATTGGAGCTTACTCCGTTAATACCCACCTTTGCAAGTATTGACGTGAGCGCCGCAAAGACAGATGACAGTATTGCAAAGACAAGCCACATAAAGACCGCTTCCTTTTGCTTTATTCCGTTGTTTCTTCAATATAATGCTGCGATGAATCATAAATAACGGACTCGGAATAACCGAGAACCTCGCGCTTGCTCGATGCCTGACCGACTGTGATTTCATCGCCGTCGTTAACTTCGGTGTCCGATGCCATGAGGCTGTACTGACTGAGCAGCACAGTGTTCTTACATTGTACACCGTTAATAAATATCTTACTTTTATCAGTGAAGCCGGTTCCCTGAACATAAACCGATGTTCCCATAGATTTAACGGTTTCTATTTTAACGGGAACCGTTCCCATTTTCGTAGCGCTCGGCACATACGGCTTTTGTCCGCCGAACTGAAAATTGTCTCCGTAAAGCATGTCATATGCGAAAAGCTGAATATCATTTTGATACTGCTCATCCGAAATTGAATTGTTATCGGCTATCTTCATTTGGTGCAGACGCGTCAGATTTCCCATATTAAAGCCAAGCGAATCCAAAATCTGACTTGAAAGCTGATAGGAGTAAAGCTCCTTATTTTCGCGCTTTTCAAGACCGAAATTGTTCCACGTTACATATTCCGTTGCATATGCGTCACCGTTCACAAGATCGTCACCGTCAATTCCTATTGCGGGAAGGTGGTCGCCGTATGCAATAATCAGCGTTGGCTTTCCGCGGTTTTCAACGGCGGAAATAAGGCTGCCGAGGAACATATCCATTTCCCAAACCTGATTTGTATAATACTGAAGCGCATAAACCTCGGACGAAGTGAATTTATCACTTGTGACCTTTATCACGTTATCTGTTCCGGCAATGGGCTCTGTCGGATACGAACCATGCCCCTGAACGGAAACCGTCCAGACAAAGCGCGGCGTGTCCGCGGTTATTCCCTTTTCCTTGTCCTGATAGGTAAGCGCTGTCATTATTTCGCCCGTAAGCGCTTTATCCTTGCACCAGCCGTAAGGCGTTGTGTCATATCCGTACATATATTCTTTTGACTGGAACGTATCAAACCCGAGGTGCGGATAAACCTTGTCGCGGTCATAAAAATTACCCGTGTGGTCATGGATTGCATGAGCGCTGTAACCGAGCTTTTTAAGATTGAACGGAATGGATTCTGCGGTCTGTTCCAGCATAACCGTCTTGTACGGATACTCCCCTGCGCCGAAATAATCAAGGCTTATTCCCGTCAGAACCTCAAACTCGGTGTTCGCGGTGCCGCCGCCGAATGACGGAACATCAAGCTTGCCGGTTGTGAAATTCTCACGCAGATATGTGTGAACCGGTGCAGGGTCATCCGAAAAATTAAGTCCTTTTATCGTTTTCGGATCAATGAATGATTCAAGCTGAATCAGAATAATATCCGGTTTTAAAAGCGCGGACGCGTCTTTTTCGGCAGGCAGCCTGTCAAGCTCCTCCGAAACTGTTGTTCCGCTGTAGCCGCTCGGTTTATCGATACCGGTATCGATAACACTGCTTGAAAAGCAGTATACGAAGCCGTAATCATTATATGCCCCGACAATGTTTCCGAAATCGGAGCTGAGCGCCTTAAAGTTAAGACCTAAGTTTGTTGCGATAAGCACGCAGATAACAAGCCCGGCAATCGAAGCAACGTTTTTTCCGTAGCTCAGTTTGCCGCTGATTTTCGGCCCGACAATCCAAAGCACAACGATTGCAACGGCGAGCAAGCCCACCGAGCAATACAAAAGTATGCGCTGCGTTTTAGTCAGATAAACCAAAATCAGGCTCATTTTAACAATCTGAAAGTCAATCGCACCGAGAGGCGTGACGCGGTAGCTCAGCACAACATTGTTTATCAATCCGCAGATAAGCCAAGGCGCGGAAAGCAGAACAATTCCGAAAACACGCCTGCGGAACAGCAGACAGATTGAAAGCGTCAAAAGTATTATAAGCGCATTATATATAAACACATGCGGACTTTTGGCAATATATTTAAGGCATTTGAGCACGCTGCGCCTGCTCATCGACTCAATTGCAAAATTTTCAATAATTGCAAGCACCGCACAGAACAGAATCGGATGATTCTCAATCATATTGCCGAGCGATGCAAAAAAACGTTTAATTTTTGTCAAATGAACACCTTCATTCAAAACATAATTGTGCAGCTGCCGCTCATTCCGGCATCGGGAGAAGCCGAGCAGCTTGTAAACGCATATATTCCGGCTCCGACAGCGACAGCAGCCGCAACCGCAATGCTTATTACGGATTTTATTCCAATTCCCTTTTTCTGCGGCTCTTTCTCCTCCGTTTCCTCATGGAGCAGCGCACCGCAGCCTTTACAGTTTGTATCGTTATCGTCATTCATTCTTCCGCATTTCGGACAAAACATTTTATCACCTTCAACAATTGTATTATACTCATTTACCGAGCTTTGTCAATGCTTTATATATTTATTAAATGAAAATTTAATATTTTCGCAAGTATATATTTCGCTTTCTTCCGTTTTTATCCAGGTTGGAGAGGAATCGATATCAAAGAAAAATTTATCTGCCTGCGGAGCTTCATACACTCGCGTTAAAAGAATCTCGTCGCAGTCCTTTTCGAAGAGCGCATAAATTTCGCTTCCGCCGATAATATAGACGTCATCCGAGGGATATTCGGAAATTTTCTTCATCGCCTCGTCATATGAATGTACGACAACCGCACCCTCGCGTTCAAAGCCCTTGTTTCTCGTCAGAACAATGTTCACGCGGTTTTTAAGCGGTTTTCCGCCCGGAAACGAATCAAGCGTTGACCGCCCCATAACAACAACCTTACCAAGCGTTTCGGAGCGGAAAAACTTCATATCCTGCGGAATTGAAAACAGCAGTCCGTTGTTATTTCCTATCGCATTGTTTTCTGCCGCGCAGACAATCATCTTCATATCATTTCCTCCTTTAAATTGCAACGGGAACCTTTTTGCCCAACAGGTTGTATTGGTAGTTTTCAAGCGTCAGGCTGTCGGGCGTGAAACTGTAAAAATCGGTCACTGATTTGTCAATCACAAGCTTCGGGGCATCAAATTCTTCTTTTTCGAGAATTTCGTTCACCAATGGTATATGACGGTCGTATATATGCGCATCTGCAATAACATGAACAAGCTCCCCCGCTTCAAGACCGCTGACCTGCGCGAGCATATAAACCAGGCACGCATACTGGCAAACATTCCAGTTATTCGCTGTGAGCATATCCTGAGAACGCTGGTTCAGAATCGCGTTAAGCGTTTTTCCGCTCACATTGAAGGTCATGCTGTATGCGCACGGATAAAGCGCCATCTCGCCGAGGTCGGCGTGATTGTATATATTCGTGAGAATACGGCGGCTTTGCGGATTATGCGAAAGGTCGTATATAACGCGGTCAACCTGGTCGAACATTCCCTCTTTATATTTATGCTTCACACCGAGCTGATAGCCGTACGCTTTTCCGATTGAGCCGTTTTCATCAGCCCATGCGTCCCAAATGTGGCTGCCGAGCTCCGAAACATTGTTGCTTTTTTTCTGCCAAATCCAAAGCAGCTCGTCAAGCGCGCCGCGGAAATTAATTTTGCGCAGCGTCATAATCGGAAATTCTTCCTTGAGATTGTACCTGTTCACAATGCAGAATTTTTTAACCGTGTGCGCAGGCGTGCCGTCCTCCCATCTCGGGCGAACCTCAAGCAATTCATCGGAAAATCCGTTTTCAAGAATATCAATGCAGTTCTGTTTAAAAACGCGGTCAGCGTAGCTCATTTTTATAATCCCCCGTTCATATTTTCATCGTAAGTGAAATTCTCTTTTTCTCTTTGTCGATGTCAAGTATTTTCACTTTAACTATGTCCCCGACGCTCAAAACATCTGTCGGGCGCTTTATGAATTTATTCGAAATCTGCGAAATATGCACAAGTCCGTCCTGATGAACGCCGATGTCCACAAAGGCGCCGAAATCTATAACGTTTCTGACGGTGCCCTCAAGAATCATTCCGCTTTGAAGTTCGTCGAGCGACATGCATCCGCTTCTGAGCTGCGGCTGCGGAAGCTCGTCACGCATGTCGCGCCCGGGCTTTGCAAGCGTGTCCGAAATATCGCGCAGCGTGAGCATCCCGATGCCGAAACGACTGCATATATCCTCCGCATTTTCCTTTGTCACACGCTTCACAATATCGGAAAATCTGCTGTTTTTCACTTCTTCCTCGCTGTAGCCGCAAACCTCAATCAGCTCGCGTGCAGCGTTGTAACTTTCCGGGTGAACCGAGGTGTTATCAAGGATTTCCTTTCCTCCGGGAATCCGCAGAAATCCGGCGCACTGAATAAATGCCTTTTCGCCAAGCTTTTTCACCTTCATAAGCTCTTTTCTCGATTTGAAAGAACCGTTTTCCTCGCGGTATTCGACAATATTTTTCGCAACCGCCGATGAAATGCCCGAAACGTAGCTTAAAAGCGATGATGAAGCGGTGTTCAGGTCAACGCCGACGCTGTTTACGCAGCTTTCCACAACGCCTTCAAGTGCGCCCGAAAGCTGCTTTTGGTTGCAGTCGTGCTGATACTGACCGACGCCGATTGACTTCGGGTCAATTTTCACAAGCTCCGCCAAGGGGTCCTGCAAACGGCGTGCAATTGAAACAGCGCTTCTGAGAGAAACATCGTAATCGGGAAACTCCTCCGCACCGAGCTTGCTTGCACTGTAAACGGAAGCGCCTGCTTCCGAAACAACCATATATTTCACCGGGCGGTCAAGCTCACCGATAAGCTCCGAAATAAAGCTTTCACTCTCCCCCGTTGCAGTTCCGTTTCCGATTGATACAAGCGTAACGCCGTTTCGTTCAATCATCGCGCGAACCTGTTTTTTCGCCTTATTTTTGTCATGATGCTCGAGCGTGAAATATCCGACTCCCGTTTCAAGCACCTTACCCGTGCTGTCAACCACTGCAAGCTTGCAGCCCGTCCTGTAACCGGGGTCAACCCCGAGCACGGTGTGCCCTTTCACGGGAGGAACGAGCAGCAAATTTTTAAGATTAATGCTGAAAAGCCCGATTGCCGCCGTCTGTGCACGTTCCGTCAGCTGCGTGCGGATTTCGTTTTCGATTGACGGCGCTATAAGCCTTTTATATGAGTCCTCGGCAGCCTCACAAACAAGACGGCTGAGCTGCCCCTCTCCGAACACGGTCATTTTTCTGAGATAGTTTAAAATGACCTCGGTATCAGGCTCGATTTTAACGGTCAAAACCTTTTCCTTTTCTCCGCGATCCATTGCAAGGATTCTGTGATCGGAAACCTTTTTGACAGGCTCGGCAAAATCGTAATACATCTGATAAACGGGGTTTTCGTTTTTCGTGACCTTGCTTGTAATCTGCGCACCGAGATATGTAAGCCTGCGTATCTCTTTTCTGTAATCCGCATTGTCACTTATATTTTCAGCAATAATATCCTTTGCGCCCGAAACCGCTTCCTCTGCCGATTCAACGCCTTTTTCGGCATCCGCAAATTCTTCTGCCTTTTCGTAAATATCACCCTCGTATTTCTGCTCCGCAATTAAATCGGCGAGCGGTTCCAATCCCTTTTCGCGCGCAACCGAAGCTCTTGTTTTCCGTTTCGGTCGATAAGGACGGTATATATCCTCAAGCTCCGTTAAAAGCTTTGCGTTATTAATGCTTTTCACAAGCTCATCGGTGAGCTTGCCCTGCTCGTCAATCAGCCTTGTTATCTCTGCCTTGCGCTCTTCAAGAGCACGCAGTGCGTCCAGGCGTGCCGATAATTCGCGGATTAACTGGTCGTCCATGCATCCCGTAAGCTCCTTGCGGTAACGCGCGATAAACGGAACGGTATTTCCCTCGTCAAGCAGTTTTATCACGTTTTCGCAGTGTTCCTCTTTTATATTAAGCTCACTGCACAGCTGTTTTAAGATATCCATCCTGTCAATTACTCCTCTGTTTTTTAAAATGAAACCACTGCGCCGACAATTCCCGCTGCAATGATATAGAAAATCGGGTGCAGCTTTATTTTATTCGCGGCAACAAGCAGCGCCGCAAAAAATACTGCGGCTTTAATACTGAAAGCTCCGCCCACCCACAGGGCGCTTTGAATCATCAGCAGTGCAGCGGAAGCAATCATACCCGTAACCGCCGGGCGGATTGCATAAAACGCGTGTTCAACAATTCTGTTCCCCATCAGCGCTTCGTAAGTTTTCGCAACAAGAATTATTATGATAACGGACGGAAGAACAAGCGCGAACGTTGAAAGCACAGCGCCGAAGATTGATCCTGCAAGCCCAAATTTTCCGCCGACGATAAAGCCGACATATGTGGCTGCGTTTACGCCAATCGGTCCGGGGGTGGATTCGGCAACGGCTACCATATTTGAAAGCAGCTCTCGGTCAAACCATCCGTATTTTTCACCCATGGCAGCAAGGAAAGGAATGGTTGCCAAGCCGCCGCCGAGCGAAAAAAGCCCTGTTTTGAAAAATTCATAAAAGAGATAAACATAAATCATTCCCGTTCACCCCTTTTAACAAAAATCCCGAGCAGCGCCGCGCAAATAACGATAAGCACGGGGGATGTTCCGAGCACAGCTGACAGCAAGAACGAGCTAACTGCGGCAGCAATGCATATTTTATCGGTAACGGCAGCCTTTCCCATAGTTAAAACGGCATTAATAATCAGTGCAGCAATGCAGATTCTTATACCTGCAAACATACGTGCCGCAATTTCATATTTCAGAAAGCTCTTCATAAATGCGGCTATAACAGTTATAATTATAAGAGACGGCAGCACAACTCCGA
>CAJJUC010000096.1 GCA_905195005.1 uncultured Eubacteriales bacterium | reverse complement strand
ACTGACTACGGAACGGTTCTTCATAACCGCGTTGACGAGGTACCGCGCGCCGACATCCTTTGGGGCAGCGGTTATACTGCAAATATGAGAATCGGTCAGTCGCACCGCGGTCAGGTGGTCACGGAGGAAAATCAGTACGATTTCAGTAACTGCATGCATAACTACATAGCATATAACGACACCTCGCACGCGCTGACGGACAGTCAGGACGGCGGCGCAATGTACGGCTGGGGAAGCGGAAAAGGCAACCTTGTTGAAAACAATCACATTCACGATATGGACATTCCTTTCTCGATGGGTTACGCAATGTACGGCGATAATCAGACGGGTTATACTACCTGGCAGAACAATCTTATCGATAACAACAACTTAAACGGCGCCGGCACAATATATGCCGCGATGGTTATAAAGGGCGTGCAGCATCAAGTATATAATAACTTCTTCCTCAACAATCCGCGCTGCACACGCGGTGCGTTTGCAACATCATCAAACGAGGATGATAACGCTGATCGGAATATCTATATGAGGAATCTGACGGTAAACTCAAGCGATCAGCTGCACGGTCAGCATAAATGGCTCGACAACCGTTTCCGCAAGGTTGATTACAATATGTATTACAATGACAGCGGAAAATATCTTGTATACAATAATCCCAAGGCAAAAACATATGAAGAATGGAAGAAAATCGAAACGGATTACGGTTTGATGGACGCACATTCGCTTTCGGGTCAGCAGCCGAAATTTGTTGACTATGAAAACCGTGACTACAGACTGCGTTACGATTCCCCGGCATTCTCGGTCGGAATCAGGGATATTGACGAGAGAGATATAGGTCTGACGGCTGACTTTAAGTTTGCGGACAGGGAGGAGGAGCTTTACAAGCTTTACCCCGAAACCGAGTCGGACGGGCTGAGCGCGAATGTGCGCCTCAATTCAGGCGAATCCACACGGATTAAGCTTGCGGCAAGAACCGTTTCGGGATTCTTTGCAAATCTTGACAATGCCGAAATTAAATACGCATCATCGAATCCATCGGTTGCGGCGGTCGGAAATGACGGCGTTATAAAAGCGGGAACAGCGGGAATTGCCGAAATCACAATCACTGCTGAAAAGAACGGAAAAACAGTTAAATCGAACCTGTTTGTGCTTGTAAACGACAGGCTCGAGGAGATTAACGCCAATGTTGCTGATACTGTCATTGATAACAATTCGGAAACATCGGCGCTCGGCATTGCAAAGTCAACAATGGGCTACTATCTGCCCGTCTCCGATTTCACATACAAAAGCTCAAACGAAAAAATTCTGACGGTTGACAAGCAGGGAAACATTGAATCTCATTCGCCGGGAACAGCATATATAACGGTAACGGGAAGCTATAAGGGAATCACAAAGAGCGCGTCGGCAGCCGTAACGGTGCTTGACGGCGTGCTCGACTCTATAACGCTCAGCGGAGAAAAAACCGACGGAATCGTTGTCGGCGAAAATGTGAAGTTTGATTATTCCGTATTGCTCACAACGGGCAAGGAGGTTGTCAAGAGCGATGTTCACGCCGTATATTCAACCGATGATGAAAGCGTTGCGGTTATCGACCAAAACGGTAATCTTTCAGCCGTTTCGGAGGGTGAAACAAACGTTAACATAACTCTTGAAAAAGACGGCTTCAGAAAGAGCGCGTCAAAGGCAATTTCCGTTTACAAGTCGTATTCGGGAACGCTTGCACAGGGCTGGAAGGAAATAAACTTCGGCACATCGCACGGTTACGCGGACTTCAGAAGCGACGGCACGGTGCTGATGCGTTCAACGGGTGTTGACTTCTTCGGAACTGCCGACGACGGCTACTATCTGTATAAGGATATTAAGGGTGAAAACGTTTCGGTTGAGATGAACATTCAGTCAATACTTCAGCGTTCAAACAACACGGCAGTCGGCGTTACGGTAAGAGAAAGCGCGTCCCCCGACGCGAGAAACTACACCGTAAGACTTCAGGGCAGCTCGGTTCTTGCAGTCTGGAGAGATGAAACGGGCGGCGAATGCAAATATGCGTCGCTTGCAAGCGGCACAGCGCCGATTAAGATAAAGGTTGAAAAGAAAGGCTCGCAGTTCAATGCTTATGTCGATTCCGGTGACGGATGGAAGCTGCTTCATTCAACCGACATGACATTCATGTCCTGCACAGCCGGTGTGCCGATGTATTCACAGCATGATTTGTCAACGCAGGCAATCGTTAAGGATTTGACAATCAGCGAGTAGGAGGAGCTATATGAAAAAATTACTGTCACTAATCTTATGCGCGGTTATGTGCATTGCGTCCGTATCGGCGACTGCTGCCGATACGACGCTGGAGGATGATTTTACAAATCAAACGGGGAAATATGTTTCCGCCGTGCTTGACGGCGCGGATGACGGAATACTTCTCATGCAGGAGGACATCGGCCCGGTAACGGGAGTGAATTATCTGTCCTCCGGGGTCGGAACGGCGGAGATTATATACAAGCTCGATTCCGTTACAAGCTTTGAGGTGCAGACATTCGAACATTTCAGAAACAGCGGAACAATATCATTTGCCGCCGCGCCCGAGGGAGAAAACGGAGCAGGGGATTTTACGGCTGTTCCCGAAGCGGATATAACACGGGGCACGGAGAAAATCAGCAATGTTTGGAATAAGGCGACGTATTATTGCAGCACGGTTGAAAATGCGTCGTATATCAAGATAATAATCGACCAGAAAAACAATAAAAGAATCCGTATCTCAAAGGTTAAGCTGCTTGCGGATATTGCGCTTGAGCTTGAAAAATCTGTCTTTTACCGCGGAGATGCGGAAATAACAGACGGAAATCTTTACGGCGCAGATAAGCTTGTGCTGACATTCAATCAGCGCGTTGAAACAATTCCTCAGCTGTCGTTCTCAAAGGAGGGCGGCGCGGAGCTGACGGCGGACGGAAAAGCGGACGCAAGCGGAACGAGCGTTGTCTACAGCTTCGGCAGCCTTGATTTTTCAAGGTATTCATTTTCCGCAAACGGATTTGAAACCCCGACGAAAAAAACATATGATTATTCTTATACAGGCGGTATGACCGCGGATTATTCAGTGCCGGAATCGGTTCATTTCGGCGAGGAATACAGTGCGGATAATTACATAACCGTAAAGGATGCGGAATCGGCGGAGGTAACTCCGGAGGAGCTATCTGTAACAAGCAAAAACACGGACGTTATCGATATTTCGGAAAATGCCTTTGTGCTTAAAAAGGCAGGCAAAGCTGTTATAAACGCAGCGTTTAAAATCGGCGGAGAATCCGTTTCGCTTGACCGTGAAATAACTCTTTGCGGCGCGGAAAAGCTTGTTTTGCCGGATTCGGCGGTCAGCCTTTCCGCAGGAGAGAGCAAAACGCTTTCGGCATCGGTTGAGCTGACGGACGGAACGACCGCAAACGTGCAGAGCATATCGCTTTCAAGCGCGGACAACACAATTGCTTCAACAAACGGCGCAGCAATCACCGGCGTTAAGAACGGCGCCACGTTTGTCACGGTGAAGGCAAGCTATTACGGTGCGGAGTTTACAGCCGTAATATCGGTGGGCGTAGGGCGCGAGCCGCTTAAGCTGCCGTCGGGCGCGTCAATCGCGGTAAACCGCACGGAAATCGCTGTCGGTGAAAGCGTGTACGCTGTGCTGAACGCTTTCTATGCGGACGGTTCGGCAGCCGACGCTCTTTCGGCGGGTAAAGCCTTTTTCAGTGATAATCCTGAAATAATCTCCGTTGACGCGGACGGGAAAATCACAGCGGCTGCGGAGGGAACGGCGCACATCCGTGCGGAGCTTAATTTCGGCGGTGCAATTGTAAAATCCGATGAAATTGAAATCACAGCGGCTGCTGAATCAAAACCGCAGTTTATGCCGAATCCGTATGTTGCGGTCACATCGGTCAGCTTCGGCGAAAGCGGCGTAACGGCTGTGTTTAACAACAGCCTCGGCAGAGTTGTAAACGGCATAAAGGTTGTGATAATCGGATACGACGAAAACGGCAGCATGACGGGCATGTTCGTTCACAGCGGAAGCCTTCCGAACGGCGAAGCCGAAAGAACCTTTGCAAACGATATTTTCACAAATGCGCAGACCGTTAAGGTTCATGTTTGGAACAGCTTATAAAAATATAATTATAAAGGAGTATGACGTATGAAAAAATTCTTATCGGCATTATTGACCTCTGCAATGCTTGTAACTGCCTGTGCAGGCATGACCGGCTGCGGAAAGAAATCCTCCGGCGGCACGCTTAAATGGGTTCAGTTCGGCGACAAGCAGCCGCGCACAGATGAAATAATTAAGAAGGTTAACGAAATTGTTGAGCCCGAGCTCGGTCTGAAGGTTGAAGTTGAGTTTATCGACAGCGCTTCCTTTAAGGAAAAGTCCAAAATGAAGATGGCTGCAAGCGAGGATTATGACGTTATTTGGGCAGGGTATCTCAATGATTATCAGTCGGCGGTGTCTCTCGGCGGATTTTACGATATAACGGATTATCTCGATAATATCAAAATGAAGGACGGGAAGACCGTGAAAATGAGCGATGTTGTTGAGGATTATTTCCTTGACGCAGCCAAGGTAGACGGAAAAATTTACGGTATTCCGAACACGCAGGTAATATCGAACCCCTTTGTTTCCATAATGCCGAAATCGGTTGCCGATGAATGCGGAGTTGACGCCAAAGCGCTTGAAGACGCTGCGCTTAAGGTAAAGGACAAGGCTTCTGCACAGGCATATATGGATGTTTTAACGGCTGAACTCGGAAAAATCAAGGCAAAGCGCCCGGATTTATACACGGTTAATCCCGGAACAAACTTTGCGTATAAAAATGTTTATGAGGAAATTGTCGGCGGCGTTGGCATAAGAAAAGACGGATCATCCGACAAGGTTGTTATCATCAACGATACGGACGAGTTTAAGTGCGGGATCGACGCGGCACGCACATGGTTTGAAAAGGGCTACATCAGAAGCGACATTGCCGGCAAGGGTAATGCGGTTACCTCAAACGAGGAGAAAAAGCAGTACGGAATGCTTCAGAGCACATGGAAGCCCGGGCAGGAAGTTCAGGATGAAAACGATTACGGCGAGCCTGTTGTTTATGCACGTTTTGAAAATCCGTATGTTTCAAGAACCAATCCGCTTGCAACAATGCTTGCAGTCGGCAAGGACAGCAGACACCCCGAAGAAGCAGTTAAATTTATCTATATGCTTAACTCGAACAAGGAGCTCTACAACCTCATTTGCTGGGGCGAGGAGGGCGTTGACTACAAGAAAAACGATGACGGAACAATAACCGAAATCAAGGATTCGGGCTATGATGATGTCGGCGCAACGGCATGGCGTTACGGCAATCAGTTCAATTCATTTGTTGTTAAGGGACAGGATCTTGACGTTTGGGATAAAACACGTGAAATGAACGATAACGCAATAAAATCGCCTGCAATGGGATTTGTGCCCGACACTGACCCCATAACAACGGAAATTGCAAATATAACAAACGTTAATTCGGAATATAAAGCAAAAATCGAATTCGGCACATCGGCAAGAGCAGATTACTGGGATGGATACATGAAAAAGCTTAAGGATGCCGGAATCGAAAAGGTTCAGAAGGAAATTCAAAAGCAGTACAGCGCATTTTTAAAGAAACAAAAATAAATGTGCGCAATGTGGCGGCTGCGGCTTTGCTGCCGCCGCCGTTTTGAAAATCCGGCGGCAATAAAAAAACGGAGGAATTATAATGAGCGCAATACAAAAAGATTCTGCTATAAATAAAAAGAAAAAGCGCATCAGACTCACATCAAGCGATTGGCAGCTGTATTCCCTGTGTGTGATTCCGATTTTGCTTGTATTTATATTTTGCTATCTTCCCATGGGCGGAGTAATCATCGCATTTAAAAATTACAAATTCAATCTCGGTATACTGGGAAGTAAATGGGTCGGCTTTAAAAATTTTGAGTTTTTCTTCAAGTCGTCTGTTTTTGCTCAGCTTGTAAGAAACACTCTCTTTAACAATGTTTTGTTTATCATCACGGGAGTTGTTGCCTCGGTTATAATTGCAATACTGCTTTTTGAGCTAAAAAGCAGAAATGCGACAAAAACCTTTCAAACGCTTCTGATAACGCCGAACTTCATGTCATGGGTTATTGTTGCATATATGGTATACGCAATTCTCAACCCGAGCTACGGCTATCTCGGTCAGGTTCTTGAGGGGCTCGGAATGGCTAAAATCGATTGGTATTCAAAGCCTGCGGCGTGGCCGGTTATACTTACGATAACAAGCGTATGGAAAAATGTCGGCATGGATTCAGTCGTTTACTATGCGGCTCTTATGGGCATTGACACCTCTCTTTTTGAAGCTGCCGAGGTGGACGGAGCAAACCGCTTTAAGCGAACGCTGCATATTGTTATCCCGAGCCTTGTTCCGCTTATCACAATGCTTACGATTCTTAAAATAGGAAATATCTTCAGAGCGGATTTCGGCTTGTTCTACACTGTAACGCAGGATGGCGCGAACGGTAATCTTTATCAGACAACCAATGTTATCGACACATATATTTTCCGCACCTTCCGCGAAAACACAACCGCAAATTCTTACGGACTTACAACCGCAGTCGGGCTTTTGCAGTCCGTTGTCGGAATGATTTTGGTCATCATCACAAATCATGCGGCAAAGAAGATTGACGCGGATCTTGCACTGTTTTAAGAGAGGAGAAACATTATGAATAAAAAAGAAAGAACATATCAGATAGTTCTCTGTCTCATTTTCACGGTTATCTGCGCTTTGATAATATTTCCGTTTTGGCTTATTGTGAGTGCATCGCTTTCAAGCGCGTCTCAGCTGGCAAAGGAAGGGTATCAGATGATTCCGCGCCCTGTTGACTTTTCGGCATACAAGGTTGTTTTCGAAAATCCCGGGCAGGTACTCCGCGCTTATTGGGTAACGTTTGTGTTCTCGGCGGCAACAATGGCGCTCGGTGTGCTGTTCATGGCGATGATAGCATATCCGCTTTCAAGGAAAAGCCTGCGCGGCAGAGGGGCAATAAATTTTTATCTTTATTTCACCATGCTTTTTTCGGGCGGACTTGTGCCGACCTATATCGTCATTTCGAGTATGCTGCATCTTAACAATACAATGTGGGTTTATATTCTTCCGGCGCTTATCAGCCCGTGGTACACCTTTATGATGCGAACATTTTTCAGCGGTATTCCCGGAGAAATCATTGAGTCGTCAACGATTGACGGTGCGTCGGAATATAAAATATTCTTCGGAATGATTCTGCCGCTTTCAAAGCCCGTTCTGGCAACGGTGGCTCTGTTTATGTTCCTCGGTCAGTGGAACAACTGGTACACGGCGCTTATTTATATCACACGTCAGGAGCTTTACAGCCTGCAATACCTTTTACAGAGCATTATGGAAAATATCAACATGCTTAAGCAAAATCCGCAGATGGCAAGCATGATGGAAAAAAGCGATACTCCCTCCGAAACCGTTCAGATGGCAATGGCAGTTGTTGTTGCGGGACCGGCGCTTATTATATTCCCGTTTTTCCAGAAGTATTTTGTTAAGGGACTTACTGTCGGTTCCGTTAAGGGATGATCGGCGGAGGTTGAAACATGGAGCTTCAGGTTAAAGAATGTTACAAAAAAAGCGTTGAAAAAGCCGCGGCTGAGCTGCGCGGCTTGCCAGGGTTTAAATTTGCCGCCGTTGCTGACACGCATCTTGACAATTCTGTTTCAGACACCGCCGCAAATATCGCGGCGGTGGATAAGCGTGTAAACTTCAAATGTCTTGTCCATCTCGGGGATTTTCTGAACGGGAATCTTTCGAGAAGATATACAATGTCAGTCATGCATGAACAGACGGAGCTTTTCCGCAATTGTATTCATCAAAAACCGTTTTTTCCCGTTCAGGGAAACCATGACGGATACACGGATTTTTCCTCGGCTTATTCTCCGAACATGGCTGTGGATGAGGATTGGTCGGAGCTTATTGCATTTACGGGTCAATACGAAAACCTTTGCCGCAAACTGCCGAAACCGTATTATTATGTCGACTTTCCCGATTATAAAATCAGAATGATAATTCTCTGCACATTCTATTATACGGGATTTTATGACGGCGTTCCGTACAGCAAGGTATACGGAACGGATGACGCGCAGACGGCTTGGTTTGAAAATGAAGCGCTTGATGTGAAACCGGGCTTTACGGTTATGGTTTTCTCTCATGACACTCCGTTTGAGGATTTTGAAAATCCTGAAAAGGACAATCCGCGCCCGAACGGGAACCGCCTTATGGAGATTCTTAAAAACAAGGCTGCGGAAAACGAATTTTCTGTTGCGGCGTGGTTTGCCGGGCATTTTCACGGTGATTATATCGGAAATGTCAACGGCATAAATTTTGTGCTTGTTGCAAGTGAGACGGCATACGTACCTCAGCTTTGGGATATGCCCGGCGGCGGATATTATCCGCAGCGGACGTTGAATACCGAATCGGAGGATTTGTGGGATGGCATTGCGCTCGACACAAATGCGCGCGTTTTGCGCCTCATCCGCTTCGGCGCAGGGAAAAACCGCGAAATAACCTATTAACGGAGGCTCGGTTATGAGTTTTGAAAATGAAATAAATAAAACGGCTGCCGATATCAATGCCGCACGCGAAAACGGAGATATATGCTTTGCAATGCTGTGCGATACGCATCTGTCGGACGGTGCGGCAGATACATACAAAAATATAGCGGCAGCGGACGGCATGGTTAATTTTGACTTTGCTGTTCATCTCGGAAATGTTATTAACGGCGACAATCCCGAAAAAATATCTTCGCGTCTGCTTGCTGCCGAGCTTGATATTCTGCGTTCATCGGTGAGGTCCGGAAAGCTGTTCGTTTGCCGCGGAGAAACCGACGGATGGCGTGACGAGCGTTTTGCCGGGCAGCTTGCGCTGAATATTGTCACTGATGAAATGTGGCATAAAAACACGTCTTTTATTGATGAATACGCCGTCAGAGAGGGGAATAATCCGTATTATTATGCGGATATTCAGGGAACAGACGTCAGGCTTGTGTTCCTGAGCCCGTATAAAACGGAGATAAATCCCGAGCTTGGATTATTTGAGAAATATGAAAGAATCGATGTGCGCCAGCAGGCATGGCTTAAGGAATGTGCGCTTTGCGGCTGCAAGGGAAAGACTGTTCTTTTATTTTCGCAT
>CAJJUC010000095.1 GCA_905195005.1 uncultured Eubacteriales bacterium | reverse complement strand
AATTCCGACCTTCAAAACTGCTTTGCACCCGGCAGGGCAATACTTCCTTATCGGGTTGTGGCTTTAACCAGTCCTCGTTTTGTTTTATTTATTTGCTTCGAGGAACCTTTGCAGGATTGCTGCAATTTCCGCTCTTTCTGCATTGTCTCGGGGATTGATTGTTGAATCCGTTCTCCCCTTTATCAGCCCTGCGCCCACCGCATACATCACGGCGGGAACCGCATATTCCGAAATGCTCTCCGCATCGGTATAAGAAAGGATGTTTGTGTTTTCCCCGACCGAAACATCATAGCCCTTGTACTGTGCAAAGCGATGCATGATAGCCGCAATCTGCTCGCGCGTGACTGTGTTATCGGCTGCAAACTCGCTTTCGGAAATACCGTTGACAATACCGTTTTGCTTTGCCCAGAGAACCGCATCTGCATAGTATGCATCCGGCGGCACATCCGCAAAAGCTGCTTCGCCGCTTACCTGCGGCTCACCCTCCGCGCGGTAAAGCACGGTGACAAACATTGCTCTTGTTGCTGCGGCGTTCGGCGAGAACAAATCCGTGCTTGTTCCGTTGAACAGCCCGTTCTTCACGGCATATTCAATATTTTTAAAGAACCAGTCGCTTTCCGAAACGTCCGCAAACGGATTTTCCCATTCATCGGATGAATTTTCAATCCACTTTGCATAAAGCGTGAAGCTTTTTATAACGCCGCTTTCAAAATCATACGGAGAGGTCAGATGCTTGTCGGTGTACCATCCGTCAAAGGTGAATCCGCTCTTTACGGGATTTTCCGGCTTAACAGCCTTGTTCCCCGATTGCAGCCTTTGACTTTCAATGCTGCCGCCGCCGTTTGTATTGAACGCAACGGTGTAGTAAGCGGATTTGCTGCCCGAAGAAGATCCGCGCGACCTTGTTTCAAGCGCGGCAATTGCATTTGAAACTGCCGTTGAAGCATTGTCAATGTCGCTCTGCACTGCGCCTGCCGCCGAAAGAAGCTGTTCTGCTCCGCTTATGGCATTTTGCAGATTGTTCCAGCTTTCATTTGTGTAGCCGTCGTTTGTGATTTGCTTCGCTTCGGCTATAATCTTTTTTAAATCCTCGTAATTGATTGCATTATCGGTTGTTTCAACAACGATTCCGTCCGTCAGCGCTTCGCTGCCGCCGATGGCAAATGCAGCGCGGATAAGCGTTTGCCCCGCAAGACCTGCCGTGACGGTTGCTTCGCTGAGTGACGCTGCCGTTCCCCCCGTTATTTCAAGCGATGTTGCCGAAAGCTCCGTTATATCAATTTTTTCACTGCCCGAAATTCCGAGCACGCTGAGTTTTGCTCTTTCTCCCTCGGCAAGTGCGAGTCTGCCGTCCGTCACCGTTTTATCGGAGGCAGATATTTCAATCGATGTTATTTCTGGAATTTTTTGATTCAGCAGCGATATTGTTTTAACGGTTTCATTTCCTGCTTTATCCCTTGCGATAATTTCCAGATCCGCCTTGGCAAGCTTTGCGGCATCGCCGAGCGGAAGCGTTGCTTTCATCATTCCGTCCGAAAAAATATCCTGCTCCTGCGGCAAAACGTTTTTCCCGTTGACCTTAAAGAAATAGTCCGCGTCACTGTCAGCCATTGCGGTAACCGTTACGCTGCCGCCGCCGAAAGCGCTTCCGTTTTTCGGAGAAGCAAGCATCACTGTCGGCGCGGTTGTGTCAACGCGGATTATATCCTGAACAACAACGCTGTCGCCGTCCTCATCAATTGCATGGAATTCGACCGTATAATCGCCGTCCGCAAGGGAAACGCTCTGCACAATTTCGGCGCTCTTATCCTTAAATTCGTACCAGTCTCCGTCAGCGGTCTGCGAATTGATATACAGCTCTCCGCTTATCGGAACATCGGATTTCACTCTAACTGCACCGGCTGCTTTATCATACTCAAGCTTTACCGTCGGCTGCGTTGACGCTTTCAGCACAATTTCGTCTGACATTTTGTACGCGCTGCACCAATATATTTCGTTACCCTCTGAATCCTTTGCAATGTTGCACAGTCTGACTTTAGCAGTATACTTCTTTCCGGGAGTATATCCGACCGCCGTGCTCTTGCCCGTCGGCTTTCCGTCCGCACCCATAACGGGCATTTCGTACCTTCCGCCGACAAGGATTTCCTCGCCTTTCTTAAAGAACAAGCCCGTGTCGGCAAGCTTTCCGTCCTCATATACCTCGACCATGTATCCGTCAAAATTTGTTTCGCTTGCGTCAGCGGCGATTCTCAGCATATCGTTTCCGCAGTTTTCGATTGAAACGCTTTCGCAGCCCTGCGGCGCTTTCACATTTGCAACCGTAATTTTACCGGCATCTATGCTGCCGAACGCCGTTTCCTCATCGCTGAGCGAAATTTTAACGCTGTACTCTCCGCTTGCCAGCCTTTCGGGGATTGCAAGATCGGCGGTTTTCGCATTTGCTGAAATTTCCTTTTCGTTCAGAACCACATCGCCGTTTTCACTTCCGTCGGTTACGGAAACGATAATTTTTGCGGTATCGGTGATGTTTTCTCCGTTCCAGTTCACCGTAAGGATATTTCCGCTGAGCTGCGCGCTTGCCGATGTCAGCTCGCTTATCGGTTTCACTTCAATTACGCTGACATCGTACGCATTTCCGTCCGCAAATTCTATCAGAACACTTTCCGCCGCGCGTGTTTTCGGAATTGCTATACATGCGGCGTTCCCCGTAATATTGATATTTGCCTTTCTGAGAGCTTCCGTCTTTTCAGCATCCGAAGCGCTGTGGTCGGGAGCGTTATAGTAATTCAAGCCGAAATCGCTTCCGCCCTGTTTTACGGACATATCCTTTTTAAGCTCGGCTTCGGAAAGCTCCTTGCCGTCGGCACGGCTTACCGAAAGAATGTAATCGGTTTGTCCGCCGAAGCTTATAAGATGGCTTGTGCGCTCATTATTTGTAAATATTTCGGTTTTTCCGCTTCCGCGGCTCATCGGGCTTATTCCCCGGTTCTGCGCCTTTTTCACTCTTTCCGCAAAATCGGGAACAGCAGTGCTTCCCGCGCTGTAGGAAAGGTTTCCGCCGACGGATGCAAACTGCACCTCGCCCGTGGCGCTGTCCTTCCCGACTACAACAGGCTTGAGCATTTCGTTAAACATTGCCTTTGTTCTTTTCACGCCCGGGTCATCGGCAGCCGACAGCGTTGCAAAGTCCTGACTTCCGCTCGGGTTTCCGTGCGTAAACTCAATGCTTCCGCCCCAGTAATATGTGAAACCGACCTTTATAAGGCTGAGCACCTCCATTGAGCCCCACACCTTCTGACTGCCGCCGCCGAGCTCCGCCGAAGCAAGCTCCATGCCGCCGACAATCGGAATAAATTCGGGAAGACCGATTGCAACATTGAGCACAAACTGAACGAAATCCGCCGTGTCGCGCCCTGCTGCTGCGGTTATGGTCATTCTGCCTTTCATTATCTGCAAAAAGTTTACCCCAGCCGACAAATTCATGTTAAAATTCGGATACCAGCCGACAGCAATTTCTCCGCCATCAAGGAATTTTGCATTTTTGAGCATTTTAAGGCTGAGATTGTCAAAAGCAATTTTCATTGATCGCAGCGAAAGCTCCAAATCCGCATTTCCGGTCATAATTTTTGTTATGTCGAACTCAACATGCATCAGAAGCGTCAGCGGCGGGATTCCGTCTTTCCCGTAAATCGTGTCGTAAAGATTGTCGAATCCGCCTCCGCCGCCCGTTATCCAGACAACGCCCAATCCGTCAACGTTAAATCCCGGCTCAAATCCGCCGATTGTGAAATAAAGCTTATCGGGAATCGGCGCACCGGACGGGGACTCCTTCACCACAAGCGAGAATGCCATTGAAAGATTCGCAAGCTCAACGCCTGCGTCCACGCCGACATTATATCCGCCGATTGTGTTGACGCTTAAATCGCCCTCAATTTTATTCGGGAGGAATTTGACTATCTGCGGCAGCGCAACATGCGCGCTCATATTAATTCCGATGTAGCCGGGGTTTTTACCGCCATAGAGAACATCATGAATCTCCGCCCCGAGCTCAACGCGGCTTGCCTCCTCATTTGTCGGCGGAATGTCCTTTTCCTTGGTCTGCGACCTGAACTCACCGGAATCCTCGTCAAATGTCAGCCCGAAGGTATACCCGTCGTCATTATCGTCATACCGGATCTCTTCGGCGCCTGTTGTCCATCTTGCGCCTGCCGCGGTGTTCTGCCTTACTGCCGCCGCTCCGCCCGGCGTCATAAAGCCGAGGTCAAGGCTTCCGCCGAACGATATTATGTCCGATTTTGTACTATCGTCATCGTTTTGGATTTTTCCGAGCACGCCGTACTTCATGTCGATAAGGAATCCGCCCACCGTTGTCAGTGTATCGAATGCGTTATCCCACTTAAGCTCGATGAAGTCCTGCCCGGAGATAAGCTCCCCGTTTTCCAGAACCTCACCCTCGGAGCTGTACTCGGGAATGAGATACTCCGTGCCGCCGTTTAACTTAAACGCCGCCGTTCCGTTTCGCACCGTTGTGTTCGCGCCGACGGTTGTTATTTTTCCGTCCATGAGAACTGCAACGCTGCCGTCCGCCTTTTCTTCAAGGCTCAGGTCGTTTCCGTGGTAGTTTAAAATATGATTTATGTTCACATCCTTATCCTTGCCCATCAGCCGATAAAAGCTTTTATTTGCTCTGTCCTGCGAGATATCGCCCCTGAAGGTGAGCAGCAAATCGTTTTCGTCAATCCCTGCTTTTTTAAACGCGGCTTCACTGTTATACGGCACAAGCTTATACTTATTATCCTTACCGCGCTGCACCGTGACAATTCCGTAGAACGCATTGGCATATTTTTCGTCGGCCGAAACGCGCACGGTCATGCCGTCCGATGTAAAGTCCTGCGGAACGCCGTGAAGCGCGATTCCGTCATTTTTCACGCTGCTTTTAAGCGCAGACTCACCGGCGCCGCTTTTCCAAAGGAAGTGCAGGCGGTACTCGCCGGGGTCCATATAATCCTCAAGCATAATTGTAACGCCGGAGGATGCGTCCTCCCCGTCATACATGAGATTTTCAATCGGAATTTCATAGCTTTCCCCGTTTTCGCCGCGAAGATATATTTTATCAAGCAAATCGCTTCTGAAAAATTCCGCGCCGCGCCCCGAAACGGTTATATAGCGAATATCCCGGGTGTAAACGGTTTCGGGTGCAAGCCCCGTAAGCGTGATTGCCGGAAGGCTTGCGTCCCTGCCTGGGAGAATGATGTGGTTTTCCGTTGCCGCGAGGCAGTATTCCTCGGCATAGTGCCCGAGCTCGTTGACGCTTTCGTCCATGTCAAAAACCTTGATGACGAAAGAGCCGAGCTGCGCGCGCTCCTGCGGAGTGAATTTGAAATCGAAGTAGGTTACGCGGTTTTCGCCGCTCCCGAAATCAAGAATATCGGTATAAACAGGGTCGGCGTTGTCGTACACTATCCAGCTTCCGCCGTCCGTCTGCCGCTGAGTTTCAAATCCGAGTGCATACGCAACAACGGCAAGGCTTTTATAATTCTTTCCGGCATACTGCGGGTTTGTGAGATTTACATTTATGCGGACAACATTGTCTGTCCCCTCCGAGCCTGTGTACGCCGTGCGCGAGTCATCCTTAAAGCTCAGTTTCGACGGCGCTGTTGTGTTTATAATAATTTTGTTTTCCTTGTTTTTCAGATTTGCCGTAACGCCGTAATAGGTTGAAAACGACTTCTCCCCTCCGGCTGCAACCGCGCCGAGGTCATAGTAAAGCGCTGCGGCGCTGTCCGCCGTTTTCTTGGCATTGAGGCTGTTCGTGAAATTAAGTGTTTCGTCAGGTTCATAATCAAACACGGTTGCCGCAATGTTCGCCCAGTGCGCAAACGTCATTTTATACGGCTTCTGCTCCGTGAAAACGCTGTTCACGCCGTAGGCAACAATGTCCGAGGAATAGGGATTATCCCTTACGAAATAGTCGGACGGCATTCTGACTGAAGCATCCTTTGAGGAATCCCATGTCCTTTCAAACTTGAAATATTCATATCCCTGACCGAGATTCTGCTTCGGAACCTCGTAATAACCGCAGTCCTTTTCTCCGAGCTGCGTGTCGATAAGCACGCGGCTTTTAAAGCTTTTGTCACTCTGTGAATTGTTTCTCACGGTATATGTTATCATTGCCGTGCCGAGCTGTTCGGAGGAATCGTTGTTCACAAGCGAAATATTCTGCTCAACCTCGAAATCCTCCGCGCTCCATGTGCTTTTTATAAAGTTGCCCTCCGGATCTGTCTCCGTCACAACCTCCGAGCTTTTACTGCCGAAAAGTCCGTATTCCTCGCCGAAAACATATTCTTTTCCGTCTGCTTGAAACGAGGTGAATGACGTGTCGTAATTTTCTCCGCGGTGAGTGAGCATTGCATTGTCATCGCTTTTTTTAAGAACGTCACCCTCACGCGTTGAAATGACATATCCGCCGTTTTTGTTATTTACAACAACCCTTATATACCGGTTTGAAATTTCCGTTGTGCCGTCCTCATCCGCTGCAAAAGCCGATTGCAGCGGAGCTAATGAAAGCGCCAGCGAAACGGTCAGCATTACTGACAGTAAACGTTTAATCATAATATTTCCGCACCCCCGTTTCTCAGTTTACATACACATAAAGCAGATACATTTTTCTGCCCTCTTCCTGTGCAAGAATGGTGTAATATCCCTTTTGCGATGCGCCGAAGCCGACAGAAGCGTCAAAGCCCTTTGCATACTTCATCTGCGCCGCGGTTTTATATCCCTGCGCATAATAATATTTTGCGTTTTTATTTGCATTCAGGATTCTGATTTGCCCCGGCGCGGTTGTGAACACATCGTTTGCATAAACGGATGTTCCGTTTACGCTGAACTTGTAAATATCCTTCAGAACAACAACCGTGCACTTCTTTTCGGCGGCGTTTCCGAGCCTGTCTGCCGCGGTAATTTTCGCCGTGTATGCGCCCTCTTTTTCCAGGTTTACGTTTCCGAGGTCGACTGCCAGCTTCACGCCGTCGTTCACTTCCCCGAGCTTATCGCCAATAGGTGCGTTTGCGCCCGACTGCGTGTCAGTTGCTTTAATTTCCTTCGTAATTTCGGCAATCGCTTCATCCTTGCCCGTTCCGGCTTTCAGAACAATGCTGCCGCCGAGCTTCACCGTCGGCGCGGTTCTGTCGATAACGGAAACATTCGTTTCAACCGAATTTTCATGTCCCCATTTATCCGCCGCCGTAACCTTATAAGAACCGTTTTCCGTAACCGTGATACTGTAATTGTAAGACTTGCCGTTCGATTCAAGCCTTTCCGCTTTAACCGCTATCGGAGCGCCGGATTTTGTTTTCGCCGTCACGGCGATTCCGTCAGCCGTTTCATCGGTAACGTTTAAGAGGATTCGTACATTCTTATTTGTATAGAAATTGCCTGCCTTATAGCTGTCGTTGCCCGAAAGCTCAGCGCCGCTGCCGACATAATCAACGCTCATTTTTATATTGGGCGCCAAATCGTCAATATCCGATATTACCGGGTAATCGGAAAATACATTTCCCGCTCTGTCCGCAAAATTAAGCGTTTGTGTGCCGTTTTCGCCGACTGTGACAATATGGCTGTTTTTATATCCGTCCGCATGGTTTTGCAGCAGCATAACCTCCTCGCCGCCCTCAAAGACATATTCAAGCTTCACGGTGTTTCCATCCTTCGTACGCTTCGGATACCCCTCCGAAAGCTTTGGAATATCCCTGTCAATAACGCTTATCGGACCGTCCTCCGGACGCCACAGAACGCTTGCATTATCGCGCAAATCGTAAACCGTGAGCATTGCAAGGCAGTTTTGCTTAAACTCAACCGTGAGCGCTGTTCCGCTTGTCACAGCAGTAACATAATCCTCTGTCGGATGCAATTCTTCATTTTTTCCGCTGTCCTTATATGCCTTGACAGCCGCACCCTTAAGCTGCTCGTTAAAGGTTATGAACAGCTTTATCGTGCTGTTTGTCGGAGTGCTGAGAAGCTCCTTTATTGCTTCCTCCGTTCTTGCGTCGATAACGCTCTGCCACCCCTCCGAAACGACCTGCGGCGGCTCTTTGTCGATTGTGAGAACCGCAATTGCAACCGTTCCGATGTTTCCTGCTCTATCCGTCAGAACGAATTTCCCGGCGCCGTTTAAATCAAGCTCCGTATAGTAACCGTTTTCGTCAGATTTAAGCTCAAACGCTTTTCCGTCAGTCTTTGTTCCCGTTACATACACTCCGTTTTCAGCCAAATCGCTGTCCTTTGTAACTAAGTATGCCTTAACCGTGTTCCCGTCGGCTCTGTAATTCACCGTACCTGTCGGCGCGGTCAAATCAATTGTGTTTGCCGGCAGAAGAACCGATGCGCTGATTGCATTTCCGCTGCCGTTTCCGCTGACTGTCAGATTCACCGTTCTGTCGGCGCTGCTTTCGGAGGTGAACATAACAAGCTTTTCCTTTGCATAAACCTTTGCACCGTCCGGAATATCTCCGTTTACCGAAACGGAAGATGAAACCGCATCGCCGTTTTTGTTCAGCGCTTCAATTTTCACGGATACTGCGCGGTTTACAAGCTCAATATCTATATTATCATTTGAACCGAAGCGCCCGATGGTTCTGAATCCGTTATCGTCCGCAGCCTGATATGTCAGGCGGTAATCCGCTATATTATTATCCGTTCTTTGCGCAAATGCAATTTCCGACGCATCGGCAGTATACGAGCCTTCGTTTCCCGCTTCATCGCGGAATCGGAACGTGTATTCAAGGCTCTCGGAGCCTCCGTCAAACGTGACGCTTGACGGAGCTGCGCCGTCCGCGGACGGAATAAGTGACACGCCGTCCTCGCTGAAGCCCTCGATTGAATATGTTGCAGAATAGATAATCAGCGCACCCGTTTCAATGTCCCGTTCGCTTTCTGAATTGAAGCTCACGATTGCTTCGGGAGCCGTTTTGTCGATATTTGTTACGGGAATTCTGAATTTTTTCGTTTCGCCTATATCTGAATTTGTGAGCGAATAGTTTAATTCGCCGTTTTCGCTGAATGTGAACTCATTCTTTCCGCCGTCAACAGACAGATTTTTTGTTTTGCCCGTGTCAACGGTAATTGTGACGTCGGCTGAAACCTTTGTCTGCGGCGTTATTTCCTTTCCGTCCGCCGTGAATTTCAGCGTGTGCGCAAATGCCGCCCCGAAAACGTCGGCATAAATGCTTTCGGACGCACTTTCCCCGAACAGGTCGGTGAATCCGATTTCCGTTATTC
>CAJJUC010000094.1 GCA_905195005.1 uncultured Eubacteriales bacterium | reverse complement strand
CCTCTTTCACCTCGGGCGAGAGCTTGATGTCCGTACCGCGGCCCGCCATGTTCGTGGCGATTGTAACCGCGCCCTTTTTACCTGCCTGCGCAACAATGAGCGCTTCTTTTTCGTGGTGCTTAGCATTTAAAACCTGATGGCGGATTCCGCGCGCCTTCAGAACATTGCTGAGCTCCTCACTTTTGTCAATCGTGATTGTTCCGACAAGTATCGGCTGCCCTGTTTGGTGAGCGCGCTCGATTTCATCGGCAATCGCCTTTATCTTTCCGCGGTGATTTTTAAACACCTGATCATTTTCGTCAACGCGTGCAAGCGGTCTGTTTGTCGGGATTTCGATAACGTCGAGCGAGTAAATTCCGCGGAATTCTTCTTCCTCGGTTTTCGCAGTACCCGTCATGCCGCTGAGCTTTTTATACAAACGGAAGTAATTCTGAAATGTGATTGTGGCAAGCGTTTTATTCTCACGCTCAACCTTAACGTTTTCCTTTGCCTCAATTGCCTGGTGCAGTCCGTCGCTGTAACGGCGCCCTATCATTATGCGTCCCGTAAATTCGTCAACGATAAGAACCTCTCCGTCCTTAACCACATAGTTAACGTCGCGGTGCATGATTCCGTGCGCACGAATAGCCTGATTAATATGATGCGACAGCGTCATATTCTCAGGATCTGAAAGGTTTTCTATGTTAAACGCAGCCTCAGCCTTTTTCACGCCGCGCTCCGTCAGCGTAACCGTTTTTGCTTTTTCGTCAACAACATAGTCGGCGTCGTCAAACACGTTTTCCTCCTTGTCGTCAAGCTCCTTGATTTTGACGGGAGTAAGCGTGCGCACAAAGCTGTCCACTATATTGTAAAGCTGCGTTGACTTGTCGCCTGCACCGCTTATGATAAGAGGCGTTCTCGCTTCATCGATAAGAATCGAGTCAACCTCATCGACAATTGCAAACGCGTGGCCGCGCTGAACCATGTTCTGCTTGTATATAACCATGTTATCGCGCAGATAATCGAAGCCGAACTCGTTATTTGTCCCGTAAGTAATATCGGCATTGTATGCCGCCTGTTTTGCCGGGGGCTCCATCTGACTCACGTTAAGCCCGACGGTAAGTCCGAGATAACGGTAAAGCTTACCCATCCATTCGCTGTCACGGCGTGCAAGATAATCATTGACCGTAACAATGTGAACGCCATCTCCGGTGAGCGCGTTAAGATATGCCGGAAGCGTTGCCACAAGCGTTTTGCCTTCACCTGTTTTCATCTCGGCAATTCTGCCCTGATGAAGCACGATTCCGCCGATAATCTGCACGGGGAAATGGCGCATTTCAAGCACGCGCCACGCCGCCTCACGCACGGTTGCAAACGCCTCCGGCAGAATATCGTCCGTTGTTTCCCCGTTTGCCAGGCGCGCCTTAAACTCGGCTGTTTTTCCCTTAAGCTCGCTTTCCGAAAGCTTTTTGTATTCTTCCTCGTATGAAAGAACCTTATCCACTATCGGTTTTATTTTTTTCAATTCCCTTTGGGAATATGACCCGAAAATTTTTTCCAGTATATTTGCCACTTTAATCCCTCCAATTAGGATATGCTAAAGCTCATTTTAACATTTACGCATGTTTTTGTCAATGATTTTAGCCCTCTCTTAACCGCGATTTGCAATAAATTCATATATTTTTTCCGCCGCACTGCCGCCAAAGCCGCGCGTCAGCTCGCTGCGCATTGAAGCAAGCTCATCGGGGTTATCCATAATATCACGCACAAGCCGGCATATATCAACGCTTTTTTCGCACGTTTTCGCCATATTGTTCTCCGTCCAGAACTTCATGTTATGCGTTTCGCAGCCCGAAACCGCATGGATAAGCACCATCGGCAGCTTGTTCGCCGCAGCCTCGGTTGTGCTCAGTCCGCCCGGCTTTGTGAGGATAAGCTCGGCGGAGTTCATGTAGTCGGGCATGTTGTGCGTATAGCCCACAACGTGCGCACTCCCCTCGCGCTCATACACCGAAAGGCTTTTGTAAAGCTTGCTGTTGCTGCCGCAGATAACAACAAGATATTCGTCATCCTTTATAATTTCGGACACGGTGCGCGCAATCAGCTTCATCGGACCGCAGCCCATGCTGCCGCACATAAGTATGATAACGCGTTTGTTTTCGGGCAGCCCGAGCGCTTTTTTGCTTTCAGCCTTGGTTTTATCCGTCACAAATTTTCCGCTTACCGGGATTCCGGTCGCTTCAAGCTGCTCTTCTTTAAATCCGTGGCGCATAAATTCAGGCTTAAGGCTTTCGTGCGGAATGAAATAGCAGTCAAGCTTGCTTTCCGAAACGCCCGGACTGCAAGTGTAATCCGTTGCAACAAAATATGACTTAACCCTAACCTTATATTTTCGCATTGCCTTTGTCAGCATCATCCCTGCAAAGGGGTGCGTGCAGATAACGGTGTCGTAATTATCGGCGCTGATTTTTTTTGCAAGCTTCTTTGCACCCTTTGCCATGATTTCGTAAAGCATGGAACGGTTAATTTTGTCGGGCATTGTAAGCTCTGCCGCCTTATAGCCGATGCCGAAAAGCACAGGCGCTTTTTTGTACAGCCGCACATGCCATTTGCATATAAATGTTGACGCCTTGGGCGATAAAAACGCAAGCGCGTCCGCTATTTCGCAAACGGTCTTTGCGTTGTCAAACTGTTCTTTCACGGCGCGTGCGGCGGAGTTATGCCCCTCTCCCGTGTTGCATGATAAGATAAGTACCCGCATATAAATCTCCTTTTATATGTTTTTCTCTTTTTTTGTAAGCTCGGAAAGCTTGCTGCGCTGCTTTTCAACATATGAACGCAGATGCTCCGTTATCGGACGGGAAGTATGCAGCGCGAATATAAATCTGTATTTTTCTTTTTTCTGCCGCATTTCCGTCTGAATATGCTCCTTAAATTCCTCATAACGCACAAGTATACGGTTCTCATCGGCGAACTTTTTGATTTTCACAACAATTCCGAACGAGTAGAATACATCGATAACAAACACGCCGAAAAACATTCCGATAACAAACGAAAACGCAAGATTCCGCGAAAACCATTCCAGTGCGGACAGTATATGTCTGTGCACGAAAATATAGTACACAGCGGCAAGAACGCCCCAGAAAAATGAAAACAGCGGGCAGATAATGCCCTGAATGTTAAATTTCCGTTTCGAGTAATCCCAAAGCTTAATATGCATTCCGTGCACGAAAATAATTCCGGCAATGTATTCAATCAGGGTGAGAGCCGCCGCCATAATCAGAATGATTATAATTCGCCTGAGCGCAAGCGAATCCGTATGAACAAACCGCTCACAGTCCGCAAGAGAGTACAGAATACAAAGCCCGAAGCCGTAAAGCGGCAGGTAAGGTCCCGTCAGAAATCCGGGGTTGATCCACCTGTGCGACTTGTTTTCGGGCGAAAACCTTCTGTAGACAAGCTCAAGCGTCCAGCCGAGCGTGCAGCCGATAAAAAAAAGAAATGCAAATACAAGAATGCTGCTCACTGCCTATCCCCTTTCTCTTTTTTTGTATATTGTATCACAGAGGTAACAATAAATCAACAAAAATTTGTCCGTCCGCCGCAGTACCGCACACAAAAAAAGCTTGACAATCCGTCCGCCGCGGAGTTTAATGTATAATAGAGATTATTGTTGATTTTCTCTCAAATCGAAAAATTCAAATTTTTTTGAACCTTTGCGCATTTTGCGTCTATAACAAAGTGAAGGAGGAATCCGGATGAACAAATCCGATATCGGGCGCCTCGCCGAAGAGCACGGCAAATATATTTACGGTTTTTGCCTTCGGCTGACGAACGATACATATAATGCCGAGGAGCTTTATCAGGATACCTTTCTCAAAGCGCTCGAAAAAGCGTCCTCAATCGATGAAAATAACAATCCGCGCGCATACCTCGCGGCGATCGCCCTTTCGCTGTGGAAAAGCAGCAAGCGCAAATTCGCAAGAAGAGCAGGCATTGCGCCGACCGATAATATTGACAATCATTATGATATTGCGTCCGATGTGTCGGCGGACGGCGATTTGCTGAAAAAGGAGCTTTGCTCATATGTCAGCCGCGCCGTTTCCGAGCTTGATGAAAAGCTCCGCCTTCCCGTGCTTTTGTTCTACACGGCGGAAATGTCGGTTTCGGACATCGCCGCCGCAATAAAATGCCCCGAGGGAACGGTCAAAAGCCGCCTGCACAGCGCAAGGACGGAAATAAAAAAGAAAATGGAGGTGTATGAGAATGGACGGCAAAATGCTTGAAAGCGCTTTGAAAAATGCACTTGAAGCGCCCGATTTGCCGCAGGATCTGAACGCGCGGCTTATGGATAAAATCAATAAAAAGCAGCGAAAAAGCGCGCTCATTTTCAGCATCACCAAAAAATGCGGCTCATTCGCGGCAGTATTCCTGTGCGCGCTGACGGTTCTGTCCAATTCCGGCGGAGAAATGCAGCAGCTGCTCGGGCGCATTCCCGTTATCGGGAGCGTTTCGGAACGGCTGACGTTCCGCCGCTCGGAGGAAATGCCCGATACTTCCGCCAAAAAAACGCGCCCGGCGGAAACAAAGCAGGATATACAAAAGGATACCGCGGAAGCTGCCGGCAATGCCGCAGCGGACAGCGCACAGCCCGAAAGCGGCGCTTCTGCGGAAAGTATTGCGCAGCCGCCGGTAAAAAGCGAAACCGACGCGGCGCACGCGCAGAAACCGCGCACCGATTCCGCCGCAAAGCATAAGGAAGCGGCAGACGTTCGCAAAGCTTCACCGGTTCAGCCCGAAAACGGCGACGGCGCTTCACCGGAAGCCTCAAAAATTCAGCCGGAAAGCGGCTTGCAGGATATTCAATCCGCTGAGAGCATTTCCCCGCAGCAGTCCGCCGCGCCCGAAAGCGATGAATTTCCGAAAGAGAACAGCGCCATATCGGCATTTTCACTTGACGCAGGAGATGCTTCCGCAGATAAAGAAAGCGCGGCAGACAGCGGCGAAAATTTTATGCCGAAAGCCACGGGAGTGTCCGGAGGAGGTTCGGCAAACACACGTATGATGCGCAAATCAGCGCTCGGCAGCTTATTTGACGAGGACTATGATTACATTTCCGCGGCAAACGAAATAATCCGCTCACAGCTCCCCGATGGCACAAAGTTTAGCGGAATTAACGGCAGCGAGGATTTTCATTTTTCGGACGGCGGAGATTTGATAATAACCGTCACCCTCCCCGATACGGACGAAAGCCGCGAATTTAACCTCGGCAAGGTTGTAAACGGACGTTTTGCCGAATGATATTTAATTTTACTATTTACAAAATGCAAAAAAAGTGTTAAAATGGGCTGTGGCTGAATGGAATCACATTTTGCCGCAGCCCTTTTGCTGGGCAAAATAAAAACAGTGCATAACAAATTCGAGCACATGCCGTTCAAAACCGCTATGCCGGGAAAGGAACGGCACAGAAAGGAACGATAGATTAATGAACACGGACGTAGCAATAATCGGCGGCGGAATAGGCGGTCTTATGGCTGCCTACAGAATAACGAAGAACCGCCCCGACATTTCCGTTGTGATATATGACAGCGGACATATGATTGAAAAACGCCGCTGTCCGGCAAGCAAAAACAACGGCTGCGTGCACTGCAAAATATGCAGCATAACCTGCGGCTTTGCAGGCGCAGGCGCATTTTCGGACGGTAAATTCAACCTCGGAACGGCGTACGGCGGAACGCTCGGCGAAAGTCTCGGCGATGACGTTGCGATGGAGTATATCAATGAGGTTGACAACACGCTCAGGAGCTTCGCAGGGGATAATTACCCGAAGCTGTTCATGTCAAACGAGGGTTTGCGCCTTAAGTGCATTCAGCACAATCTGCGGCTGCTTGACATGAATGTGCGCCACCTCGGAACGGATAAAAACCTTGCAACCATGGAGCGGCTTATCGATTGGATTTCGGAGCACGGAGTCAGGCTCTGCCCCGACACAGCCGTTTCGGAAATCAAATCCGAAAACGGAGCTCACAATATTATGGCGAACGGTGAAAAGCTCTGCACCGCGAAAAACGTTATCATCGCAACAGGGCGCGGCGGCGCAAAGTTTGTTTCCGATTTTTGCAACACGCACGGCGTTTCCATGAACTCCAACTCGGTTGACATCGGCGTCCGCGTTGAAATGAAGGATATTATCTGGCGCGAGTTTTCCTCCGCCATCTACGAGCCGAAAATTCTTTACAGAACCAAAACCTTTGAGGACAGAACGCGCATGTTCTGCTTCAATCAGGGCGGTCTTGTTTCGGCTGAAAACAATCACGGAATTATAACGGCTAACGGTCACGCATATGCCGAGCCCGAGAAAAAGACGGATAACTGCAACTTTGCAATCCTTTCGTCAATCAATTTCACAAAGCCGTTCAATAAGCCGACGGAATACGCCGAATATATCGCGCGCATGGCTAATATGATTGGCAGCGGCAACGTGCTTGTTCAGCGCTTCGGCGACCTTGTGCGCGGCAGAAGAACGAACGACCACCGCCTCGGGCAGAATACCGTTATCCCAACGCTTAAAGCAACGGCAGGCGATTTGTCGCTTGTGCTTCCGCACAGAATGCTTACAAATATTATCGAAACCATATACGCGCTTGACAAGGTTGCCCCCGGAACTGCCAATGACGACACATTGCTCTACGGCTGCGAAAATAAATATTATTCGATTCGTCCGCAGTCCGATGAAAATTTCATGCTTACGGACGGAGTTTATCTCATAGGCGACGGCAGCGGAATCACGCGCGGGCTCAGTCAGGCAGGCGCAATGGGGCTTTTCGTTGCCGATAAAATCTGCAAATAAGGAGAAAATCCTATGAACAGCTTTTTCCCCCGTCTTAAAATGAAGTATGCCGCCGCCGCGCTTGTTTTGGCGGCTGCGGCAGCAGTATACCTCTATTGCCTGTTTCTGCCCGGTATTTGGCACGGTGACGCATTTCTTTATCTCGATAAAAAGAGCGGCTCTTTTTCCGGCTCTGACAAATATGCGCACTACAGCATGAAAATCACGCCGCATAAGAACGAAACGGACATTGAGTTTTCCGTCAACGGCGAAAAACGTGTTTACGGAATCACAAAGGGAGAAACCACTGTTATAACGCAGAACGGCGAACAGGTTTTTTCGGGAAAGGCATACCCGATGGATAATTATGCCGTTCTCGTTGACGATAACGGAAGCACGGCAAACGAAATCACCGTCACCGCAGGAAATGAACCCCCAAGCACGGAGGAGCTTTTCCCCACTCTCGGAACGCTCTATTCATGGGCGGACGGAGAAACGGCGGACACGCGCGGAAATCCGTGGCTTGCACTCTTGATTCTTTTGGCGGCCGCATTGCTCGCGCTTGATATTATTTTCCCCGATTTATTCTTCCTGCTTCGCCACAGGCTTGAGGTTGACGGCGGCGAGCCGAGCGCATGGTACCGCGAAATGCAGATTTTCGGAAGATATGCCTGCGCAGTCATAATAGTTGTGCTGTTAATATGCTCATTCACAACCCATTAACCAGCTTATGGCTAAGTAGATGTAATCAAGAGAAGAAAGGAAAAGCACAATCCAGACGGAACCGGCGGTTGTGTCAAGAAATGTTTGTGAGTTAGCAAGAATTTTGATATAATGGGAACAGGAACCCCGAAACCGGGAGAAAGGCAGGAGGATAAATGCACATAAGCTATAAACCCCTCTGGCACACGCTGGTTGAGCGCAACATGAGGAAAGAGGACTTGCGGATTGCCGCCGGTCTTACCACAAATATGATTGCCAACATGGGTAAAGGCAAAAACATCAGCATGGAAACGCTGGTTCGTATCTGCGAAGCCCTGAATTGTGGCATTTTGGATGTAATTGAATTAGAGCAGGACAAAGACGCTGAAAAATTAAATTGACAAGGAAGGCGCTGCGAAATGGACAATAGAGAAAGAATTATCAGACTTTGGTTTGATATGTGGCTTGCAAAAAAAGATTTGGGTATATTTAATGTATTTTCTGATAATGCCGTATATATTGAAAGTTGGGGGCCAGAGTACCACGGCTCCAAGAAAATAAAACTTTGGTTTGAGGAATGGAATACCCGTGGAACTGTCTTGCAATGGGACATCAAGCAATTTTTCCATAAAGGCAATCAAACCATTGTTGAATGGTATTTCAAAAATAAGATGGACGCCGGTAACGTAGAAGCGTTTGATGGAATGTCACTGATAGAATGGACGCCAGATGGCAAGATTGCTCTCTTAAAAGAATTTGGTTGTAACGAAAATCGGTATGACCCTTATAAAGATGGCAATATACCACATTTCAGAGATGAAAATGCAAAGTGGTTTTAACTGGAAATTCAGTTGCTGGAGGTAATTATACGGAATGGATAATTGGTTTACCATTGAGCAAATAGACCGTGATACATTCTCTATTAGCGAATACAAGCACTGGGAAGAAACACATTGTTATCTATTATGTGGGGAAAAATATGCTATTCTCATTGATACAGGTTTAGGCGTTTCCAACATCAGAAAAATTGTGGACTCTCTGACAAAGCTGCCTGTTATGACAGTTACAACTCATGTTCATTGGGATCACATTGGCGGGCATAAGTATTTTGATAATATCGCCGTACATGAAGCGGAAAAGGACTGGCTATCGGTCAGGTTTCCGATACCATTGCAAGTTGTGAAGAATAATTTGACAAGGCTTCCTTGTGATTTTCCAAGAGATTTTGATATTAACGCTTATCAGATTTTTCAAGGTATCCCACAAAGAATTTTACACGATGGCGATTTTCTAAATTTAGGCGGGCGGGAAATTCAAGTTGTTCACACGCCGGGACATTCTCCCGGACATTGTTGCTTTTACGAACCAGAACGAAACTATTTGTATTCCGGGGATTTGATATACAAGGGAAGCCTGGACGCATTTTACCCAACTACCGACCCGAAGCTATTCTATCAATCTATAAGGCGAATACGGAAATACAATATAAAAAAAGTTCTGCCCGGACACCATCAGTTGGATATTCCCGTTTCTTTGATAGCCGATATTGAAGCCGGATTTGCACAATTAGAGAGAGCCGGAAAACTCAAACAGGGAAATGGATTGTTTAAGTTTCAGGATTTCCAAATTCATATATAATCAAAGCTGCCGTTGCAGGAACAACCATTCCCACAACGGCAGTTTTCATTTCCACGGCCTGCGCCGGAAGTTCATACCGGACTGTTTTATCAGCGGGGATTTCTTGAACAGCTTCTTCAAAAGGCTTCGTTCCTCTTGTGAGAGCCGCTTGTATTTGAGCCGGAACGCCT
>CAJJUC010000093.1 GCA_905195005.1 uncultured Eubacteriales bacterium | reverse complement strand
GAACTCGTGTTACCGCCGTGAAAGGGCGGTGTCTTAACCGCTTGACCAACGGGCCGTGATTTCGAAAACCGATTTTTCAAAACCAGTGTTTTGATTATAACACACATTTTTTTAAATTACAAGTATTTTTTTCGAAAAAGACATATTTTTTTCTCCGAAGCATTTAAGAGCGTAATAATTGCCGAAAATACGGGGTAAAAGCATAGCTGCCCGCGCATTTTCGGACACAACCGAAATGCGCGGACGGCTATGCTTTCAGCTTTCGTGAGATGTCCATGGGACTGAAAAAGCAAAGCGCGTCGGTTCATTTTCGCGGTTTTCAACCGTCAGCTTACCGTGATGCACGGCGGCTATGTCCTTTGCCATTGCCAGCCCGAGCCCATAGCTGTTGCCGGTGCGTGCTTTGTCGGAGCAATAAAACCTGTCAAAAATCTTTTTCTGCTCCTCGGGCGGTATCGGATCGCCGTCGTTTGAAACAGATAAAACCGCTTCCTTCTGAACTCTTTTAAGGCATATATCAACATGCCCTCCGTCCGGCGAATATTTAACAGCGTTGTCAATAAGAATGAGGCACAGGCGGGTAAGCTGTTCCGCATTTGCCTTTGCGTATATCCCATGCTCGATATCATAAGAATAATTTTTCCCCTTTTCAAAAGCAACCGCTTCCATGTTCAGCGCAACCGATTCGTACACATCTGACAGATTCGTTTCCGTCATCGGAACCTGAACGTCACCGTCAATGCGCGCCATGAACAAAAGATTCTGCACAAGCCCTGTCAGGCGCTCAGCTTCGCTTTTGATATGTTCAAGCCATTTGCTCTGCTGCCCAACGGTTGATTCCGGGCTTCCGAGCAGAACATCGACATTCGTGTTGATTGCCGCAAGCGGTGTTTTAAGCTCGTGCGATGCGTCGGCAACAAACTGCTTCTGCTTATCCCATGCATCGCGCACAGGTTTTATGGACTTGTTCGCAAAATACAGGCTTATGAGGAATACTGCGACAAGCAGCCCAACCGAGCAAAGCGCAAAGCTTGCGAGCAGGCGGACAATTATCCCGTTCTCCGCAGTTATATCGGCAAGTGCAATTATGCGCGTTCCGTCATCATTTTTTTTGGTTTGGTAACACCAGTATATTCCGTCATAGCGGAAGCGTCCGCGCTCACCGCTCTGTTTTAAGACCTCGCTTGCAACCGATGTATAAAGCTCGTTATTTTCCCCAAACATCGAATTGGTTTCAATCGTTCCGTCCTTCTTAACGAAAACGGAAAAATTTCTTGTGTCACGCAGCATTCTTTTTTTCTGCGTGCTGTTATCCCCCCTGCTGTCGCCGTTATTGTCATCCGGCGGCTGCCAATCCGGGAGGTGCATTGCTCCGTCGGGCGGACGATGCATTGTAAACGCGCGGAAAAGCGACTGATTTATTTCTTTTTCAACGCTTGAATATGTGATACTGTAAATCACGGCAAACGAAATCAGGATAAGACACAGCGTGCTTGTCATATTCAGAATGAGCATTTTATTGCGCAGTTTTTTAAGCATACCGACCCCTCCTTTAATTTTCTCCGAGCCTGTAGCCCATGCCGCGCACAGTGTTTACCGCAACCTTTTCGGAAACAAACGCAAGCTTTTTTCTTAAAAAGGATATGTAAACCTCAACGTGGTTTGCCTCCGCCTCCGAGTCAAAGCCCCAAAGCTTATCGATAATCTGCTCCTTTGAAACGACCATCGCTTTATTAATAATCAGATACTCGAGCAGGTCAAACTCCTTTTTTGTCAGCCTGATGCTTTTTTTCGGGCCGCACAGATTGAGCGTGTTTGTATCGAGCGTGATATCACCGAAAGAAATTTCATTATTATTGATAATCATTTCCGTTCCGCGCCTTGTGAGCGCGCGCAGCCGTGCAAGCAGCTCTCCCGAATTGAACGGTTTGGCAAGATAGTCATCGGCGCCGCTGTCAAGCCCCGTTATTTTATCGGAAACCTCCGATTTTGCCGTCAGCAGCAGCACGGGAGTTTTTATACCCTCTGCCCGAAGCTCCTTAAGAACGCTGATTCCGTCCGTTTTCGGAAGCATGATGTCAAGCACGATAACGTCATACACACCCGAAAGCCCGTAATCCAAGCCATCCTCCCCATCGTACACCGTGTCGACAGTGTATCTGTTATCCTTAAGAATATGCGAAAGAGCGTCCGCAAGATATTTTTCGTCCTCTACAACTAAAACACGCATTTTTATCGCCTCCGTAACAGAATAATAAGACGGCAATCTTAATTTTTACTTAAAATCTCCCAATCGGCAATATTTGCGAACGGAAAAAACAGCGCTGGTGACGGCGCATTTTTAAGCGTTCTTGCCGAAACGACGGCATCGCGCACAAAAAGCAGTCCGCAGACAGGTTCTTCACGCACAAAAACCTCACCGAAATTAAGCGCAGCTTCTTCAAATGAACCGCGCGAGGGCGAGTTTGCCATATTCGAAAGCGCCAGCTCCATATAATTGCTGCGGTAACCGTAGTTATTCAGTTCACCATCCGCAGAAAGCAGATATTCGAAATCGTAAATATTCCCGGCAGCCGTTCCGCCGAGGTATGCGTCATATTCCCTGCGCTCAATAAGCGATTTATACGTTTCATAATCGGTTCTTGTAACGCGCACCGTCATTCCTGCTTTGAGTAGCTGCGACGCAATAATATCGGCAGCGCGGCAGCGCGCGGTATTTTCCTCATTCACAAGCAGAGTAAACCCGAACGGTTCTCCCTTTTCGTTGAGAAGTATGTTCGATTCGTTTGTTCCGTAGCCCTCATAAAAAAGCATTTCCATCGCATTATCAAGATCATATGCTGAAAGCGTCGGGGACGGGGCAATATCTTTTCCCGAGGGGTGCAGCGGAATGTTTGCCGCGTCCGCATATGAACCGTAACATTCCGAAACAATTTCACTGCGGTCAATCGCATTGGAAACGGCGCTGCGCACGCCCGATGATGAGAAAATGCTTCTTTCGTGGTTAAATGCAATATATTCATATCTTGAGGACGGATAGGCTGTTGCGCGCATATCGTCCTTAAGCGCATTGTTTGACAAATCGAACGAATCGCCGGAAATAGCCGTAAGCATTCCCGATAAAAACGAGGAGGACGCCGACTCACGGTCGCGCACAATTGAAACGTCGATTATCTTGCAGGCAGCGTCACCGCCGTGCCATGAATCGAATTTGTCAAGCACAAGGCGGTCATCCTTTGTATATTCCTTCAGCTTGTATGCGCCGCAGCCGACAACCGTTTCGTCAAGCTCCTCCGCATGGGAGGGCTCAATCGGGAAATAAAGCGAATACACAAACTGTGCATACGGGCGCGTAAGCTTAAACTTCACGGTATAGTTATCCTCAGCTTCCGCGCTTGCAACATATTTAACTGCAAAGCGATACGGCGAATCGGGCAGATTTTTCAGTTTGTCAACCGTGTAAACAACATCTGCGGCTGTCAGCTTTTTTCCGTCGTGCCACAAAATTCCCTCTTTGATTGAAACGGTGACGGTCTTTGCGTCATCGTCCATGCTCCAGCTTTTTGCGATGACGCCTTTCGGCGAAATGTTTTTGTCGATTGTAAAAAGAGGCTCATAGCACGCTGAAAGAACATCGCGCACGCTTTTTTTATCCGTTTTAAGAGGGTCGAGTGAATCTGCCGGACGCATTTCAAGATATGCCGTTCCGTCAGCTGTATTTTTCTTTACTTCGGAGGAATTTCCCCCGCCGCCGCAGCCGCACAGAATAACAGCCGCCGCAGCCGCACAGGCGGCAAATGACAAAAATCTCATAACAATCTCAATCCTTCATGCAAATAATTCCGCCGAGCGTTCCGCTTTTCCCGTTCTGACCGCGATGAGAAAAGAACAAATCGTTGCGGCATTTTGTGCAGATTCCGCTTTCCGAAATATGCTCCGCCGCAAGCCCGGCATTTATAAGGCAAAGTCTGTTCGCAAAAGCAAGATCAAGCATATATTTCCCGTTTGAACATTTATCATAACATTCGGGGGAAAACTTTTCCGCAACATCCGCACTGACCTCATAGCAGCATTTGCCGATGCACGGTCCGATTTCCGCATAAATGTTTTTTTCATCTGCGCCCATTTTCACAAGCTCCGCCGCAACCTTGCCTCCGATGTTTGCCGCGCTTCCGCGCCAGCCTGCATGGCAGGCGGCAACAGCTTCAATATCGGCTGCGTAAAACAGAATCGGCACACAATCGGCGCTATAGCACAAAAGAGGAATGTTTTTTTCGAGTGTGACGCATGCGTCGACGCCCTCGCCCCAGTCCCTGTAAACCCCGTAACCGATATGCTCTTTGTCTACAATTTTTATATTATCCGTATGCTCCTGCCGCGTTGAAGTAAGCCGCGATAAATCAAGTCCGAGCGATTCGCACAGGATTTTTTCGTTTCGGCGAACGCATGCCATATCATCGCCTCGCCGCGGACTCATCGAAAGGCTTTCATATGCTCCCGTGCTTGCTCCGCCCGAGCGCGTTGTAAAGCCGTGAACAAGATTTTTAAAGCCGTCCCAGCTTTCGTTTTGATACAGAGATATACGATTTATTTTTCTGACAGGCATATTCTTTCAATCTCCTCCGCTTTTCCGCTTTGTGCGTCAATCGTCAGAACAACTCCGCACAGCATATACTTTCCGCGCGCGACCTTAAACGGCGGCTTCTTTTCGTCCGCCCCATATGTAAGCCGCGCGATTGCGGTGTTTTTGTCGAGTCCGAGCACGCTGTCACGCACACCCGTGCGCCCTGCGTCCGTTATATATGCGCAGCCGTTTTCAAGCACGCGTTCGTCCGCTGTCTGAATATGCGTGTGCGTTCCGAGCACTGCCGATACCTTTCCGTCAAGATAACAGCCGAGCGCTTCCTTTTCACTTGTTGCCTCGGCATGAAAATCGATGATAATCACGGGGGTTTTTTCCCGCGCTTCCTTTACAAGCTCATCGGCAGCCGTAAACGGAGATGCGTTCTTCTCATCAAGATAAACTCTGCCGATAAGGTTGATAATTGCAATCTTCACGCCGCAGGGCGCAGTGACAACTGCCATTCCCGTTCCGGGCGTTCCCTCCGGCAGATTCGCCGGGCGCACAATATTTTCACCCTCGTTCATCAGCGAAACAATGTCACGCTTTGAAAAGGTGTGGTTTCCCATGGTGAAGTAATCCACCCCGGCGCGGCGCAGCTCCTCGTACCCGTTTCGGTTCATTCCGAGACCGCCGGAAGCGTTTTCACCGTTCGCTATTACAAAATCTATGTCATGCTTATCTCTTATTTCGGGAAGGAAATCAAACACAGCGTCACGCCCCGGTCTTCCCATAATATCGCCGATAAACAGAATTTTCAGCTTTTGATTCATAAATATCATTTCCCTCTGCGGTATTTAAATAGGGATGTAAAAAAGATTTTTTACATCCCCATTTTTTTATTTTGCGTAATCTGTGGTACGCGATTCACGGATCAGACTGATTTTTATCTGACCGGGATATTCAAGCTCACTTTCGATTTTCTTTGCAATTTCTCTTGCAACAAATTCCATATCACCGTCACCGACTTCCTCAGGCTTAACCATAACGCGGATTTCGCGGCCCGCCTGAATAGCATAAGACTTTTCAACACCCGTAAAGGAATTTGCAATTTCCTCAAGCTGCTGAAGGCGCTTTATGTAGGTTTCGATGTTTTCGCGGCGAGCGCCCGGACGTGCGGCGCTTATTGCGTCTGCCGCCTGAACAATGCAGGCAATAATCGTCTTTGCTTCGACATCGCCGTGATGTGCTTCAATAGCATGAATTACTTCCTTGCTTTCGTTATACTTTCTTGCAAGGTCAACGCCGATTGAAATATGGCTTCCCTCAACCTCGTGGTCAACCGCCTTGCCAATATCATGCAGCAAGCCGGCTCTTTTCGCCAGTGTTACGTCAACGCCAAGCTCGCCTGCCATCATTCCCGAAAGGAACGATACCTCGATTGAATGCTTGAGCACGCTCTGACCGTAGCTGGTTCTGAAACGGAGCTTACCCAAAAGCTTAATCATTTCGGGATGCAAACCATGAACGCCCGTGTCAAACGTTGCCTGTTCACCTTCCTGCTTGATTGTTGCGTCAACCTCTTTTTTGGCACGTTCAACCATTTCCTCAATTCTTGCCGGATGGATTCGTCCGTCAACAATGAGTTTTTCAAGGGCAACGCGCGCCACCTCTCTCCTGATGGGGTCAAACCCCGAAAGGATAACCGCTTCGGGCGTGTCGTCGATAATAAGATCGATTCCCGTCAGCGTTTCGAGTGTTCTGATGTTTCTGCCCTCTCTGCCGATAATTCTGCCCTTCATTTCATCATTGGGCAATGAAACCACGGAAACGGTTGTTTCCGCAACGTGGTCGGCTGCACAGCGCTGAATGGCGGAGCTGATAATATTTTTCGCTCTCTTATCCGCTTCCTCCTTAGCCTGTGTTTCAATTTCTTTGATCATGATTGCCGCTTCATGGCGGACTTCATCTTCAACATTACGAAGCAAATATTCCTTTGCTTCCTCCGCAGTCAATCCGGAAAGTCTTTCGAGAATTTCAATCTGGGCCTTGTGAATATCCTCGATTTTTTCTCTTTCCGCGTCTGCGTCTTTGATTTTCTTATTCAGAAGCTCATCCTTTTTTTCAAGTGAATCCGTCTTTTTGTCAAGAGCTTCTTCCTTTTGCTGTAGCCTTCTTTCCTGCCTGGAGATTTCTATTCTTCTGTCCTTCAGCTCTTTTTCAGCTTCGTTACGCGATTTGATTATCTCCTCTTTAGCCTCAACCATGGCTTCGCGCTTCTTGTTTTCACCGGTCTTAACGGCTTCTTCAACAAGCCTTTTAGCTTCGTTTTCAGCGCTGCCTATTTCCGCTTCGGCTATTTTCTTTCTGTAAGAAATTCCAAATCTGAAACAAATAACTCCGGAGGCAATTGCAAGAATTATTGCTGCTACAGCAGCAATGGCTGTTCCCATTGTCACACCTCCTTATATATATTAAATTTTAACACTGTCTGCACAATCGTGCAAACAGATGAAAAAATACATTTCTATTATATAATTTTTTATATAAACTGTCAAGAACAATTAACGATTTTTGTGCATTTTTTTGTCGCAAGCTATATGCATAACGTGTTCGAATCCGTTACGCCTAAATGATATAGTCGTTTGAATAAAGCTCGGTTTGCTTGTCAAGCATATCCTGAAGAGTAACCGAATCAAGATAGTCGGTTATAACCTTGTAAAGCCCTTGCCAAACGAAAAGCGTTGCACAGTTTTCGCTGCGCTCGCAGCTCACAGGCTCATGTTCAAGGCACGGAACCGGCGCAAGGCTTCCCTCCGTCAGCCGAAGAATCATTCCCACGGTGTATTTTTCCGGTGAATGTACCAGTCTGTAACCGCCCTGAAATCCGCGGCTCGTTTTAAGAATGTCCGATCTGTTCAGAATCGGCACAATCTGCTCAAGGTATTTTTTTGAAATATTCTGTCTTTCGGCAATATCCTTAAGCGCAATATATCCGTCGTTTTCATGCTCCGCCAGGTCAAGAAGCATCCGAAGCGCATATCTTCCCTTTGTCGAAATTTTCATGTTATCCTCTCCCCGTATAGTTTATTACCATAATACCATATGTTTAATAGGTTTTCAAGCGATGATAAAATATTTCTTTAAAGAGGATAATGTTCGATTACGACCATAAATGTTAAGATTTTGACCGAAAATATTAAATTCATGCCATTGACCGGCGGTATTTTTTGGGGTATAATTAATATAAATCTGAAACGGAGGTAGGTAAAATGAAAAAGATTAAGGACAAGCAGCTCCTTGTAGGTGCAGATTTTGCGGGCTACCCGCTGAAGGAAGCAGTATGCGAGCATCTCAGAAAAAAAGGCTGGACAATAACCGATGTCGGCGTTAGGGCGGATTCCGATCCCGATGACACGGATCTGATGTTCCACAGGGTCGGGCTGAGAGTCGGTTCGATGATTTCCGAGGGCGAGTTTGAGCGTGCGCTTATTTTCTGCGGAACAGGAATGGGTATACATATTGCGGCAAGCAAGTGTCCCCATGTTCATGCAGGTGTTGTTGAAAGCGTTCCGGCAGCTCTTCGGGCAATCACGGGAAACGGAGTGAACGTGCTCGCCATGGGAGCATTTTACGTTGCACCTGCCATGGGCTGCGACATTGCCGACGCATACCTCAATGCCGAGCTCGGAACAGGCTACGAATGGTGGCATAATTTTTATGAATTTCACAAGCTTGCAATCGATGAGCTTGAAGCGTTTAATTACGAGGAATATAAGAAAAACGGCTTTAAGGTAAATAAGCTCGGCGATTTTCCGCTGACGCTCGAAACCAAGCCGGAGGACTGATCCTTTCAGACATGAAAAAGGGGCTGCGGCGAAATCAAATTCTGCCGCAGCCCCTTTCTCGTTATAATAATTATTTAACGTACTTTTTAACGCCCTCCGGAGCATTTTCGGGATTCATGCTGAGAATAATCTGAATTTCCGCATCATTCTCGTCCGCAACCTTCGAAATGCGGTCAAGGAATTTTTCAAATTCATTCATATTATCATCAACAATTTTCGTGATGCTGTCAACAAAAATATGCGCTATATCATAGTTCTGAGAAAGCATTCCGCACAGGAAGCCGTAAAACTCATTATAAGTACCGATTCCGTAACCCTCTGTGTCAACGAGGCGAACCTTATGCGATAAATCAAGTAAATGCCTTTTTCCTTTATTAATAAAAACAACGCTGCCCGCAGCGGACTGCTCCGCAGCATGAACCGCGTCTATAAGCTTTGCCGTTTTTCCCGTTCCTTTTTCACCGATGATAACATTTAACATGAAAAGCCCTCCCTTAAATTTTGTTTGGTTTTCTTGATTACATTATACTATATATCTTGCCCGATGGCAAGATTTTTTTATTAAATTTAACGATTTTTATTTTGCATCATCGGAAAAAGTATCAAATCGGTGCATAAATTGCCTGTTTATATTTTTGCGCTCTGCATAAACTGTGAATGTGCCGAAAAGGCACACAGAGGAGGAAAATGAAATGGCAAGAAGCAAGCAAATGGTGCCCGAAGCAAGCAAGGCTCTCAGCAAGCTTAAAATGGAAGCAGCAAATGAAGTAGGCGTAACACTGAAAGACGGCTATAACGGTGATCTTCCGTCGCGCAGCGCAGGCTCTGTCGGCGGACAGATGGTTAAGAAAATGATCAAAGCATATGAGGAATCGCTTAAGTAATTAAGGCATAGGCACATTGACAACAGGCATAAACGAAGCGGCATACTCTTTATGAGTAATAAAAAATTTTTCCGCTGCCGGATATGCAAACACCGATGGAAGCTGCGCCCGCGCCCGTAACGCATAATGCGTACCGAGCGAAGGCGCAGCCTTCTTTTATTAAAAGAAAAGGACGGAGCGTATCTCCGATTCGCAAAAGGTTGGTAGTGAGCCTAAGGCGTTATGAGTGTGCTTGCAAGCGAATAGCCGGCGCGAACGTGACCTTTTGCGAAAAAGGAGGAATGACGGAGCGGTATGAGAAAAGCCCAGCCAACTGGCTGGGCTTTTTGAGGGGGGCATAGTCCATTCCGACGTGGGGAGCGGTGACAAAAAA
>CAJJUC010000092.1 GCA_905195005.1 uncultured Eubacteriales bacterium | reverse complement strand
TAGAATCAAAGGGGGAGAATATTTTGAAAAAGGTTGAAAGCATTAACGACATCGTTTGGGAGCTGACAAACGCGGGAATCATCACTGACGGAAAGCTGTGAATGCCGAAAATCGTGTAAAAATCGTGTACAGAAAAGCTGCAAGCCCTAAATAATGGGGTTTGCAGCTTTTTAGCTTTTTGCCCTCTTAGGGTTCAAGTCCCTTCCAATTGAAAAACCGACACAGACCTGTCGGGGTATTTGCGCCGCAGGCGAACAGGCGAGCCGAACGTGCCTTTTTGCGACAAAGGAGGAATGACGGTGCGTATGACTGATTTTTCTGTAAAGAAAAATCGGAATGGAGCAAAGTCCATTCCGACGTGGTCGGAGTGGCGGGACTTGAACCCGCGGCCTCTTGGTCCCGAACCAAGCACGCTACCAAACTGCGCTACACCCCGAAAATGCATCTCATACAAGACACTTTACTATTATAATATGATGTTGCGAATAAGTCAAGAAAAATTTTCGATTGAGGACAAATTTTTTTGTTTTGGGAAAAATTTGGTGAGTAATTATAAATATTCACACCTTTTCGGAGGCGTATGACAAAAAAATTGTCAAAATCCTATATTGCATTTGTGCAAAAAACGATATATAATATATCGGTATAAAAAAAATAGGGAGCATGTGATTTTATGATACGGACAGAAAAGCTTAAAAGCGCACTTCTGACAGTTTTCGGCGTTGCGGTGACGGGCGCTGCAGTCAGCATATTTTACATACCGAATAAAATTGTAAACGGCGGTGTTTCAGGTATATCAACAATTTTGTTTTACGCCGTCGGTCTGCGCCCATCGATTTCGTTTGCGCTTATAAACCTTGTGCTTTTGATTGCCGGATTCAGAGTCCTCGGCAGTAAATTTGTTATTAAAACAATAGTCTGCTCGGGGCTTTTGTCGCTGTTTGTGGATTTGTTTTCGCATTTCCCGCCGCTTACGCACGATGTTTTTCTTGCAACGGTTTTCGGTGCGGCACTCTATGGAGTCGGCATTGGAATTGCGTTGGCAAACGGTGCTTCGACGGGCGGAACGGATATAATAGGCAGACTGATTCAGTACCGCTTTCCGCAGCTTCCCATCGGCAAAATTCTGCTTGCGGTTGACGCAACCGTTATCACGACTTCTTTGATTATGTTTAAAAACATTGATCTTACGCTTTACGGCGTTGTGGCGCTTTTTGCATCTACATTCGCTATTGACTGGCTTATCGGGAAGCTGAATATTTCAAAGCTTGCGTTTGTTATAAGCGACAAGGGCGAGGAAATATCAAAGCTGTTGGTTTCAACATCTCCGCGCGGAGTAACGCGCGTCAGCGTTGTCGGGACGTACAGTAACACGGATAAAGTTATGCTGATATGTGCGCTTAAGGAAAATGAGCTGCCTGCATTTCAGAAAAAAATTCTTGCGGTTGACGCTGACGCATTTATAATCTTTTCGGAATCCCAGCAGATTATCGGCGAGGGTTTTTACGTTTACAGATAAGGAGGATGGCGATATGTCGCTTGAGAGGGTAAAACAGCATTTGAAGAAGTACGGGCTTGACGGGAAAATTATTCTGTGTGACGATTCAAGTGCAACGGTTGCGCTTGCCGCCGCAGCTCTCGGCTGCGAGGAGGCGAGAATTGCAAAAACGCTTTCTTTTGATACGCCGGACGGCTGTGTGCTTGTTGTGACGGCAGGTGACGCGCGCGTTAATAACGGAAAGTTCAAGCGTTTTTTCGGCTGCAAGGCGAATATGGTGAAGCATGATGATGTTGAAGAAAAGATAGGTCATGCGGTCGGGGGCGTGTGCCCGTTCGGGGTGAACGACGGTGTGCGCGTTTATCTTGACGAATCACTTAAAAGATTTGAAACGGTTTTCCCGGCTTGCGGCTCGTCAAACAGCGCAATCGAGCTCACACTTGATGAGCTTGAAAAGGTCTCGGAATATATCGGCTGGGTGGATGTGTGCAACCGACGGCAGGAGCAGGACGGAGCTATACAGAGCGCGGAGCGGAGCTCCGAAAAAGCGCAGTAGTAACAATGCGCATGATTACAGTGAATTAGGTTTTTGAACCGGTTCGGACATTAACACATCAGACCGTCCGAAAAAAGATGAAAAAAGCTATTGAAAATCTGCTTCTGCTGTGGTATACTGATTGAAAAGATTCGGCAGGGAGGCATGACAGGTGAAGAGAACATCGCTCAGCGAAAGACAGCTTCCGTCCTACACACGGGGCGAGGAGATTTTCAATATGGTTTCGCATATAGTGGGAGGCGCGCTCGGGATTGCATATCTTGTTCTCTGCGTTATCATGGCTGCCGTTCACAAAAGCGCAATCGGCGTTGTTTCCTCGACGATATACGGAGCGTCCGTTATCACGCTTTTCACAATGTCGAGCGTTTATCACGGAGTTCGTCCGTCAATGGCAAAAAAGGTTTTGCAGGTTATTGACCATTGCACGATTTATTATATGATTGCCGGAACATACACTCCGATTGCCCTTTGCGCGGTTCGTTCGCAGAACACGGCGGCAGGGTGGACGCTTTTCGGTCTTGTTTGGGGCGTGACTGCGGTTGCAGTTACGTTTACGGCGATTGATCTTAACAAATATCGTCTGTTTTCCATGATTTGCTATATAGGCATGGGCTGGTGCGTTGTCGGTTTTTGGAAGCTGACATATGCCGCTATTACAAAATGGGGCGCATTCTGGCTTATTCTCGGCGGTATTCTTTATACCGTCGGCGCAGTTTTGTATTCCTTGGGCAAGAAAAAGCGTTATATTCACTCGATATTTCATCTGTTTGTAAATTTCGCAAGTCTTTGTCACTTTTTCTGCATAATATTTTTTGTTGTATAACGGAGTGAATAGTCGCTCCGTTATTTTTTCGGGAAAAATTCAAGAAAATTGAGCAAAAATAATTAAGAATATTTTTGCAAAAAGCTTGCATAATTATGCATAATGCGCTACAATATATATATAATTAACAAAAATCGGAGCGATGAAGCATGATAAAAGTATTTATTGACGGAAAAGCCGGAACAACGGGGCTCAGGATATATGAGCGGCTTTCGGCGCGGAAGGACGTTGAGCTTATCCTGCTCGGTGAAAGCGAGCGGAAGGATGCGGCGGCAAGAAAAAAAGCGCTTAACTCGTGCGATGCGGCTTTTCTGTGCCTGCCCGACGCGGCGGCGGTTGAAGCCGTGAGCATGATTGAAAACGAAAATGTTACGGTGTTCGACACTTCAACGGCGCACAGAACGGCTGACGGGTGGGTATACGGATTCCCGGAGCTTTCGGAGGAATATGCACAAAATGTGAAAAATTCAAAAAGGATTGCCGTTCCGGGCTGCCACGCAAGCGGATTCATTGCGCTTGTATATCCGCTTGTGAAGCACGGGATAATTTCACCGGACACACTTTTGACCTGCCACAGTATAACGGGCTACAGCGGCGGCGGGAAAAAGATGATTGCACAGTATGAGGAGGAGAACCGCAGCGCAGCGCTCGGTGCGCCGCGTCAGTACGGCGTTGGGCAGACGCATAAGCATTTAAAAGAAATGAAAGCGGTGACGGGACTTGAAAACGCACCTGTTTTCAGCCCGATAGTTGCCGATTTTTACAGCGGAATGACAGTGACGGTGCCGCTGTTTAAAAGTCAGCTTGCGGACGGAAAGGCTGTTGAAGATATTAAAAAACTTTATTCCGGGCGCTATTGCGGAGAGATTGTTTCATACGGAGCTTTGACCGACGAAAACGGATTTATCTGCGCCAATGCGCTCACGGGAAAGGATTCGATGAGAATTTCCGTCAGCGGAAACGAGGAAAGAATAATCCTCGCAGCCGGGTATGACAACCTCGGAAAGGGTGCGTCGGGCGCGGCAATAGAATGTATGAACCTGGCTTTCGGCTGTGACGCCGCCGAATCGCTGACACTGTAGGGAAAGGATGACTTATGATGATAAAAACAATTGACGGCGGAATCTGCGCCGCGAAAGGGTTTTCGGCTGCCGGAATCCACTGCGGAATAAGGAAAAACCGTGATAAAAGAGATCTTGCGCTGATAGTAAGCGAAAAAAAGGCGGCAGCTGCTGCCGTTTATACAACTAATCTTGTGAAGGGCGCACCGATTGCAGTTACGAAAAAGCACATCGGGAACGGATTTGCGCAGGCAGTTATCTGCAACAGCGGAAATGCCAACACATGCAACGCGGACGGCATTGAGATTGCTGAAAAAATGTGCGGAATAGTTGAAAAGGAAACGGGAATCGAGGCTGACGATGTTATCGTTGCGTCAACGGGCGTTATCGGGCAGAGGCTGGATATTGCGCCGATTGAGAACGGCGCCGCAGAGCTTTGCGCCGCGCTCGGGAAAAACAGCGGCGACGCAGCGGAAGCGATTATGACGACCGATACGGTTAAAAAAGAAATTGCTGTCAGCTTCACAGCCGGGGGAAAGGAATGCAGAATCGGCGGAATTGCCAAGGGCTCGGGAATGATTCATCCGAACATGGCAACAATGCTTGTGTTCATCACAACGGATGCGGCAATCAGCCCCGAAATGCTGAAAAAAGCGCTTTCGGACGACATTGCGGACACATTTAACATGGTCAGCGTTGACGGTGACACATCAACAAACGACATGGTTTCCGTGCTTGCGAACGGAATGGCGGAAAATGAGGAAATAACAGAGGAAAACGCGGACTTTGCGGAGTTTTGCAAGGCGCTCAACACGGTGACGGTTTACCTTTGCAAAATGATTGCCGGTGACGGAGAGGGCGCAACAAAAATGCTTGAATGCAGTGTGAGCGGCGCAAAGGACAAAGCGTGCGCAAAGACGGTTGCAAAATCCGTTATATGCTCATCACTTTTAAAGGCGGCAATGTTCGGTGCGGACGCGAACTGGGGGCGCGTGCTTTGCGCAATCGGGTACAGCGGCGCGGAAGTCGATGTTAATAAAATCGATGTGTCGTTCAAATCGGCAAAGGGAATTGTTGACGTTTGTAAATCGGGCGCAGGGATTGATTTTTCCGAGGATAAAGCAAAGGAGATTCTTTCCGAAAAGGAAATTGAAATACTTGTTGAGCTTAACGGCGGCGATGCTAAGGCAACCGCGTGGGGCTGCGACCTTACATACGATTACGTGAAAATCAACGGCGATTACCGCACTTGACAGAAAGGATGACTGATAACCGTGAACAGTGAAAAACAGCTTTCAAATGCGCTTCGGGCAGAGGTGCTTATCCATGCGCTTCCGTATATACGGAAGTACACAGATAAAATAATAGTTGTGAAATACGGCGGCAACGCCATGATAAACGAAGAATTAAAGGACGCGGTGATGGGTGATATTGTGCTTCTGTCGCTCATAGGAATCAAGGTTGTGCTTGTGCACGGCGGCGGTCCCGAGATAACGAACATGCTTGAACGCGTCGGCAAGGAAACAAAGTTTGTTGACGGGCTGCGCGTGACTGACAGTGAAACCGTGGAAATTGCGCAGATGGTTCTTGCAGGGAAGATAAACAAAAACCTTGTGCAGCACTTGCAGCTTAAGGGGGGCAAGGCAATCGGCCTTTGCGGCATTGACGGAAACATGATTGAGGCACAGCGCATGAACGAAAAGCTCGGCTTCGTCGGCGATATTACAAGCATCAATGTTGACCCGATTACAGATGTGCTGGAAAAGGGGTATATCCCCGTAATTTCAACAATAGGCTGCGATGCAGAGGGAAACGTGTATAACATAAACGCGGACACTGCGGCTTCCAAGATTGCCGGAATACTTAAGGCGGAAAGCCTGATTTCGATGACGGACGTTGCGGGGATTCTGCACGACAAGGACGACCCCGACTCGCTGATTTCAAAGGTGCTTGTAAGCGAAGCGCCGCAGCTTATGGCGCAGGGCGTTATTTCCGGGGGAATGATTCCGAAGGTTGAATGCTGCATTGAAGCAATCCGCCGCGGCGTTAAAAAAGTGTTTATTATAGACGGAAGGATTCCCCATGCGATTCTTATCGAAACGCTAACGGATGAGGGAATCGGAACAATGTTTGTTTCGGGTGATGTGCTGTGAATGTTTTCGAAAGGGATAAAGAATATATCGCAAATACATATAACCGCTTTCCGGTGTGCATAACGCATGGAAAAGGCAGCCTGCTTTACGGGGATGACGGAAAGGAATATATCGACCTCGGCGCAGGCATAGCCGTCAACACGTTCGGCACGGCTGACGAAGAGTGGCTTGCCGCAGTGACAAAGCAGCTCGGGCTTTTTGCACACACATCGAATCTGTACTACAGCGAACCGTGCACGCTTGCCGCGGAAATGCTCTGCAAGCGCACGGGAATGAAAAAGGTGTTTTTCTCAAATTCGGGTGCGGAGGCAAACGAATGTGCGATAAAGGCGGCGCGCCGCTATGCGAAAAAAAACAAGGGGGCGGAATATTACAATATTATCACACTTGAAAAAAGCTTCCACGGAAGAACACTGACAACGCTTGCCGCAACAGGGCAGGAGGCTTTTCACAAGGATTTCAGGCCGCTTACTCCGGGCTTTGTGTATACTCCGGCAAATGACGCCGCTGCGCTTGAGAAAACGGCGGCGGAAAACAAATGCGCCGCAATTATGATTGAAATTGTTCAGGGCGAGGGCGGCGTGAACGCGCTTGACGCTGATTTTGTAAAAGCGGTTTTCGAAACGGCTGAAAAGCACAGACTCCTCGTCATCACGGACGAGGTTCAGTGCGGCAGCGGCAGAACAGGCGAGCTGTTCGGATATATGAACTACGGCGTGAAGCCCGATGTTGTGACAACGGCGAAGGGGCTTGCCGGCGGACTTCCGATAGGTGCAACGCTGCTCGGTGAGCGCGCGGAGAATATTTTTGAACCGGGTCTTCACGGCTCAACCTTCGGCGGAAACCCCGTTTCGTGCAGCGGAGCGGTGAACGTTCTTTCAAGGCTGACGGACTGCTTTCTTGAATCGGTGCGCGGAAAGGGCGGGCTTGTGCGCAGCATGCTCAGCGGCGCGGAGGGAGTTGAAAGCGTCAGCGGCATGGGACTTATGATAGGCATAAAAACGAAAAAAACGGCGGCAGAGGTTTGTGCGCAGTGCTTAAAGCGCGGTGTGCTTGTGCTCACTGCAAAGGACAAGGTGCGCCTGCTTCCTCCGCTCAACATAGAAACCGAGCTTTTGATAAAAGCTGTTAAAATTATTAAAGAGGTGTGTGCAGAATGAAACATTTACTGAAGCTTGCGGATCTTTCCGCAAAGGAAATCACGGAGCTGCTGAATCTTGCAGACCAGCTCAAGTATGAGAAAAAACATGGAATCGAGCATCATTTGCTTAAGGGCAAAACGCTCGGAATGATATTTCAGAAATCATCAACAAGGACGCGCGTTTCATTTGAAGTCGGAATGTATGACCTCGGCGGCAGCGCACTGTTCTTAAGCTCGCGCGATTTGCAGATAGGGCGCGGCGAATGTGTTGCCGACACGGCGCGCGTGCTTTCAAGGTATCTTGACGGAATCATGATCCGCACGTTTGAGCAAAAAGAGGTTGAGGATTTTGCGGAGCTCGGCTCAATTCCGATTATCAACGGACTTACCGACTACTGCCATCCCTGCCAGGTGCTTGCCGACCTGCTTACGATACGCGAACATAAGGGTGCGCTTGAGGGCAACAAGCTTTGCTTTATCGGCGACGGAAACAACATGGCAAATTCGCTGATTGTCGGCGGAATCAAAACGGGCATGGAGGTCAGCATTGCATGCCCCGACACATATAAACCCGACAGCGAAATCATGAAGTGGGCTGCCGAAAACGGAAAATTTACCTGCACCTCGGATATAGAAGAAGCAGCGTCCGGCGCGGATGTGCTTTATACGGACGTTTGGGCTTCCATGGGTCAGGAGGAAGAATTTTCCGAGCGTGCCGCGATATTTAAGAATTATCAGATTAACGATGCGGTTATGAGCGCGGCAAACGAGGGCGCAATGGTGCTGCACTGCCTGCCTGCGCACCGCGGCGAGGAAATCACCGCCGAGGTGTTTGAAGCGCATGCAAACGAGATATTTGACGAAGCGGAGAACAGGCTTCATGCGCAGAAAGCCGTTATGGCAACTGTAATGGGCGGCAAGCAGTGATTTTCATAAACGTTTTACAACCGGAAGAAAGGCGGGGAAATTAATGAAGGCTTATTTGATCCTTGAAAACGGCGAGGTGTTCTGCGGTGAGAGCTTCGGCGCCAATACCGAGCAGACAGGCGAGCTTGTTTTTGCAACGGGTATGGGCGGATATATCGAAACGCTGACCGACCCGAGCTACTACGGTCAGATTGTTGTGCAGACGTTTCCGCTTATCGGAAATTACGGCATGATAAGCGAGGACGCGGAAAGCGACAGATCTTTTGTTAAGGGGTATGTTGTCCGCGATATATGCGACGCGCCGTCAAATTTCAGGTGCGAGGGCGAGCTGAGCGATTATCTTAAAAAACAGAATATAATGGGGATAAGCGGAGTTGACACGCGCCGCATAACCAAGATTATAAGAGAAAAAGGCGTTATGAACGCAAGGATCACAACACAAATGCCCGAAACAATTCCCGACCTTACCGGTTACAGCGTTAAGGATGCGGTCAGAAGCGTCGGCGTACAGGTGAAAAAGGTCTATAACTTCGGCGGCAGTGTTAGAATTGCGCTGCTTGCCCTCGCCGCAAAGCGCAACATTGTCCGCGAGCTTGCAAAGCGCGGAGCGGAGGTCACGGTGCTGCCTTACAACACACCGGCGGAGGAGATTTTAGCATATGACGCGCTGATGCTCTCGAACGGCCCGGGCGACCCGAATGACGTGCAGGGGGTGATCGAACTGGTGCGCCAGCTGCGCGGGCGGCTGCCGATCTTCGGCATCTGCATGGGACATCAGCTCATCTCGCTGGCCTACGGAGCGAAGACCTTCAAGATGAAGTTCGGCCACCGCGGCGCGAACCATCCGGTGAAGAACCTCCAGACGGGCAAGATCGAGATCACGAGCCAGAACCACAGTTTCGCCGTCGACGTGGCGTCGCTCGAAGGCACGGGGTTGGAGCTCACGCACGTCAATCTGCTGGACGGTACGGCCGAAGGCGTCGCCTGCTACAAGGACGGGGTCTTCTCGATGCAGTATCATCCCGAGAGCGCTTCGGGGCCGCAGGACAGCGCCTATTTGTTCGATAAGTTCACTAAAATGATGGAGGATTGGAAAAATGCCTAAGAGAACGGATATCAAGAAAGTAATGGTGATCGGCTCGGGGCCGATCGTGATCGGTCAGGCCGCCGAGTTCGACTATGCGGGGACGCAGGCCTGCCTCGCGCTGAAAGAGGAGGGGTACGAGGTGATCCTGGTGAATTCCAATCCGGCGACGATCATGACCGACACGCATATCGCCGACAAGGTCTATATGGAGCCGCTGACGCTCGAATACGTGGCCAAGATCATCCGTTACGAGCGTCCCGATGCCATCGTGCCGGGGCTGGGCGGCCAGACGGGCCTGAATCTGGCCGTGCAGCTGGCCAAGAAGGGCGTGTTGCAGGAGTGCCAGGTCGAGATTCTGGGTACGTCGTTCGAGAGCATCGAGCAGGCCGAAGACCGCGAGCTGTTCAAGGAGCTGTGCGAGCGGCTGGGCGAACCGGTGCTGCCGTCGCATATCGCCAACAACATGGAGGAGGGCATCGCCGCCGCCGAGCGGATCGGCTATCC
>CAJJUC010000091.1 GCA_905195005.1 uncultured Eubacteriales bacterium | reverse complement strand
AATCAATAAACTGCTCAGCCTCATACTTGTCAATAAAAACGTCTTCGATCACTTTCTTCTCTTTTACGGTTCTGCTGTCGGGAAGCTGAGTATACATTTCAATTCCGACGCCGTAAGTTGTTTTTCCGAATTCATTTTCACTCGGTTTTCTTTCGGTGGTAAAATAGTACAGCACTATTCTGTCACCCATGGAGCTTGTTGCTTCACATTCTCTGACATATGCGGGTTCTGCCATGATAAATTTCCCTCCATTTTTATTTTGCCTTTTTGGCTCTTTTTTCGAACGAATATAATGATACCACGTACTTTGCGGCTTTTCCATAGTTGTTTTTTTCACGGGTACCCTGTTAACAGTTTACAGTATTTTACATTTGATTGCAAGCAATTTATTTGTAATTTTTTCAAGATAGACCGCATAATATTTAATACTTTTGTAATTATTTTATATTCACCTCCCGGAACTGTCGAATTTATTGTTATTCTTTCATTTCATCATCTGTCGTAAAAATTTTTTTACTTGAAAAAAGACCTGTAATATATTATAATTACGATTGTTAAGGAGTTAGAACCATGAAATATGATTTTCTGCCCGTTTCAAAAAAAGATATGAACAGGCTCGGCTGGGATTACTATGATTTTCTTTTTATTTCGGGTGATGCATACGTTGATCACCCGTCGTTCGGAATGGCAATTTTATCGCGCATACTTGAAAGCGAGGGCTACAGGGTGTGCATCTGTGCTCAGCCTGCACCGAACGATGTTAAGGCGCTGGAGCGCTTCGGCGTTCCGCGGCTCGGAGTGCTTATATCGGGCGGAGTTATAGATTCAATGGTAAATCACTACACGGCTGCGAAAAAGAAACGCAGCAGTGATGTATATTCCCCCGGCGGACGCTGCGGTTTGCGACCCGACCGCTGCACAATCGCTTACTCCAAGCTTGTTCGCCGCGCTTTCGGCGACATTCCCGTCATAATCGGCGGAACGGAGGCAAGTCTGCGCCGATTTGCACATTATGACTACTGGAGCGACAGCGTTATGAAAAGCATTCTTTTTGATTCCGAAGCCGATTTAATATCCTTCGGAATGGGAGAACGCTCGATTGTCGAAATTGCGGACAAGCTTGCGGACGGATTTCCGCCGCGGCACATAACAAACATTCGCGGAACCTGCTATATTTCCGATAAATGCCCGAAAAACGCCATTGAGCTTCCCTCCTTTGAGGAGGTTTCATCAGATAAGGAAGCATATGCGCGCGCAGCCGCGATTCAGTATTATGAGCAGGACGCTGTGCGCGGAAACATTCTCGCACAAAAATGCGGCGATAAATATCTTGTTCAGAACCGTCAGTCACTGCCGCTTTCTCAAAAGGAAATGGATCGGGTGTATTCTCTCGGATACATGCGCAGCGCGCATCCGTCGTACGACGCGCTCGGCGGTATTCCGGCGCTTGAGGAGGTTAAATTTTCAATCACCTCATCGCGTGGCTGCTTCGGCAGCTGTTCCTTCTGCGCGCTGACCTTTCATCAGGGCAGGGTAATTCAGTCGCGCAGCCATGCTTCAATTTTGGCGGAAGCGGAAAGGTTTGTTTATGACCCTGATTTTAAGGGGTATATTCACGATGTCGGGGGTCCGACCGCCAACTTCAGAAAGCCTGCCTGCCAAAAGCAGCTGACAAAAGGCGCCTGCCGCGACCGCCAGTGCCTTTATCCGAGCATCTGCCAAAACGCCGAGGTTGACCATCGCGATTATCTTGAGCTTTTGCGCAAGCTGAGGCAGATACGCGGAGTTAAAAAGGTGTTTGTCCGCAGCGGCATAAGGTACGATTATCTTATTGCCGACAAGGACGATGAATTTTTCCGCGAGCTTTGCAGGTATCATGTCAGCGGGCAGCTTAAGGTTGCGCCCGAGCACATATCGGATAACGTTCTTCGTTATATGGGAAAACCCGGCGTTAAGGTTTATGAAAAATTCAGCAATAAGTTTTACAGTATAAATAAAGAAATAGGAAAAGAACAGTATCTCGTTCCCTACCTTATGTCAAGCCACCCGGGGAGCACGCTTGACGACCCGATAAAGCTTGCACTGTACCTCAGGCGGCACAATATCCGCCCCGAGCAGGTGCAGGACTTCTACCCCACCCCCGGCACGCTTTCCACGGCAATGTTTTACACGGGCATTGACCCGAGAACAATGAAAAAGGTATATGTACCGCGCAGCAGCCATGAAAAGGCAATGCAGCGCGCTCTTTTGCAGTCATCACGGCCTGAAAACAGACCGCTTGTGCGCGAGGCGCTTATCCGCGCGAAACGCACCGATCTGATCGGCTTCGGCAGCGACTGCTTAATAAAACCCGAAAGGAGAAATGAACATGGCGGCACAGATTTTAGACGGAAAGGCACTGTCGGCAAGAATAAAGGAGGATTTGGCGGAGGAAATAAAGGAAAAAGGCATTAAGCCCGGGCTTGCCGTCATAATTGTCGGAAACGACCCTGCAAGCAGGGTTTACGTAAACAACAAGAAAAAGGCCTGCGAGGCTTGCGGAATCTATTCCGAGGAGCACGCTCTTCCCGAAAGCACAACCGAGGAAGAACTGCTTTCACTGATTGATTTGCTTAACAAACGCAGCGACATACACGGGATTCTGGTTCAGCTTCCGCTGCCGAAAGGAATTGACAGCGAAAAGGTGCTGCTTAAAATTGACCACCGCAAGGATGTTGACGCATTTCATCCCGTCAATGTGGGCAAAATAATGATCGGTGATTACGATTTTCTTCCCTGCACGCCTGCCGGCGTTATGGAGCTGATTCATCTGACGGGGATTGAAGTAAGCGGAAAGGAATGTGTTGTTGTCGGTCGCAGCAACATTGTCGGCAAGCCGCAGGCAATGCTTCTTCTGCACGAAAACGGCACTGTGACGATCTGCCACAGCCGCACAAAAAATCTTGCCGAGGTATGCCGCCGTGCCGACATACTTGTTGCGGCAGTCGGAAAGCCGCGCTTTATTACCGCCGACATGGTGAAGAACGGCGCGGTTGTAATCGACGTCGGCATGAACAGGGTTGACGGCAAGCTCTGCGGCGATGTTGATTTTGACGAGGTGAGTAAAAAAGCCTCCGCAATAACGCCCGTGCCCGGCGGCGTCGGTCCGATGACGATTGCGATGCTTATGAAAAATACTGTTCGCGCGGCACAGCTTGCGGACTGATTAATCCGGAGGGAAAAATGGCAAAGAAGAATTACGGAAACGAAAGCATAACGGCGCTTAAGGGCGCCGACCGCGTGCGCAAGCGCCCCGGGGTTATATTCGGCTCGGACGGAATCGAGGGCTGCGAGCACAGCGTTTTTGAGATAATATCCAATTCAATAGATGAAGCAAAGGAAGGCTACGGAAAGGTCATTGAGGTCACGCGCTTTACTGATAATTCCGTTGAGGTTAAGGACTACGGGCGCGGAATCCCGCTCGACTGGAACCCGAAAGAGGAAAAATACAACTGGGAGCTTGTATTCTGCGAGCTTTACGCAGGCGGAAAATATGACAAGGGCGAAAGCGAGAGCTATCTGTACTCGCTCGGTCTTAACGGACTCGGACTTTGCGCAACGCAGTACAGCGCGGAATACATGGATGTAACTGTGTGCCGCGACGGCTACGAGCATAAGCTTTATTTTGAAAAGGGCGAAAACGTCGGCGGACTTTACAAGGAGGAAAAAAAGTACCGCAGCACCGGAAGCGTTATCAAATGGCGCCCCGATTTGCAGGTTTTTACCGATATCAGTATTCCCGTTGAATTTTTCTGTGAATCGCTTAAAAGGCAGGCGGTTGTCAACGCAGGAATCACATTCAAGCTCACATATCACGAAAGCGGCGGCGTTCAGAAATTCGAGTATTGTTATGAAAACGGAATCGTGGATTATATCAATGAAATCTGCCCGGACAACGAAAAAAGGCTTTGCGGCACCGCTTTTTACGAGGGCGAGCGCGTTGGGCGCGACCGTGCCGATATGAAGGATTATAAGGTTAAGCTCAGCGCCGCATGGACTTTTTCGAACGATATTCAGCTTATCGAATACTATCATAACTCCAGCTTTCTCGAGCACGGCGGCGCACCCGACAAGGCAGCAAGAAGCGCGTTTGTGAGCGCCGTTGACTCCTATCTGCGGCAGAATAACAAATATACGAAAAATGAAGCCAAAATAACATTTAACGATATTTCGGACAGCCTTGTGCTTGTCACAAATTGCTTTTCAACCGTTGTAAGCTATGAAAATCAGACTAAGAAAAGCATCACGAACAAATTCATTCAGGAAGCAATGACGGATTTTCTGAAGCATAATCTCGAAATATTCTTCATCGAGAACCGTCCCGAGGCGGAGCGCGTTTGCAACCAGATTCTTCTCAACAAGCGCAGCCGCGAAACGGCGGAGCGCACGCGCACAAATATGAAAAAAAAGCTGATGGGCAGCATTGATGTTACGAACCGCGTTCAGAAATTCGTTGACTGCCGCACGAAGGATGTTTCGCGGCGCGAGCTTTATATCGTTGAGGGTGACAGTGCGCTCGGCGCCTGCAAGCTCGGGCGTGACGCGGATTTTCAGGCGATAATTCCCGTCCGCGGAAAAATTCTCAACTGCCTTAAGGCAGACTTTCAGAAGGTTTTTAAAAACGATATCATAACCGACCTGCTCAAGGTTATGGGCTGCGGAGTTGAGATTAATTCAAAGCACAACAAGGATGTAAACGCCTTTGATATCGATAATCTGCGCTGGGACAAAATAATAATATGCACCGATGCCGATGTTGACGGCTTCCAGATACGGACGCTGATACTCACCATGCTTTACCGTCTTGTGCCCACGCTCATCCGCGAGGGGAAGGTATTCATCGCGGAATCTCCGCTGTTTGAAATAGTTTACAAGGACGTTTCGTATTTTGCATACACCGAAAAGGAAAAAACGGAAATTCTTGCAAAGCTGCCGGATAAGGGCGTGTCGATTCAGCGGAGCAAGGGACTCGGCGAGAACCAGCCCGACATGATGTGGCAAACGACAATGAATCCCGAAACGCGCCGCCTGATAAAGGTTATGCCCGATGAAGCGGAGAAAACCGCGCAGGTGTTTGATTTGCTTCTCGGCGATAATCTTCAGGGAAGAAAGGATTTCATTGCGGAGCACGGAAGGGATTATATCGAGCTTACCGATATAAGCTGAAAAACCTTTTTTCGCGCTGATATTCTAAAAAAGCTGTACATTCTTGTGTTTTTATGTTACAATAAATAAAAGATTCAAAGAAGGCTGGTATTTATATGGCAACTTTCTCGAACCGGCAGATGAGCGTTCCCGTTCCGGTTGAATTTATAAATAAATATATGATAAACGCCAATGCAACCTACGTTAAGGTTTATCTTTACGGTCTTGCAAAATGCTGCGAGCCCGAAGCGGACGTTACAAACGCTTCCATTGCCGAAGCGCTCGATATTCTTGAAACCGATGTTACAAAGGCATGGCGGTACTGGAAAAAGGTCGGGCTTGTGAGCGTCGTCGGAAAGGACAGGCTTATATTCGAGCCTGTTATTGCCGATGCCACAGACCTGCCGAAAAAGAAAGCATCCGATGAAGCTGCCGCTTCCGCACCTGCGGAGGAAAAGCCGCAGCATAAGCGCGCAACCATGAGCGATGTTTCAGCCGCAATGAAAATCAATCCGCAAATTAAAGACACAATTACAATGGCGGAGCAGATTCTGAAAAAAACGCTTTCGCAGCGCGAAATAACGGCTATTTATAATTATATGGACTGGTACGGAATGAGCGGTGAGCTGGTGCTCTCGCTCCTCGAATACTGCGTTTCCATTGAAAAAACGGGCTTTGCCTATATTGACAAGGTTGCCGAAAGCTGGCATGAGCAGGGCATTGATTTTGCCGCGGCAGGAAAAATAATAAACAGAGCCGCCAAGGAAAACAGAATGCAGAATAAATGCAAAAAAATCTTCGGAATTGACAGGGCGCTGTCAGCCTCCGAAGCAAAATACATATCATCGTGGGTTTCCGAGCTTAATATGAGCGAAGCTATGATAAAAGCGGCTTTTGAGCGAACCGTGAACAACACCGGAAAGCTTTCGCTGCCTTATATGAACACAATTCTGCGGTCGTGGCACGATAAAGGAATTAAAACCGCCGCGCAGCTCGAGCAAAAGGATCCTGCAAAGCCGCCCCTGCGCAAGAGTGCGCATCAGGGCAGCTATGAGCTGGACGATATGGCTGCGATTGAACGCAGACTGAGGCTTGAAAAGCAGAAAAACCGTATGTAAGTATGAATAGGAATACGGCAGCTTTTTTTGTCATTGTGTTTTTCGCAATTTTCCACAAATTAAAAAGAGGTGATATGCATGGCGGAATCGTTATATACGCGTGCCGCAAAAATAGTTGCGGACCGCAAGGCAAAGCGCGAATTGGAGCTTAACAGGCGCAAAAACGAGGTTTTTTCGCGCGTTCCGCGCATTTTTGAAATTGAATCCGAGCTTGACCGCTACGGAATAAGAATGCTGCGCGCCATTGCGGACGGAAAATGCAGCGAAATAAGCGCTGCGGCAGGAATTATGGAGGAAAACAAGCGTTACATTGAGGAACGCAGCCGGTTGCTCGCCGAAAACGGATATCCGACAGACTATCTTGACCCTCCCCCCCACTGCCCTCTCTGCAGCGATACGGGCTTTGCGGACGGAAAGCTCTGTTCATGTATGACGCGTGAAATGACGCGCTTTGCGCTCAGTGAAGCGAATCTATCCGAGGCGCTCGCCGGGCAAACCTTTGACAAATTCAGCCTTGATTATTACAGTGATGAATATGTTGAGGAATACGGCTGTTCTCCGCGCGAAAATATGAGCGCCATTTTAAACGAATGTAAGGAATTTGTCCGCGATTTCAAAAGCCGCACGGATAATCTTCTTTTCTGCGGCGGCTGCGGTCTCGGGAAAACCTTTCTTTCCTCCGCCATTGCAAATGCGCTGCTTGAAAAGGGCGTTGATGTGCTTTATGTCAGCAGCAACGCACTTTTTCCGATTCTTGAGGATATGCATTTCGGGCGCGAGGTTTCGGAGCGTTCGGACTATATTGTAAATAAAATTTCCGAATGTGAGCTTTTGATTCTGGATGATCTCGGCAGCGAATTTGTGACGCAGTTTACATGCGCGGAGCTGTTCGGCATAATCAACAGCCGCCTGCTTTCGGGGCGCAAGATGATAATATCAACGAATCTGAACCGCGCAATGCTTGCAAAAACTTATACCGACAGGATTGCGTCGCGCATAAGCGGCAGCTTCGGAATGCTGGAATTTTTGGGCAGCGACATACGCAAGCTGAAAAAGCTTGGCAATATTTAGGAGTGATTGACTTGAAAAGCACACAGGAGCTTCTCCGTGAGCATATTGACAAAATGGAGCGCGCAATAATCGCGCTCGCCATGTCGGAGGAAAATGCGATAACACTGCTTGAGGACTGCAAGCGCGATCTCGGCGGCGCAGCCTCTCCGACAGATGAAAATGCGCAGCTTTACAGCGCTGCCGTTTATAATGCGCTTGCCGCAATTAACACCGCTCCGCTTCAAACGCACCCTAACAGGCAGCTCACCGATGCTGTCACGGACGCTAAGGAGGAGCTTAAGGCAATACTTGAATATATTCGCTAAAAAACACGCATACCACCCTAAGAAAGTGATATGCGTGTTTTCATTTATGCTTCGATTTATATTATTATAAGCCCGATGACGGAGCATACACAACATTATACCCCAGCAGCTCGGCAACAGCGCGAAGCGGAATATATGCGTTTTCGCCAACAAGCTGTGCCGCCGTATCTGTTTCGTATAATCCGCCGTTTATTTCATAATTCTTTTCGCCTATTCTGAAAATAACGGAATCGCCTAAATTTCCGCCCGATTCCAAAGTTGTATCTGAATGAGGGTTAATTGCAATGTGCGGAGGATTCTCCGACCAAACAAAGCTTTTGCGAATAAAACCACAAAATTCTTTTGCCGGAACAAGCGTTCTGCCGTTTTCATCAACAAACGGTTTTAGCGTAAAATCGGTTTTTCGTCCGTTTATTGTTATGTCAAGGTTTTCATTTACGATAATTTTCGGTTTTGCGAGTGCGATTATGTCATTGATTTTGAGCATATCGTCCGATTTATAGAGCGAATACGGAAGTCTGCTCATTAAAAGGCTGTATTTGTCCGCAAACCCCCATTTTTCTATATACGCATAGGCAAGACTGCCGTCTGTTTTTTCAATAGTTATATATACGCCCTCTTGCGTTATCGGCTCCGGTTCAAAAACAGAGGTAAGCATATAATTATCGCTTATATCGTAAAAGGCGTTTTTATCAACATAAACCGTTTCAAAGTCGACATCGTTCATTGTTATCGTTATTGACACGCTTTTTGCGTTTTCACGGCTGACGCCTAAAAACTGCGTCAGTGTGATTGTTCCGCCGACCGTTTCGGGTTCTTCGGCAAATGTAGCCGCAGAACACAGCATCATTATACACAACAGGCTGAATATTATTTTTTTCATCTTGAAAACCTCCTCTTATTGAATTGTTACGTACTTTTGCCAGCGGCAAAGTAAATTGTTGTTTTTATCAAGCACGCCTATACATATTCTGTATTTTTCATTGGAATTAAATGCAGTATTCCCGTCAAACATCTTATATTGTTTTATAATTGTATGTCTGTTTAACGACGCAGGTTCTCCTTGTATGGTTACAGTATTATTTTTATTGTCTAAAATTGTTACATTGACATATTCGGCATTCTCTAAATTAATATCCGTATTAATAATAATTTCTTCCGGCACAGCTTTTTCCACGCTTATTTTAACATCGCTGTTTTCAATGTTTCTGTAATCTCGCTCAAAATCCGTAAAGTACATACACCAACCGCAGTTAAAAAAATCTTCCGCTTTATCTCCGATAGTCCCGATGATATTCAAACTGTCTGCCGATGCGTCAATAGCATCGAAGTTATCATTTCTTTGTATATCATAGGGGTTAATTTCATCGGTTAAACAAAGATTAAGACGTATCGCACATATGTTCTTTTGTTCATCTATGCCAAATTCAACACGAACACATTTCCTTTTTCCGCTTTCGCTGTCAAGCATACCGTTTTCGACAAACGGTTTTGCATATTCCAAAAGTCCGCCGTTTTCGGCTGCTTCTATAAAACGATAGCTGCTTGAGTACGGATAGTTAAGACTTGAAGTTGCTCCGCCGCTTATTAAATTTCTGTTGCTGTCAAAGGACGCCGCACGATTTATGCCTCCGCCGCTAATCGAATAGAGCCTTGTCGTTCCGCCCGCACCTGATAATTCGGCTATTGTACATAACGAAACATAACCGCGTGTTTTGCGCCGCATTTGATAATTCCTTATTGTAACGGATATATTTCCGTCATCTCCGACAACATCATCTTTTACCCAATTAGGAACATTCTTTCCCGAAGTATTTGCCGTGAAGCTCACACTGCCGAGAAAATAAATCTCGTTTTTGTCCCAATGCTCCAAACCGTCCGAGCCGACCGCCGCCATAACAATGGTTGCGCCAAGCATTGTCACAGCAACGGCGCAGGACATCACCGCCGCCATAATCTTTGAAATCCGACCGCTTCCCCTGCGGATTTTTGTGAACCTGTTCTGCAAGGTCTTTTTGTTTGCGCTCATTTTTGTTGTGTATAAATTTTCAAGCATTTTTTTAGCTCCTTTCTGTGGCTAAATTAAGAATTGTCTGCATATATAACTTTTGTTCATCTTCGGACATATTTTTTGTCGCCGACATATCGCACGACACCTCACACGCTTCGCTCAAAGCAGCACAGGCAAGATAGCAAAGAGGATTAAACCAGTGAACGGCATTTA
>CAJJUC010000090.1 GCA_905195005.1 uncultured Eubacteriales bacterium | reverse complement strand
CTTCAAGCCTTTTTGAAGCGTCCCCCAGCGCGATATATGCCTCCGAAAAATTCAGTTTCGCTCCGTAAAGATTGGTTTCCGCGGAAAGATGATCGTTGTTTCCGCCCGTCTTTATCGTTCCCGTAACTGTAATGCTTCTTGTTCCATCGGCATTTTTGATTGTATTGTTATAGAAATTGTTGTCATCATTATATTTTTTGTCTGTTGTTGACGGAACATATTTGTTCGTGCTGAACGACACGTTTTCAATCTCGAACGCCTTGCGGACAAATGTTATCTCCTTCGTATACTTATCGGGAGATTTTTTTGTTCTGACCGTTCCGTCGGGAAAGCCGAGCGTTGCGCTCACGGTTATTCTGTTAACGCCGTTTTTGTTCATATATGCCGCAAGAGCGTTTTTCGCCGCCGTAAAGCCCGTATCCCCGAAGGTGAAGCCGGCGTTTGTCTGAAGATCCTTCTGATTAACCGTTCCGCCATCCTTTTTCTGCCCCGAAAATGCATATGTAATTGTCGGCGGCGTGCTCAGATCCAGACAGTAATATTTCTCTCCGATAGGGCTGTCTGTTACCACACGCACATACTGGTCTCTCACATAACCGTCGTATTTCAGCTCATATGTGCCGGAATCGTTTCCCGAATCGCTCACATAAACCGTAGCCGGGTCGGTGGTAAAGTTACCGGTTTTCTCTATCACGCGCTCGGGCCAGAGCAAAAATATAAGCCTTGTCTGCTTATGGTCGTCGGTGTCGAGCCATTTTCCGTCATTCTTACCCATTCCGTTCGGATAGTTTCTATCAAAGAGGGCTTCATTATATCCATACTCGGGAGCGCTTTTTTTCGAGCGGCGCACCCACATGTAATATGACCTTATCTTAACCGCGTCCTTATGGTTATTCTCAAAGGTGATTGTATCAAGCGTCCACGGTGCACGCGTTGACTGATACTCGGTTCTCGTTTCCGTTCCTTTTTTATTTACGCCCTGAACGTTGAAAACCTCGTAATCCTTCCCGAAGCGCATGTGGCACTGCACATTGTTTTTCGCCGTTGCAGAATCCCTTGCATTGCTGACTTCGAATCCGAGTGTGTACACCCACACATACTCCTCCGCAGCAGCGGCAGGTATGCCGGCGAGCATTGACGCAAGCACACAAAGCGCCATTGCCATGCTCATAATTCTTCTTCGCCTCATAACATTGCCTCCAATTCTTCCATATTATTATTTTTATTCTCTTTAAGAACTGCAAATACCGAAAGCTTAAGCGCTTTCATTTCCGATTCAAGATAATACTTGTCTTCAAACAATGCATAATGCACCGCCGCACGCACAAACAAAAATATAAAACCCGTAAGAATATCCTCCGGAATCCCCAGAATCGGCGAAAGTCTTTGTGCGTACTCCGTGTACCTCCGGCTCACACCCGCAACAAATTTCTTTCCGTGCTCAATGTATTTCGGGTGCATGTAAACCTGGTACATAAGCCTGTATTTTTTTCCGTGCTTCTGCGCCGTCCAATAAGGAATTTCTTCGATAAACCTCAGAATATCTTCCGGGTTTTTCGGCGCAAGCTCCATAAAGTCGTCCTCAACCTTTGCCATGCAATATTCGGTTGACTGCGTTATAAGATCGTCAACATTGTCAAAATATCCGTACAGATTTGCCGAGGTCATGCCGCAATATTTTCCAAGTTCCTTTATTCCCGTATCGCGCAGCCCGTTATCACAGTAGCACTCAAAGCATTTCATCATTATCTCTTTCTTTTTCTCCTCGCGGTATTCGGGACTTCGCATTGTATCACCTCTTTAATTACTGATTGATAAGCAAATTATAACACAACTTTCTTTAAGAAGCAATAGTTAAACGAAACAAATTTAAGCTTTTTTGACAAAAAACGGCGCACAAATTTTAAAACAAAGTAATTGACAACCCGAGCTAAGCGTGTTATAATAAAAGTAACTTAGCAGTTACTTTTATTATAACACCGAGGGGTGAATATTATGGATTCGGATATAAGCAAAAAAATTGCCGCGGCTGCGGCGGAATATTCCGAACGCATCATCGAAATCGGCAAGACTGTGCTTGCCAATCCCGAGCTCGGTTTTTTTGAAGAAAAAACCTCGGCTCTTGTGCGCCGCGAGCTTGAAATGCTCGGCATTGAATACACATATCCCCATGCGCTGACGGGCGTTAAAGCAGAGCTGGGCGGCAAAAGCAGCAAATACAACGTTTGTATTATCGGCGAGATGGATTGTCTGAAATGCCCCGGAAACAAATCGGCTGACGGGCAGGGAAACGCCCATGCGTGCGGTCACAACGCGCAGATTGCGGCAATGCTCGGCGCGGCATATTGCCTGAAGAAAAGCGGAGTGTGCAAGGAGCTTGACGGAACGGTCACATTTATGGCAGTTCCGGCTGAGGAGTTTATTGACCTTGACGCAAGGCGCACGCTCACGGCACAAAATAAAATAAGCTTCATGAGCGGCAAGCAGCAGCTTATCGCGGAGGGCGCTTTTGACGGAATTGACATGGCAATGATGCTCCATGCCCAACCTGACGAGCCGAATCCGAAGCTTTACGTGCGCGGACACAACCTCGGCTTTGTTTCGCAGAAAATAACGTTCCGCGGAAAAGCTGCTCACGGCAGCGCGCCGCAGGACGGAATAAATGCGCTGAACGCTGCGGCGCTTGCAATTCTGGGCGTTCACTCGAACAGGGAAACCTTCCGCGATGAGGAACGAATCAGGATTCATCCCATCATCACAAAGGGCGGCGATGTTGTCAACTCCGTTCCCGATGAGGTCTGCATTGAAAGCTATGTCCGCGGCGCAACGCTTGCCGCAATAAAAAAAGGTGAAGCCGCCGTTTGCCGCAGTGTGAGCGGCGCTGCACAGATAATCGGGGCAAGCGCGGGAATCGAGCGAACGCCGGGGTATCTTCCCCTTTCCGAAAGCGCGGAGCTTTCGGCGGTGATGGAGGAAGCGGCAAAAAGCGTTATGGGCGAAGATTGCCTTGTGTTCGGAAGTGAAATTACAGGGTCTACCGATATGGGGGATTTAAGCTGCATAATGCCCGTGATTCAGCCGTCAGTCGGCGGATTTTGCGGCAAGCTGCACAGCAATGATTTTGCGGTTGCGGATGAACATACCGCGTATGTAAAATCGGCGCAGCTGCTTGCGCTTACGGCGGCAATGCTTCTTGAAAACGGTGCGGAAAAAGCGCGGAGCGTTAAAGAAAGCTTTGCTGCGAAGATGACAAAAAGCGTATATATAAATTATTTAGAGGAGAAGATTTGAATTATGTGGACAGAGGAAAAACTCAACAAAATGCTTACAACCCCCTCCGAGGCGCTTATTGAGGACGTCAAAAAAATCAAGGGTGACATAATGATTCTCGGCGCTGCCGGAAAAATGGGTCCCACGCTTTGCGTGCTTGCAAAAAAAGCCTGCGAAGCGGCAGGCATCGATAAAAAGATATACGGTGTTTCAAGGGGAAGCGATGAAATTGCAATGAAGCTTATGGAGGACAACGGCATTGAAGTAATCAAGGCGGATCTGCTGGATAAAGAAAAGCTTTATGCGCTCCCCAATGCGGAAAACATTATCTACATGGCCGGCAAAAAGTTCGGCACAAACGGCAACGAGTGGCAGACATGGGCGATGAATTCCACTCTGCCTGCATTTGTTGCCGATAAGTTCAAAAAGTCGAATATCGTTGTATTTTCATCCGGCAACATATACCCGATTGTTCCCATAAACGGTGGCGGCTGCGATGAAAATTGCCGTCCGCTTCCGAACGGCGAGTATGCCATGAGCTGCCTTGCCCGTGAACGCGCGTTTGAATATGCTGCAAACACGTTCGGAACAAATGTGTTTATTTACAGGCTGAATTTTGCCATTGACCTGCGTTACGGCGTTCTTTTTGACCTTGCGGACAAGATTCTCAAGGGCGAGGCAATCAGCCTTGCAACGCCCGTGTTCAATTTCATTTGGCAGGGCAGCGCAAACGAAATGGCAATCCGCGGACTTCTGCATGCATCTTCACCGGCAACGGTAATGAATATCACGGGACCTGAAACGGTTTCCGTTAAAAAAGCCGCGATTGAGCTTGGCGGCTACCTCGGCAAAGAACCGATTTTTGAAAACGAATGCGGTTCCGACGCTTATCTTAACGACGCGTCGCTCGCAACGGAGGTTTTCGGTTATCCGTCGGTTTCGGCAAAAACGCTTATCCGCTGGCAGGCACAGTGGCTTCTTGACGGCGGACGAACGCTTAACAAGCCTACTCATTTTGAGGAACGTAAGGGCAATTATTAACGGAGGGAAGCATAATGGACAGACACGAAAAAGCGCTTGAAATATTAAAAAAGGGAACGGTTATTCCGGCAACTCCCCTTGCACTTGATGAAAACAGAAATTTTGACGAAAAAACGCAGCGCCTGCTTATGAAATACTATCTCGGCTGCGGAGTCGGCGGTATAGGAACGGCAGTACACACCACACAGTTTGAAATACGCAAGCCCGAAATCGGACTTTTTGAGCCTGTGCTTAAAATCGTTTCCGATGAAATTGATAAATACGAAAACAAAACGGGCAAGGTAATCGTTAAGGTTTCCGGCGTTTGCGGCGAAACGGAGCAGGCTGTCAGAGAAGCCGAAACAGCAAAAAAATACGGATTTGACGCAGTTTTGCTCAGCCCCGGAGGACTGAATGACAAGAGCGAGGAATACATGATTGAAAGAACGAAAGCGGTTGCAAGGGTGATGCCCGTTATCGGCTTTTATCTGCAAACGGCTGTCGGCGGAAGAAGATTTTCTTATGATTACTGGTCGCAGATATGCGGCATTGACAACGTTGCTGCAATCAAGTGCGCCTCCTTCAACAGATACACAACGCTTGATGTTGTCCGCGCGGCGGCATTTTCCGAAAGACGCGGCGATATTACGCTTTATACCGGCAACGATGACAATATCGTGATTGATCTGCTTACAAAATACGCCTTTAACGTGAACGGCAAAAAATTTGTTAAGGGCTTTGACGGCGGTCTGCTCGGGCACTGGTCGGTATGGACGAAAAAAGCCGTTGAGCTGTTTGACGCGGTGAAAAGGGAAAAGAATAATGACAAAATTTCCGCGGAGCTTCTGACGCTTGCTGCAAAGGTTACTGACGCAAACAGTGTGTTCTTTGACACCGCAAACGATTTTGCCGGCTGCATTGCGGGGTTGCATGAGGTTCTGCGCAGGCAGGGACTGATGAAAAACGTCTGCTGCCTTAACCCCGATGAAAAAATGTCGGGCGGGCAAAGCGCCGAAATTGACAGAATCTATGCCGCTTATCCCGAGCTTTCCGACGATGATTTTATTGCGGCAAATATTGAAAAATGGAAAAAGGAAATTGGGATATGAAGCAGGAAATTAAAAGCGCAATAACGCGCGGCAAAATTCTTAATTCGGCGGAAAACGAGTTTGCCCTGAAAGGACTGTCCGCCGCAAAGGTTGACGACATTGCAAGCAATGCCGGGGTAAATAAAAAGCTTATTTATTCGCATTACAAAAGCAAGGAGCTTTTGTATGCTGAGGTGCTGAAATCAGTTTACGGAAGACTGAGCGATTATGAGGACACTCTTGAGGACAGGAGCTTTCACGGGAAGGATGACATCAGATGCGTTATTCTCGACTACTTTGAGTTTCTAACCAAAAACCCCAATTTTGTAAGACTTGTGCTTTGGGAAAACCTTAACTATGCAAAGTACACGACTGACATAAAATCCTCGCTGTTTCACGGAATCAAAAAACTTTTGAAAAAAGGGATTGAGAGCGGCATAATAAGAGAAAGCCTTGACATTGAGCAGACGGCGCTTTCAATGAATATGTTCTGCTTTTCGGCATTTTCAAATATTTATACAATATCGAAAATCACAGGAAAGGATTTGTTCACCGAACCGGAAATGCAGAAGCGTGCCGAGCATATTGCCGATGTTCTGACCGAATATATTTTCAGCAAATAAGTGTATAACAACGACAAAAGGGATTCCGCAAAACTGCGGAATCCCTTTTATATGCCTTGAACTTATGCAAGCTCTGCAAAATATTTGATTGTACGAACCATCTGGCTTGTGTAAGAGTTTTCGTTATCGTACCAGGAAACAACTTGAACCTCGTAAAGGTCGTCTGTAATCTTTGTTACGAGAGTCTGAGTTGCATCGAAGAGAGAACCGTAACGGATGCCGATAATATCGGAGGAAACGATGAGATCTTCGTTGTAACCGAAAGATTCGTTGGAAGCTGCTTTCATAGCTGCATTAATTTTCTCGGGAGTGATGTCTGTGCCCTTAACAACAGCCGTGAGGATTGTTGTTGAACCTGTGGGAACGGGAACACGCTGAGCAGCGCCGATAAGCTTGCCGTTAAGCTCAGGAATAACAAGACCGATTGCCTTTGCAGCGCCTGTTGAATTGGGAACGATGTTTACAGCGCCTGCACGCGCACGGCGAAGGTCGCCCTTGCGATGCGGTCCGTCAAGAATCATCTGATCGCCTGTGTAAGCATGGATTGTTGCCATGATACCGGACTGAATGGGTGCAAAATCGTTAAGAGCCTTAGCCATGGGAGCAAGGCAGTTCGTTGTGCAGGAAGCGGCAGAAATAATCTGATCGTCCTTTGTAAGAGTCTTTTCGTTTACGCTGTAAACGATAGTCTTAAGGTCTTTGCCTGCGGGAGCGGAGATAACAACCTTCTTAGCGCCTGCATCGATATGAGCCTGAGACTTTTCTTTCGATGTGTAGAAGCCTGTGCACTCAAGAACAACGTCAACGCCGATTTCACCCCAGGGAAGGTCTGCTGCCTTGGGCTCGCTGTAAATTGTAATCTTCTTGCCGTCTACAACTATATAATTTTCGCCTGCTTCAACAGTGTGACCGTCGTATCTGCCCTGAGACGAATCATACTTAAGAAGGTGAGCAAGCATCTTGGGATCTGTAAGATCGTTGATAGCCACTACCTCGTAGCCCTCTGCACCGAACATCTGACGGAATGCCAGACGACCGATACGCCCAAAACCGTTAATTGCAACTTTTACTGCCATTTTAAAACATCCTTTCATGTTTAAAAAATATAAAAAATAATTATAAAAATTATTTAATACACAAGCTTATAAAACCGTTATCGATTTAATTACGGGAGGCTGAGCCGGGGTTTGCCCGTCAAAGCCGACGCGCACGGAAGCAATTTCATCCACAACATCCATTCCCTTTGTCACCTTGCCGAAAGCCGCATAGCTGCCGTCAAGATGCGGTGCGTCCTCATGCATAATGAAAAACTGACTTGACGCGCTGTTCGGATTCTGACTTCTTGCCATGGAGATGACGCCGCGCGTGTGCTTAAGGTCATTCTTAAAGCCGTTCATCAGAAATTCGCCCTTGATTGTTTTATCGCTGCCGCCCATCCCGTTTCCGAGGGGGTCTCCGCCCTGAATCATAAAGCCTTTTATGATTCTGTGGAAGGTAAGTCCGTCATAAAACGAATTTTCCGCAAGCGTTTTAAAATTCTCAACGGTTTCGGGCGCGATGCCAGGATAAAGCTCCAGTTCGATTTCGCCGCCGTTTTCCATTGTGATTTTAACGTTGACATTTTCAGCCATCAAATCATTCCTCTCATTATCCCATATCGATTTTATTATATCGTTATCGGGTTATCAATGCAAGCACTTTTTTTGCTTTTTTTAAATTTTTCTTACTGTTCTGCGCCCTGCGCACCGTTTTGAGCGCCGTCCTCCGCGGAATCATCGCCCACGGTCACCTCCGGGATTATGTCGTTTCCGTTTTCGTCATAGCAGAACATTGTTTCGCGAACCTTGGCGATTGCGGCCGTGTTCGGAATTACATATGAAATATTATCGATATACTGAGGTGTGCACGGAAGCATTTCCGTCTGGATATTGTCTTTTCCGATGGAAAGCACCTGCTTTGCCGCCTGAACAAAGTTATCGGGGGTCATCGAGGTTTCCATGTTCTTCGCAACAATCTTATAAATCTTGTTAATTTTGCCGATATACTTCATCTGAAGCTTCTGCTCGGCGATTGCATGCAAAAACTGCTGCTGAACCTTGATTCTGTCAAGGTCACCGTTTTTATAGCGGCGGAAGCGCACAAGCTGCTCCGACTTGTCCCCGTCCAGATGCTGAAAGCCCGGCTGAAGGTCAATGTACAAATCCTGATACTTGTCCGTATACTTCATGCGCTGCGGAACATCGAAATCAACGCCGCCGAGCTCATCTATCGTATCCTTGAACGCATCAAAATTAACCTTTACAAAGTGGTTTATCGGAATGCCCGTAAGATTTTTGACTGCAATTATCGAGTTTTCAACGGCTTTTTTCGTTTTCTTCCCCATTGAATGAGCCGCATTTATTTTAATCCACTGATTGTTGAATTTAATGCGAGTGTCACGCGGGATGCTGAGCACCGAAACCTTATCCTGCTGAGGGTCAATCTGCGCAAGCATCATAACGTCCGTCAGTCCGCCGCTTTTATCGGTTCCGAGAATAAGAATGTTGCACTTTTCCTTGGATATGACAACAGAATCAAGCGTGTCCTCGTCAAACTCATCGACAACGTCGCTGCTGTACGGCGTTGTAAACAGCTTTGCACAATATATACCGCCGCCTGCCGCCGCAAACATCATCAACATCACAAGCAGCACAGATACAACCTTGGAGGATTTTCCCCCGGTTTTTTTTGCCATATATTAACAACCTCACTGTCATTATTTTTTTCATACTGAGATATTTTATCACATTGTGTCCGTTCCGTCAATAAAATAAGTCATATTAATCTGTATTTTATACCAAAATTTATTATTTTACAATTAAATATTTGTTAATTTTGTGAATTTTTCATTAATAATCGCAAACAATAGCTGCAAAGGAGAGATAGTATGAAAAAAATCACGGCATATTTTAACGACAGCGCAAAAGCGCGTTCGGCGGCGTTTGACCTTTCGGAATCGGGCGGAGGCAGCGGCGACATTCTCGTCGGCAGTGTTGCCGCCGAAAAGGCGCAGCTTTCTAATTTTGTTTTTACGGGTCTGTTCTGCGGCGCAGCGCTCGGAATTGTGCTCGGTGCGGCAGCCGCTCTTGTACCGGGCATCGGCATATATGCGAAAACGGGCATCGTTACGGGGCTTGTTGCCGGAGCGGTTATCGGAGCGGTTTCGGGAGCTTTGCTTGACATTCTTAACATGGAATACTCGCCGAGTTATTCACTCGTTACGATTTGCGTGCCAAACGAAAACGGCGGGCGCATTTCCAGAAATCTGAAAAAGCGCGGCGCCGCTTACGTTGTTATTGAAAAAGACGTCAGTCAAGATGAAAAACATCGGTGAGGTCGATTGAAACGGGACTGTTGTCGGGATTGGTTTCCATGATGTCCGCCATAAAATCCCACCACTTGCGGCAGATTGCCGTATCGGCGCTCTTTGCCCAAAGCGCCTCGTTCTCAAGCTCGATATAACCGAACAGGGTGTTGGTTTCTTCGTCAAGATAAATTGAATAGTTGCTGCCGCCATATTCGTGAATCATGTCCTTCATTTCCTGCCAAAGAGCATTATGGCGGCGTGCATACTCATCCTTCATTCCCTCATAAAGCTTCATTTTGAATGCCTTTCTTACCATTATTATTTTCCTCCCTAATCAATATAATTATTTTTTAGAAATTTTATTTCTTTTTCGTATCCGTCGAGTTCATTCGGCGTTTCAAGAAGAAACGGCAGATTTTTAAGCCGCGGATTATTTATAACGCGCACAAGAGCGTCGCTTCCGAGACAGCCCTCGCCTATTTTTTCGTGGCGGTCCTTGTGGCTTGCAAACGGATTTTTCGTGTCATTGAGATGAACTGCGCAAAGCCTGTCCATACCTATTATTTTATCAAACTCATCAAGCACGGCGTCAAGGTTTTC
>CAJJUC010000089.1 GCA_905195005.1 uncultured Eubacteriales bacterium | reverse complement strand
AAAAAAAAGCGTCCGCCAAGGTTTATCCCGCCAGTCTGACAAAGCTTATGACGGCGGTGCTTGCGCTTGAAAACGGGAATCTGGAGGACGTTGTTACGGCGAGCGAATCGGCAATCACAAGCGTTCCCGACGGTGACAGCAAAATGGGGATAAAAAAAGGAGAGCGACTGTCGCTTCGGCAGCTGCTTTACGGAATGTTGCTGTCATCAGCAGCCGACGCGGCAAATGTTGTTGCGGAATATACCGGCGGCAGTATTGACGGATTTGTTGCAATGATGAATAAGCGTGCGGCAGCGCTCGGAATGAAAAACACCAACTTTGTGAATCCGGTCGGCGACCATGACGAACGCCACTTCACAACTCCGCGCGATATGTCGCTTCTGGCGCTGCATGCAATGTCAATTCCGGAATTTTGCGAAATTGTCAAATGCGATTCGTATTCAATCCCGGCAACGGAAAAATATCACGATTCGCGCACGATTGTGAACGGCAACCATCTTGTAAGCCGCCTGCGCCGCGGAGACTATTTCTATAAATACGCAACCGGTATTAAAACGGGCTACACTTCAAAGGCGAAAAGCTGCATTGCGGCATCCGCCGAGAAAAACGGGATGCAGCTTCTGGCGCTTGTTTTCGGTGCAAAAACGGTGGACGGAAAAACGCAGAGCTTCACCGATTGTATAAATATGTTCAATTATGTTTTTGACAACTACACCTCTGTAACGGTTGCCCCAAAGGGGGAGGCGGTAACGCAGGTGAAAATAAAAAATGCGCGCAAAACAAAAGCCGTTCTTCTTGAAACGGCGGACAGTGTGCGCGTGCTGAGAGATAAAAATGCTAAAAAGGCAAAGGTCACATACAAGGATTCTCTGCAAACGGACGTAAAAGCGCCGGTTAAGGCAGGCGCTCCCCTCGGAACAAGGGAATATTTCATCGGTGCGGTTTCGGTCGGCAAGGTGCAGCTTGTTTCGGACAGTGATTATCGCTTTGATCCGGTGGCATATGCAATGAACGGAATGATTGCTTTTGTCACTTCGCCCTGGTTTATCCTATGCGTGATTCTGCTGTGCGTTATTTTTGTGATGCTTGAGCGGCGCAGGAGAAGAATCCTTCGCAGAAAACGCCGCGCAGCACGCAAGCGGCGCACGGAGCAGCTCGCGAGTGAAATCGAGCAGTTCTCACATTATTATTAATAATTTTCCGCGGACGGGAGCAGTTTCCTCCGCGGATTTTTGTATACAATATCACATTTCCTTTTTTCGTATTTGCCGCCATTTGCTCGGTGAGATTCCGTTAACGGCAACGAACTGCCGATAAAAGTGGGAATAATTGGAGAAGCCGCATTTTTCGGCGATTGTATCCGTTGAAGCGCCTGTAACAGACAACAAATACTCAGCCTTTCCGATTCTTTGCCTGTTTATATATTGAACGGGTGTGCAGCCGTACTCATTTTTCATCAGCCTGATTATGTAATTTTTGCTGTAGCCGAAAATGCGGCAGAGCTCTCCGAGCGACGGTGCATCGGCAAAATGCGCGGAAAGATACGCCGCAATTTCTCCGGCGGCGGACATCTCGGCTCCGTCATCCTTCAGGCGTGAAAGCAGTCCGTAAAGCGCTGCGTTTTTTTCGGCAAGAAGAAAATCGCCGTGCCCGATATCATCAAGCGTTCGTATTATTTCGGCATATTCGCCGATATTAAATTCGCCGCGTTTGGGAAGCATTATCCGCTCGTTTTCAGTCCATTCCGCATCAAAATGCACATACAGATATTGAGGAGAAAGGCTTTCGCGGTCACCCGATTGGTGTGTATGTCCGCGCTGAATATGGTATTCACCGCGCCCGACCTCATAAGGGATTCCGTTTTCGGTGAAGCAAAGCGTTCCCGAAAAAATCATCAGAAGCGCTTCGTGCTCAAAAAAGCGGTCAACGTGCCGCTCCCCCTCGGCAAAATATCTCAGCGATGAACCAAGGTAATGTATTTCCTTGTTTAAATTAATTCCCTCCGTAAAAATCACCTCTGACAGAAGTATACCTCAACAGTGTGATTTTGTCAATATAATATGTGATTTTATCAATTGTGCAGGTGTATTTTGTATGATATTATATATAAAAAACGGAGGCGGAAAATATGTATAAAGAAATAAGCGATAGCGAAATGAATGCGGTTTACGAAAGATTAAAAACACCTTTCAAGTGCGGAGCGGTTATCAAGCTCGGCGATTATCTGACGGACAGCCCGTCCGTGTTCCGCTATAACGGAAGCTGGTATATGTACTACATACGGATTGCTAAAGATGTGAGCACAGCAGGGTATGAAACATATATCGCAAAAAGTGATGACTTGCTGAATTGGAAAACAATCGGAAAGATGCTTGCGCGGAGCGCGCCGGGCAAGTGGGATTCCCTGCAAACGGCAGGCTATGCCGCTTTTGTTGACATGAGGCTCGGCGGCACAAACGAGCTTTTAAAGGTGAACGGAAAGTATTACATGACATATCTCGGCGGCTGTGCGGACGGTTATGAGCCCGACCCTATGATGATGGGGCAGGCTTATTCGGACAGCCCGGTTGAGCCGATGTCATTCACGCGGATGGACAACCCCGTTCTGTCGCCGTTGGATAAGGACGCGCGCAAATATGAAAGGGTGACCGTTTACAAAGGAAATATGCTTGAGGATGAAGCGCACACTCTCGGGCACAGATTCATCAATTCATACAATGCCAAGGATGAAACAAATTCCGAAAGAATTTACATGGCTGTTTCCGACGACGGAGAGCATTGGCAGCGCTGCGGAGAGGAACCGCTCATTGATGAGGTCGGCAAAATCGACGGTTTGGCGATTTCGGGCGATCCGCAGATTGTTAAAATCGGCGATATATACGTTATGATATATTACAGATGTATCGGATTCAAAACGGCTTACGATACCTTTGCCTGCTCGCGTGATTTGATTCACTGGCGCACATGGGACGGCGAACCGCTTGTAAAATGCGAATATGAATGGGAAAACCTTTTTGCGCATAAGCCGTGTGTGCTGGAGCATGGCGGAGTGGTTTATCATTTCTATTGTGCAGTGAACGATAAGGGAGAAAGATTCATCGCGCTTGCAGCATCAAAAAAGCTGCGTGACCCTTATACCGGCGTAACAGAAAAGAGCTTTGAATAATAATGCCCGTGCGGCCGTGAAACGGTTTAACCTAAATGCTTTTCTTTTCACACTCTCCGTATTTCCGAGCGATACCGCACTTTTGAAAGCGTTGTATTTGGCGACATTTGATGCAAAAAAGAAATGGACAATGCCACTGAGAAATTGGGGTAAAGTTTACGGAGAGTTGTCGATAATGTATGACGGACGGCTTTTCAGCACAAATTTTCCACCATGTACAAGGGTATAATTCATGCTACATTACAAGCATAGAAAAACCGCTTAACCCTAACGGTTAAGCGGTTTTTGCTGGTCTGAGTGGGGAGACTTGAACTCCCGGCCTCTTGAACCCCATTCAAGCACGCTACCAAACTGCGCTACACCCAGATTTGCTACTTGATTATTATACATAAAACAGAAGGTTTTGTCAAGGATTTTTTTAAACATTTTTAGAGCGGCATTAATTTCATGCCCGATGCAATTGCTTCGGAGCCGCAGCGCGATATAGGCATACCGAGATACAAGGGCAAGCGCGCAAACAGCACTGTTCCGAAGCCTAACTCATTAACAGTTCGCACATATGCGGATTTGCCTTACGAGGGGAGAAGGGGAAAAATTACGCCGTATTGAGCTTCACGGAGCTTAACCCAAAATTTTTTCAAGATTTGCGATTGCTTCATCGTGATATCTGAGCGGAAGCTCGTCGAGAATTATTTGCGGCATGTGCGGCAGTGCGGCAATTTTTGAGAACAGATATTCAATATCGTACATTCCCGTGCCGGTAACGGCAAAGCGTTTTTCTCCGTTTTCAAATGCGAAATCCTTAAGATGAATAACGCGGATTTTATCCCCGAAAAGCGCAAATACACTGTCGATAATTTCGTGTTGACGCGTATAATTCTCCGCATTGAGAATGTTCGATAAATCGAAAATCACCGCAAGGCTGTCCGAATTGATATCGTCAAGCATTCTCCGTGTGACCTCGGGGGAGCAAATTGTGGTAATATAAACAGGCTCCAGCCCAATGACAACACCCTTTTCCTCGGCAGCGTTTACAAGGCGGCGCATGTTTTTTATAAAGAACGAATAATTTTCCTCGGAATGTGTTTTTTCGAGGCTTTCATAAAATCCGGGCTCGGTGCCGATAACACCGGCATTGAAATCGCTTGCGTAAGAGATGAAATTTTCAAATCTGCGCAGGCTTTTTTCAAGCTCTGTTTCGCTGCGGTCAACGGGGTTAATATAACAGCCGAGCACGGCAACGGAAAGGTCATTCTCTCTGAGCGCGGCAGAGATTTTGTCCGACAGCGCTTTATCATAACCAACGCTGTCAAAGTCAACCTCATTAACGGTTTTGGCAAGCGCAAACTGAAGCGTATGTACATTATACTTTTTTGCGTTTTCAATCATTTCGTCAAAATCCGAACCGAGGTCGTGCCCTCTCATTCCGAAGCGTATATCTTTTGCGTGTATCTTATTCATAATCAATCCTCCGTAATAATTTCAAAATAATTATAGCACCGCCGAGCGCGGGCTGTCAATATTTTTATATGCTTTTATATATCCGTCCGTTCGCGGATTCCTTTTCGGAAGCTTACGGGCGTTGTTCCGCTGAACCGCTTGAACACGGCGTAAAATGCCTTTAAATCCCCGTACCCGACGGAGCTTGCAATTTCCTCAACGGAATCGCTTGTGTGCGCCAGCAGGCGCATTGCCTGTTCAACCCTGACCTTCTGCAAAAATGCAGTATATGTCATTTTAAAATTCTGCTTGAATTTAAGGCTCATATAGGGGAGGGAGTAGCCGAATTTTTTGCATATGTCCCCAAGCGTTAAATCCGACGCATAGTTTTTTCCGATATAGGAAATAACGGCGTTCATTGTATCATCGTGTGAGCCTGCCGCGGGATTTATATAAATTTTCCGCATTGTCAGAATTAAAATTTCAATCATTCGCGCGCGGATAAGCTGACCGTAACCGGGCAAGTCGCTTTGAAACTCGCTGAGCATATCGCGGAGCAGCTTTATTATGCAGCCGTCATTGTCCTTAAATGTGTTTGAGGACGGGCTGACGGAAAAATATTCGCTTCTGAACTGTATCTGATAATTATCGATTACCGTTTGAAGTGACTTGCAATGCTTAAGCGAAACATCAATCAGCTCCGGCAAAAAAAGGCAGTTAATTATCTCAAATTCGTCACTGAGCGCATGATATGAATGTGTTGAACCGTAATCGATAACGAAGTAATCCCCTTCGCGGATAATTTGTTCGTTTCCGTCGCGTATGTGCCTTGCGCTTCCCTTGCTGACATATGCCAGCTCAAGAAACTCATGCGCATGTGTGAAAACGTGGTGCGCATCGGTGGAAAACAAATAAAATTTATCAAGGTTTAATCTATCAGAGAAAAACAACTTAAAAACGCCTACCTTTATTCTTAAAAAATACCCTGTTTTTATTATAAACCAAAGTCTACAATGAAATCAAGAAATATTTTCGGAGGTGTGGAAAATGTTATATAAAAAAAGTGCGGACGAAAAGCTTGACTTGAAGCTGTTTGAAAATCCGACGGCGGAATATCGCGGAGCTCCGTTCTGGGCATGGAACTGCGAGCTTGATTTAAGCGAGCTTTTGCGCCAGGCAGACTGCCTGAAGGAGATGGGCTTCGGCGGCTTTCATATGCACACAAGAAGCGGAATGGCAACAAAATATTTAAGCGATGAATATATGCGGCTGATTAAAACCTGCACCGAAAAGGCGAAAGAAAACGGGATGCTTGCATGGCTGTATGATGAGGACAGATGGCCGAGCGGAGCTGCCGGAGGTTATGTTACAAGCAATGTCAGATTCGCCCAGCGGCAGCTTGTTTTTTCAATGAAAAAGCCCGAAATCACCGCTTCAAAGCAGGAGGCGGCGGAAAGCGGCGGTACATACCCGGTCGGAATATACGATGTGCGGCTGAATAAGCACGGCGAGCTTGCTCAATACAAACGGATAGAGAACGAAAACGGGGCGCAGGGCGCTGTTTGGTATGCTTCGGTTAAGGTGGTTGAGCCGTCCGGCTGGTTTAACGGTCACTCATATGCGGACACGCTCAGCAAGGCTGCAATCAAGCGCTTTATTGAGGTGACGCATGAGCGTTACAAGGAGGTTGTCGGAGGTGATTTCGGAAAAAGCGTTCCGGCAATATTTACCGATGAACCGCAGTTTGCTTACAAAAATACATTTAAATTTGCTGAAAGCACGGACGACTGCACGCTTCCGTGGACATGCGATTTTGACGATACCTTTAAAGAAAGCTATGGCTTTGATATATCCGATAAGCTGCCGGAGCTGTTTTGGGAGCTTCCGAACGGAGCGGTTTCGCGAGCAAGGTATTTGTATCACGACCATGTCTGCGAGCGCTTCACGCAGGCTTTTTCCGACGCGTGCGGAAGCTGGTGCGCCGAAAACGGAATTAATCTGACGGGGCATATGCTTGCGGAGCAGACGCTTGAAAGCCAGACCATGGCAATCGGTGAAGCAATGCGCGCATACCGCTCGTTTCAGATTCCCGGCATAGATATGCTTGTGAATTATACGGAGTATACAACAGCGAAGCAGGCGCAGTCCGCGGTGCATCAGTACGGCAGGGAGGGCATGACGTCGGAGCTTTACGGCGTTACAAACTGGGATTTTGATTTCAGGGGGCACAAATTCCAGGGCGATTGGCAGGCTGCGCTCGGCGTTACGGTGCGCGTTCCGCATCTTTCCTGGGTTTCCATGAAAGGCTCCGCAAAGCGCGACTATCCGGCTTCAATCAATTATCAGTCGCCGTGGTATAAGGAATATCCGTATATTGAAAATCATTTCGCGCGCCTTAACACCGTTCTCACACGCGGAAAGCCGTGCGTGCGCGTTGGGGTTATTCATCCGATTGAAAGCTACTGGCTGCATTGGGGCCCGTCCGATGTGACGGCGCAAATTCGCAGACAAATGGATGAAAACTTTAAAAATATTACGGAGTGGCTTCTGTTCGGAAATATTGACTTTGACTTTATAAATGAATCGTGCCTGCCGAATCTTTGCGGAGAAATATCGGATGTTCTTTCGGTCGGTGAAATGCGCTACAGTACAATTCTTGTGCCGCAGCTTGAAACCATGCGCAAAACCACCGTTGATATTTTGAATAAGTTCGTTAAAAACGGCGGAAAGCTTATCTTTGCCGGAAAAGCGCCGAAGTATGTTGATGCAGAGCTTTCGTATGAAGCACAAAAGCTTTACAGCGTGTCGGAGCAGATTCCGTTCGATAAGCTTGACATACTGAACGCTTTGGAGGATGATAGAGAAATAGATATAATCGATTCCGGCGGCAACCGCCCGGAGCAGTTTATTTATCAGCTCCGCACGGATAATGATGTGCGCCGCCTGTTCATTGCAAATCTTGCACAGGTGAAAAAGAAGGACGGCAAGCCCGTAGATGCCATTATAAGGATAAAGGGCGAATATACACCGCGGGAAATGGATACGCTCGGCGGAACTGTAAAGAACATTCCGTTTACAGCCGAAAACGGCGTTACCGAGGTTTATAAAACGTTTTACGAGAATGACAGCCTGCTTCTGACCCTTGCTCCGTGCACGGAGCACGCTTTCACCGAGAAAACAAATGATGAAAGCATTGCCGCGGTTTCCGACATAAAATCGGCGGTCGATTACAAGCGCAGCGAAGATAATGTCTGCATACTTGATATTGCGGAATATTCCATTGACGGAGGAAACTTCGAACCAATGGAGGAAATTCTCAGGACAGACGGAAAAATCAGAAAAATATACGGCTGGCCGCTTGCCGATGGGATGGATGTTCAGCCCTGGGTAATCGAAAAAGAAAAGATAACGCATTTCGTAACGCTCAGGTTTGAGCTTGAGAGCAGAACCGAGCTTGAAAATGTCTTTTTCTGCGCGGAAGAGCTTGAAGAGCTTAACGTCAACGGCGAAAACATTGTGCTTTTCGAGGACGGGTATTTTGTCGACAAAGCCGTTAAACGCTACCGCGTTCCGTCAATAAAAAGCGGGATGAACATTATTCTTGCTAAAGTGCCGGTAGGAAAGCGCACAAGCCTTGAAGCATGCTTCCTCACAGGTGATTTCGATGTCATTTATAACGGCTGCGCAAGCATACTTGCCGCGCCGTCCTCCAAAATTCCTTTCGGGGATATTACACGCTTCGGAATGCCTTTCTACGGCGGAAACATAACATATAAAACGCAGCTTGATATTGATTCGGAATGTGATATCAGGATAAATGCGGCGCTTTACAGGGGCGCGCTTATCAAGGTGCTTGTTGACGGCAGCGAGGCAGGAAAAATTGCGTTTGCGCCGTATGAGATTACCGTTGAAAAGCTCAAACCGGGGAAGCACACGGTTGAATATATTCTGTACGGAAACCGCGTGAACACGTTCGGCAGTCTGCATAACTGCGGAAAAAACTCATGGGTAGGTCCGGATCACTGGTATTCAAAGGATGATGAATGGAGCTATGAGTATAATCTTAAGCCCGTCGGAATATTAAAAAGCCCTGTAATTAAAGTTATTAAGAGATAGGCATACAAAGGTTGAGATTGAACCCGGTAAGTGATATATTATAGATATATCGGAGGGTGATATTAATGAGTGAAAATTGTAGTCACAACTGCTCGGAATGCGGAAGCGAGTGTGCATCACGCACGCAGCCGCAGAGCCTTTTGGAAAAGCAGAATGAATATTCGGATATTAAAAAAGTAATCGGCGTTATAAGCGGCAAGGGCGGCGTGGGAAAATCGCTCGTGACCTCGCTTCTGGCGTCGAAAATGCAGAAGCAGGGATATAAAACGGCTGTGCTGGACGCCGATATAACAGGCCCGTCAATTCCGCGCATTTTTGGGGTGCATGAGCACGCAATGTCGGACGGGCGCGGAGTGCTGCCTGTTATGAGCAAGGGCGGAACGAAGCTCATGTCTGTCAATCTTTTGCTTGAGGACGAAACCGACCCGGTGCTTTGGCGCGGTCCGATTATCGGCGGAACCGTTAAACAGTTCTGGACGGATGTTGTGTGGGGCGATGTTGACGTGATGTTTGCCGACATGCCGCCGGGAACGGGAGATGTTGCGCTGACGGTCTTTCAGTCGCTCCCCGTTGACGGGATAGTCGTTGTCACATCTCCTCAGGAGCTTGTTGACATGATTGTCGGCAAGGCTGTTAAAATGGCGGAAATGATGAACATTCCCATTCTCGGAATTGCTGAAAATATGTCATACTTCGAGTGTCCGTCATGCAAAGAAAAGCATGAGGTTTTCGGAAAAAGCCACGTAGAGGAGCTTGCCGCAAGGTACGGAATCGATACGGCGGTTCGGATTCCGATTGACCCGAAGCTGGCGGCAGCCTGCGACGGGGGAGCAATCGAAGCCGTTGAAGCATGCTGGATTGACGGACTTGCAAAAAAAATCGAAAAAATATAAAAAAGGTATTGACAAGCAAAAAAAACCGTGCTAATATTTTGATAAACCAATGACGGAGAGTGAGTAAGCATTGCTCAATCTGCTTTGAGAGAGCCGCAGGCGGTGTGATTGCGGCAGCAGACGCTTTGCCGAATGGACTCCGGAGGGCGAGAGGAAAGGGCGCAAGTCCGAGTATGTGAGCCGCAGCGGACACTGCGTTAAAAAATGTCGGCATATGATTGTATGCGCAGAGCGGGCGGGTTTATCCGTCAAGCAGGGTGGCACCGCAGGAATTTTCGATCCTGTCCCGGCATTATTGCAGGGACAGGTCTTTTTTTTATTTATTTGCCGTTTTTAAGCACGGTGACGACAGAGGAATATATTATGTTATACAGAAGATGGCGCCTCGCGCCGAAGAAAAGTTTATATAATCACAAATTGAACGTTTCACATTACAAATATCCAAAATAAAGAAAGCAGGTAAATCAAAATGAAAAAAATAATC
>CAJJUC010000088.1 GCA_905195005.1 uncultured Eubacteriales bacterium | reverse complement strand
TTGAAGTCTTTTCCGGCATTACAGCGCAAAAATACTCGCAAACACGAAAGTATTTGCTCCGTTTTTTACACATCTACCTATGTAGTATATCACATTGGCAAATAATTATCAATACCCAATGTTTCAAATCACTGTTTTTTGCGCACGGCGAATTAAACTGTGATTTTCTTCTTTCACGGCGCGGCGCCTTTCTTCGGAACAAAAAAGCTGCTCATATCCGTTTTCTCAAGCTCCAGCAGACTGACCTTCCGCTGTATTCCTCCGCCGTAGCCCGTCAGACTGCCGTTTGTGCCGACAACGCGGTGGCACGGAATCATCAGAGAAACCGGATTGTGCCCGACAGCGCCGCCGACCGCCTGAGCAGACATTTTTTCAACGCCCTTTTGCTTTGCAATTTCAGCCGCAATTTCGCCGTAAGTCACGGTTTTCCCGTAAGGAATTTTCAGCATAATGTCGCAGACGGTTTTGCGGAACGGAGTGGAATCATAACGCAGCGGCGGAAGAAAATCCGGATCCTTCCCGGAAAAATATATATCAAGCCAGCGCCTTGCCTCATGCAGCAATGGCATATCGTTACTCTCCGTTTGCTTCGGCAATATATTCCCGAAGTGTTTTTGCCCGTTAAACCACAGCCCGGTAATGAACTCGCCGTCACAGGCAAGCGTTATTGTTCCGAGCGGCGAATTGTATTCACAGGTGTAAATCATATTGAAATTCCTCCTGTCGTTGAGCATTTCCTCGCAGTAATTTTTATGAAAAATCAATTATTTTTGCACTTTTATATGTCAGTATTCCCTCCTGCCCCGGCATGTATTGCCCGTATGACAGTTCAGACACCTCAAATGATGCTTTTTTCCCATCGGGCATAAGCAGAAAAGTAATTATATACTTATTTTTAGTATACGGCGCCTGCATCTTAGTTGCAACACCAAGGCATAACGGCAAGGTTGAAAGGCAGCATCGAACCGATGAAAAGAGATTTTACAAGAAGATGAAAATGTATAATCTTGCAGATGGCAGAAAACAGCTGCAAAGGTACAATAAAAAATCAAATAACATACCAAAGACATGTCTTGGGTTTCTTACACCAAATGAAGTGCTTGACAAGTATTTGGCTGTGATGCAGACAATCAGGCGCAAGGCACAGAAGCGCTTACACCAATAATATTATATCACAAATTCGTTGTCAAGGTAGACAGTAGTATTTTCTGCGAAAATCTCCACTGCTCCACCTTGACAAGGTAAAGTTGGAGTAATATTTTTATTTTTTTAATAAAAGTGTCACCTATCATTGACAATTCAACAACCCCCTGTAAAATAATTTACAAAAAATGTTGAAATATCTCCGTATTTGTGATAAAATTAATATATTATTTTGTTTTGAACGGAAAAAGGTTCAAAATATTTTCGCAAGGAGGAAAAAATATGACTAATTCATCAACTGTATGCATTATGATAACAATTGTTGTTTATCTTATCGGCATGCTGCTGGTCGGGGTTTATTTCACAAAGAAAAATAATTCAACCTCCGACTTTTATCTTGGGGGACGAACGCTCGGTCCGCTTGTTACGGCGATGAGCGCCGAGGCTTCGGACATGTCGAGCTATTTGCTTATGGGGCTTCCGGGACTGGCTTATTTATCTGGGCTTGCCGATGTCGGCTGGACGGTTATCGGCCTTGCCGCAGGTACATATCTTAACTGGCTTTTCACATCGAGAAGGCTGCGCCGTTACACGCACATTTTGGATGCAATCACGCTGCCGGAATTTTTCTCAAAGCGCTACCACGATGAGAAAAGTATTCTTTCCGCAATAGCGGCTGTTATTATAATCGTGTTCTTCATTCCGTACACCGCGTCCGGCTTTGCGGCATGCGGCAAGCTTTTCTCATCCCTGTTCGGAATTAACTACATGGGTGCAATGCTTGTTTCCGCAATTGTTATCGTCGGATACACTGCCGCCGGCGGATTTCTTGCAGCGTCGATCACCGACTTTATTCAGAGCATTATCATGACAATGGCTATTTTGGCTATTTTGATTTTTGCAACCGTTACGGCAGGCGGAATGGGAGCTGTTTCGGAGAATGTGCAGTCAATGGCAGGCTATCTTTCATTTACTAATTCATTCGACCCCACAACAAATTCAAGCATTCCCTACAATCTGCTTCACATCATAACAACAGTTTCATGGGGACTCGGATACTTTGGTATGCCGCATATCCTTTTAAGATTCATGGCAGTTAATGATGAAAAGAACCTTAAGCTTTCAAGGCGCGTTGCTTCCGTTTGGGTTGTGATTGCAATGGCTGTTGCAGTGTGTATCGGCGTTGCGGGCAGAGCGCTCAGCATGTCGGGCATAATCGAAACACTTTCCGACGCAAATACCGAAACAGTTATTATCCGAATCTCACAGCTGCTTTCCGAGCATGGCATATTCCCGGCTCTGATTGCCGGACTGGTGCTTTCAGGCATACTGGCAAGCACAATGTCAACCGCGGATTCTCAGCTTCTTGCTGCGGCTTCAAGCGTTTCGCAGAATATTTTGCAGGAAAAATTCAAGCTTAAGCTTTCCGCAAAGCAAAGTATGCTTGCCGCAAGAATCACTGTAATTGCAATTGCGGTTCTCGGCATTTTCATTGCGCGCAACCCCGAAAGCTCAATTTTCGGAATAGTTTCGTTTGCATGGGCAGGCTTCGGCGCGGCATTCGGTCCGGTTGTTATATGCTCGCTTTTCTGGAAGAGAACAACGTTTCACGGAGCTGTTTCCGGAATGATGGCAGGCGGAATCATGGTATTCGTATGGAAATATCTTATTAAGCCTATCGGCGGAGTTTTCGGAGTTTATGAACTGCTTCCGGCGTTTCTTGTAAGCATTATTGTTATTGCAGCTGTAAGCCTCCTTTCGGGAAAGCCCAACGCAAAAATCCTTGCTGAATTTGAGCAAGCAAAAGCTGTTCACTGATAAATTCCATATACTAAAAGCAGATAACCGATTGATTTGAGGTTATCTGCTTTTTTATTGCATACAAAAGAGGCTGCGGCAAAATGAAAGCTCATTTAGCCACAGCCCGGTAAGGAAGTATTGCCCTGCTAAACATCTTTTTTGCGAATTTCAGCGTTAAAAAAGGCTCGAAATCCGACAGGATTACTCGCTTTTTTGCCTTGAACTTCATCAAAAAATATTGTTTACAGGGTGCAAAGCAGTTTTGAAGGTCGGAATTTAAGATTTAGACAAGTAAACAGGCAGCCGTAATACTGACGTATACGGCTGCCTGTTTACGAAGTATAAACTTAAAGAATGACTTTCAAAACCAATACTTTCTTACCGGGCTGTGGCTAAAGCCAATTGGCTTTTTAAACAGTCCTCGTTTTTAACCCTCCATGTGCTTGCCCAAAAATCCGGCAGCGCTTTGGCAAAGCTTTTTTTCAACCTCGCCGAAGCCCGGCTTTTTACCGTCCGAAATCATTATCACGGTTCCGATTGAATCGCCCTCGCAGATAATCGGTGCGGCAACTCCGGCGTAATATTTATCAGCCCCGTCAACAATCGGAATGGCATTTTTTGATGACGAATCCATCACAAACACCGTTTTCTTTTCCATGAGCTGTTCAAGCTCCTCGCTTACGCGCTTTTCAACGACCTCTTTTTTCGGCACGCCCGACACGGCAATAATGTTGTCCTTGTCGGTTATAACCGCCGCAAATCCGCCTGTTTTTGCAAGCGTTTCGGCATAATCGAGCGCAAACTCACCAAGCTCGCCGATCGGAGAATATTTCTTAAAAATAACCTCTCCGTCACGCTCGGTGAAAATCTCGAGCGGGTCGCCCTCACTGATAACACTGACAGTATAAGCCTTTGCCCTTTGTTTCGGGGCTTTCTGCGTATATTTTGCGTTGTATGAGATACCTATACTGTCAAAATTAAAATTTTCGGAAATCTCCCTGTTCGGAAGCTCTCCGGCTTTCAAAAGATTTTCTATATCCGCTTTTAATTTGATTTTTATTATTCCGTCACTGAAAACGTTTATCCGCTCAACAATCAGTCCGATGTCGGTTTTGTCGAGCCTGTCCTTGTTTATAATATTGTCAAAGACTTCGAACACGGTTTTGGCAGCGCGGTTTATTCTCACTATCTCACTTCGCCTGTCACAGTTCGCCTTAAGCTGATTCTCAATTCCGTAAATCCGCTCTGTCAGCTCCTGCTCAATTTCGGCATATGTTTCTTCAATCAATTCTTTGTCGTCGCCGCATTTGAGCATATCACGAATTTTTTGCTTTTTGGTTGCTTTTAATTCCTCTTTTGCATTTTCAAGGCGCGATGTCAGAATGTCGATAATATTTTCGTTGTCGTTCATTGCCTGCGATTCCTCGGCTATGCTTTTTTCGAGTTTTTCAAGCATATCTGCGGAATTTATCTTAACCATACGCACATAATCTTTGAGCACGCCGTCGAGAAAATCTACCCTTATGTGATGAGAGGAACACCCCTTAAGCCCTCTTTTGTGGTACGTGCCGCATATATACGACGGGTCAAGCTCGGGGCGGCTGCGGCTGAACATCGGCGCTTTGCAGTCTCCGCAAAACAAATATCCGGTGTATGGCGTTTCGTATTTTTTAACGCCGCGGTAGTTCGCGGCTGTGCGTTTTGAAAGCTGCTCGCGCGTGTATAAAAATGTTCTGTCGTCAACAATCGGTTCGTGGTGTTTTTCAAAAACAATGTTTTCGTTTTCCGAAAGCTTTGTATCCGCTCCGTTGATTTTTGTACGCTGATATTTATGCTGGCGAAAAGTGCCAATATAAAAATCATTTGCAAGAATGGTTGATATCGTCACGATAGACCATTCTTTTCTTACTTTTCTGTTATACTGCCTGTCATCGTTTTCCGCGCGTTCCTTTTCTTTCATTCGTGGCGTGGGTATGTTTTTGTCCGTAAGGTAGTTTGCAATTTTTTTGTAACCCCAGCCGCTGTTATATAATTTAAAAATCTCTTTTATTATGTCTGCCTCGTCGGGCACAATCTCAAATTTCAGATTTTTATAGTTGGTTACAACATACCCGTAGGGTACCGCACACAGCCATTCTCCTTTGGACTGTGATTTTCCTATAACCGCCCTGACCTTTTTGCTGGTATCAGTCACCGGTTGCTCATTCAGCAAAAATCGCAGTTGTATTTGCAGCCAGTCATCGTGAGTGGGGAAGTCGATTGCGTCCGTGATAGAGATTATCCGCACCCCGGCATCGCGCAGCAGCTCCAATTCGTAAAGTCCCAAGCTGTTTCTTCTTGCAAACCTTGAAAAGTCTTTTACAAGCAGAATTTTGGCTTCGCCGTTCATGAGCCTTTTGCGCATCTTCTGATAATCTTCCCTTTGCTCAAAGGTATAGCCCGATTTGTCCCTGTCCTTGTATATTTTAAGGCTGCAATTCGGAAAATGCGCCTTTGCATAGTCCTCTATGAAATCTATCTGATTTTCTATGGATACGTTTTTGTCTTCCTCTTTTTCGATGTCAACCGATATTCTGGCATAGCCTACTATGTCGGCATTCAATGCTATGTCTTTTTCAAGTGCATTTTCCATATGGATATTCACCTCTGAATTATTACTGATAACATTGTAACATATAAATAAGAAAAAAGCAACATAAAATCAAGCTTATTGTAATGAATTTTTTCCTTAACATCCGCATATGAACCGGTTTTTGGCTTATCTGCCGATAGCAGGATGATACATTATCCTGTCCGAAATTATCAATCGCTGTACTAATGGGAATATACCGAAAGAATTAAAAATATTTGTCTAACACCGTCAATTTTTGAGAGTATTCGGGTTTATGATAAAGGCTCGGAGGCATTATATACGGCTGCCTGTTTACGAAGTATAAACTTAAAGAACGGCGTTCAAAACCAATACTTCCTTATCAGGTTGTGACTTTATCTGCACACAAAAGGTTTCCTTATTGTGCAAAGATATGCTGATAGTAAAACTAATGTATCAATTTAGGGAAAAACAGGAATAATTAGTAACGGAAGAAGGTGATTTTATGAGAATTTCCGTTAATGAAAGTGCCGGAGTTATAGAGGTGTGGGCAGCGGCTGACGAGGCAAACAAAACAAATTTCGACATGATGCTGAGGGAGATTTTTAATAAAATTACCTTGAATAATGTTAAGAAAAAGAGAATTGTTGTTTTTGAATCCGGTGACAGAGATTTGACAGAGTGTACTGATATGCTGATTCGAAAAAATGTGCCCTCCCGGCAAAAATGGACATAAAAAAGCTTCAAAAAACGAAATGAATCGCAGTATTTCATCGATTTGCGTGAACCAACCGCATTTATTCCACGGTTTGCTTGACAACAAGCCTTTGCCGGCATGATTTACCGGCTCACATTTGAGAAAGTTGAAAAAGTTTTCGGATACTGCATTATCATACGTGAGCATCAAAATTATGTAATCCGGCTTGAACAAGAAGCCGAAAAGGATAACGATATTTACCCCCCGGAAAATACAGAAAAGAAAAGTAAAATGCTTTATAAACCGTGCAGTTGCGCGGTTTATTTTTTTGTCATATATTATATCAATACAAATTTAAAAAAAATATTAAATTTCAGGTTGATATAATAAAAAATAATTATATTTTTATGTAAACCTAACATTACATAAAAAATTGCGCGCTTTACACAAGTTGTCCCGATTTACCATCCCAAAACCGCGAATTTATCGTTATTCACAGGGGTTTTTCACAGTTTCCACAGGTTTTGGGGGTAATTTAGCCTCAACCTGTGGAAAACTTTAATGCCGTTTTTATGCGGAAAATCAGGTTTACAAAATAATTTGTAAACATAAGGGAGAACAACTTTGACAAAAGTGTTACAAAGAAATTAAGACGAAAATATGTTCGCATCGCTTGATGAAAATTGATAAAGAAACACCTTAATCATCTATATCGATAAGCTTGTGCAGGAACCTCCAAAATTCTCGGAATAGTGAAAAGCGTTTTGGCTGGCGGACAGAAAAAGAAGTTTGCACCTTCAAGCTGTGATACATATCCTGCCGGCAGATTGCAGCTTTCGGCAAGCTCCTCCGGCGTCATGCCGCGCAGCTTCCTGTAATATGCGATTTTAAGCCCGATTTTAATCAGATTCATTTTAGTTTGTTCACCTCTCATAATTCTTCATCCTTTTATAATATCATTTTAACTCATCCAAAAATGTAAAACCGTATGACAGTTTATATGAAACCTTAGGCAGGATATAAGAAATTCCGTATACAATAACTCCAATTGTCACATTGAATAAAAAAATATAAAATATATGTAAAATATAGATGAAGAAAAAAGGCAAAAAAAGTGAGGAATGTTTTTTTGTTGTAAAATGACAATATATCAGATAAAAAATTTTGAAAATTTGTGCGTTTTCCCCCAAAACTATTTGACTGCAAGCCGATTTTTTGGTACAATATATTTTAATAAGAAGCTTATAAAGCATGGATTGAAAAAGGGGACTGACATGGCAGATAAAAACAAAAAAAGCAAAAAACAGCAAAATCCGTTTATAAGCGACGGACAGCTCGCAAGCTTCGGCCGCGGAGAAAATTTTTCGGGTTACGATTTTCTCGGCGCGCATCCTGCGGAGATTTATGCGGAATCGGGGTACAGCTTTGCCGTTTGGGCGCCGAATGCGCAGAGCGTGAGCGTTGTCGGCGATTTTAACGGATGGGATATTGGCGCGGACGTTATGAATCCGCAGGGCAGCTCGGGGGTTTGGCACTGCTTTATAAAGGGTGTGCATGAGCTTCAGTGCTATAAATACTATATCAAAGCAAAGGACGGAAGTGCGTTTTACAAGGCTGACCCTTACGCATTTTTTGCGCAGGTACGCCCCGAAACCGCCTCTGTGACATATGACATAAACGGCTTTAAATGGAGCGATGAAAAATGGATCGGGGAAAGGCGGAACACCGCTCCGTACGATAAGCCGATGCTTATATACGAGATGCACCTCGGAAGCTGGAAAAGGCATGAGGACGGCAGCTTCTATACCTATCGCGAAACGGCGGATGAGCTTGTTGACTACCTGTGCGAAATGAATTATACGCATGTTGAGCTCATGCCTGTTACGGAATATCCGTTCGACGGCAGCTGGGGCTACCAGGTTACGGGATATTTTGCGGCGACAAGCCGTTACGGAAAACCGAAGGATTTTATGTATTTCGTTAATAAATGCCATCGCCGCGGCATAAGTGTTATAGTGGACTGGGTGCCGGCGCATTTTCCGCGTGACGCGCACGGTCTTGCGCGGTTTGACGGAACGGCGGTTTACGAATATGCGAATCCTGCAAAGGGCGAGCATAAGGAATGGGGAACATATGTGTTTGACTACGGCAGACCGGAGGTTGTGTCATTCCTGATTTCAAGCGCAATGTTCTGGATGGACAAATTCCACATCGATGGAATAAGGGTGGACGCGGTTTCGAGTATGCTTTATCTTGATTACGGGCGCACCGAATGGATTCCGAACAAGTACGGCGGCAGGGAAAACCTTGAGGCGATTGAGTTCTTTAAAAAGCTTAACGCGTCTGTTTTTGAAAAATATCCCAACGTGCTGATGATTGCGGAGGAATCCACTGCATGGCCGCTTGTTACAAAGCCCGTGCGGGACGGGGGGCTCGGCTTTAACTATAAATGGAACATGGGCTGGATGAACGATATGCTGCGCTATATGAGCATGGACCCGTATTTCAGGCGCGGAAATCATAATATTCTGACGTTCTCCATGATGTACGCATTTTCGGAAAATTATATTCTTCCGCTTTCGCATGACGAGGTTGTGCATGGGAAAGGATCGCTGATTCAGAAAATGTCCGGGCTGTACGGGCAGAAGTTTGAATCGCTGAAAACGTTTTTTATGTACCAAATGGCGCATCCCGGAAAAAAACTGCTGTTTATGGGCGGCGAGATTGCGCAGTTCATTGAATGGCGGTATTACGAAAGTTTGGAATGGCATTTGCTCAATCAGGACAGGCACAGAAAATTCAGGGAATTTATGCGCTGCTTAAATGAGTTTTATGTTAAAAATAAAGCGTTCTGGGAAATTGAGGACAGCTGGGACGGCTTTGAATGGATAAATCCCGATGATTGTGACCGCTCGGTAATATCCTTTGTGCGCAGGGGCAGAAAAAAGCGCGATGAGGTTGTTGTTGTGTGCAACTTCACCCCGGTGCGTTACAATAAGTATGTTCTCGGAGCGCCGTCCGCAGGAAATTATGCGGAGGTATTTTCAACGAATGACAGCGAATACGGCGGCAACGGCCGCGAAAGAAAATCGTACCGTGCAAAAAAAGGCGCTTTCCGCTCAATGCCGTACACGCTTGAAATAGATCTTGAGCCAATGAGCGCCGTTTATCTTAAACGCACATCGCCGGCAAAAAAGAAACAAGGGGGAGATAAGTGATGAAAACAACTGAATGTGTTGCAATGATTCTGGCAGGAGGGCAGGGCAGCAGACTCGGCGTTTTGACAAAGCATGTTGCAAAGCCTGCCGTTCCGTTCGGAGGAAAATACAGGATTATAGATTTTACGCTCAGCAACTGCCTGCACTCGGGCATCGATACCGTCGGTGTGCTGACGCAGTATCAGCCGCTTGAACTGAATACCTATATCGGTAACGGAAACCCGTGGGATCTTAACCGAAATTCGGGCGGCGTGTTCGTTCTGCCGCCGTATCAGAGCGCCGAAAAGGGCGAATGGTATAAGGGCACGGCGAACGCAATTTTTCAGAATATTGAATTTGTGGATAAGTTTAACCCGAAATATGTTGTCGTTCTTTCGGGCGACCATATCTACAAAATGGATTATTCAAAAATGCTTAAATTCCACAAGGCGAAGGGCGCCGACGCAACAATTGCCGTTATTGAGGTTCCGTGGGAGGAGGCAAGCCGCTTCGGCATAATGGCAACCGATTCCGAAAGCCGCATAACCGAGTTTGCGGAAAAGCCCGCAAAGCCGAAAAGCAACCTTGCGTCAATGGGCGTTTATGTGTTCACGTGGGATGTTTTGAAAAAATATCTTAAAAAGGATGAAAAGAATCCGTATACGGAAGTGCTGAAGGCTGTGCGTCAGGCGATCATTACCTGTATCGGCAGTATGGGCTGGACGG
>CAJJUC010000087.1 GCA_905195005.1 uncultured Eubacteriales bacterium | reverse complement strand
TATCTGCGCGAAAACAACTATAACATTACGGGAATTTCCGAGCTTTTGGGATACAGCACGGTTTTCTACTTTTCCGGAAGCTTCAAAAAGCACACGGGCATGAGCCCTGCGGAATATGCCCGTTCGGTTAAAGCGCTTGTTCATTTTGAGGGGGTTGAATCATGAATATAATCACGGTGACGTTAAATCCTGCTTATGACATACATTGCACGGTAACGGATTTTGTTCCGTTTGCCGAAAACTATGCCGAAGCCGTTTCGCGCAGCTGCGGCGGCAAGGGGATAAACATTTCGAAAATGCTCAATGAATTATCCGTTTCAAATGAGGCGTGCATTGTCCTGGGGCGTGAAAACGCAGCTTACTTTGAAGAATACCTGAAAAATTACCGCTGCAAAAAGTTTTATACAAACGGAGCAATCCGCGAGAATATAACCGTTCATTCGCCGGGAAAAAAGGAAACGCGCATAAGTGCGGACAGCTTTTCGGTAAGTCCGAAGCTTTTTTCCGAGGTCAGCGATTATATCCTCAGCCGCTCCGGAAGCGGCGCAATCGTTGCTTTTTCAGGCAGACTGCCGTGCGGCGCCGAAAAAAATGCGGTACTGAAATTTTTTGAAAGGCTTCAAAACAGCGGCGCGCTTTTATCGCTCGATTCAAATTCCTTTTCCGCAGAGGAGCTTATAAGACTAAAGCCTTGGTTTATTAAGCCGAATGAGCAGGAGCTGGCAAGCCTTCGGCGCATTTCCTCTCCCGAAGACGAGCTGCGCTGTGCCGAAATGCTGCACAGAAGCGGCATTGCGAACGTTATGCTGTCGCTCGGGGAGCGCGGCTGCGTTTTTTCGGGCGGAGGGAAGCTGCTTCGGATTGAAGTTCCGCAGGTTTCGGTCAAATCCACGATAGGCGCCGGCGACAGCGCCGTTGCCGGATTTATCGGGGCATATTCGCGCGGAGCGAAGCTTTCCGAATGTGCGCGCTTTGCCGCCGCGTGCGGAACGGCAGCCTGCACCGAGAGCGGCACGGATATTCCGAACAGGGAAACGGTTTATAAAATATACGGTGAAACAACGCTGCGCGAATGTGAGGTTGATGAAAAATGAACGGTTCTTCATATCATGAAGCGATGCAGCGCGGCACGCCCGATTTCCAAGCCGAGCTTTATCACATTGATTCCGCCCATCCGCGCTATCAGATGCAGATGCACTGGCACAGGGAATTTGAGCTTATCCGCGTTCTTTCGGGAAATATGACGCTTTATCTCAATGAAAACGAATATGACTTTTCAGGCGGCGACGCCGTTTTGATTCCCGGCGGCATTGTGCACGGAGCGGCGGCATTCGGCTGCGTTTACGAATGTATTGTTTTTTCTCCGAGTCTTATTTATGTGAGCCGTCAGTGCAGAGCAATTGTTAAAGGCTGCGTCACGCAAAGCGTGTTTTACAAAAACAATGAAACGGTTGACGGTGTTTTCGCTGCGCTTTCCGACCGCGGAAACGGATTTGAATTTCGTTTCCTGAGCGGCATATATTCTCTTCTTGCCGGGATTGCGGCAGAAAGCCGCGGTATCGGCGTACACCTGCCGAAAAACGGTAAATTTGAAAAAATCAAATCTGCACTCACGCTGATTGAGGAAAACTACAGCACACAGTTCACCCTTTCCGAGCTTGCGGAAAGCTGCGGAATGTCGCCGAATTACTTCTGCCGCTTTTTCAAGCAGATGACGCAGAAAACACCCTTTGACTATATTAATACCTACAGAATAAACATCGCCTGTGAAATGCTTTCCGAAAACATCGGCGTCACGGAAACCGCATACAGCTGCGGTTTTAACGATTTGAGTTATTTCATAAAAATATTCAGGCGGATAAAGGGAATGTCGCCGAAGGAATACGTCCGTTCACTTCATTCGTGACGATTTTTTGTATTCAAGCGGCGTCATGCCGAGCCGGTTTTTAAAGCAGCGGTTAAACGTTCTGATGGTTTCAAAGCCTGATTCGGACGCGATTTCCGTCATGCTCATGTCGCTCTGCTCAAGCAGCTTCACAGCCTCGGCAAGCCGCAGTGAATTTATATAGCTGCGAAAGCTCATCCGAAGCTTTTTCCCGAACAGACGCGAAATATATGTTTTTCCGAGGTGCAGCTCCCTTGCCATTTGCTCGGCTGTTATATCGTTTCTGAAATTTTTTTCGCAATATTCAAGGATATCGGCAACCGAGCCCCCGAAGCTGTTTTTTTCCTCCGTCAGTTCAATTTTTTCAAGCATCATCGCAAGCGCGGCAAGCAAAAGTCCGCGCCTTTTTTCTTCGGCATATTTTCCGCCGCAATGTACCGCACTTTCAAGCAAGCGCCCGATTTCCCCGCTTTCGTCATGACCGACGGGGATCGGAGCGCTTTTCTGCGTCAGCTCCGCCCGAAGCTCTGGCACACTCTCCGCCGATATTATGGCAACAATCGGGTTATTTCCCGGCGAATCATTGTAATAGCAATGCACGCAGTTCGGCAGCACAATAAGGAAATCCCTCTCCCCTATAACAAACTCGCGCCCGTTCACTGCCGCCATGCTGCTTCCGCTCAGCATATACACCAGCTCAACCTTTTCATGCAGATGCGCGTTGAACGCAAGCACCCTTGCGGAGAATATTTCATTTTCCCTGTTCTCGTAAAAAAAATCTCTTTTCAGCGCCATAAAGCTCCTCCTGTGCAATTTTTGTCCGAAAATAACTGTTTTATGTCTTGAATTATATCATTTACTGTCGTATAATTCAAGTAAATTAAGCAATAAAATGCAAAGGAGAACGAAAAATGGACAAATGGGCAAGGATAAAATATCAGCCTGCCGTTCCGCTCGGAACGGACGGAAAAGCCGTAACCTCGTGCACGGAGCATATTGCTCTTTCGCGCAGGGCATCGGGTGAGGGAATCGTGCTTTTGAAAAACAACGGTATTCTGCCGCTTAAAAAGGGCGCAAAGGTCGCTGTTTTCGGGAAAGCGCAGATTGATTATGTTAAGGGCGGCGGCGGCAGCGGAAATGTTTACAGCCGATATATACGCAATATATACGATGGTCTGAAGGTTAAGGAAAAGGAAGAAAAGCTGCGTGTTTACAATGCTATTTCGGCATTTTATGCAGACTATGTTTCCGACAGCCTTGAAACGGCGCGCAGCGAAACCACGCTCGGGGAAAACGATGTTATGTTCAACGGCGATCCCGCATTTGAACCCGGCTTGTTCACCGAGCCGATTGTTCCCGATTCGCTTTACGATTCCGCCGCGGCTTTTACCGACACGGCAATCATCACAATCTGCCGCTTTTCGGGCGAGGGCTGGGACCGTTCAAGCAGCAAGGGCGATTTTTATCTCAGCGAAACCGAGGAAAAAATGGTCAAAGAGGTGTGCAAGCGCTTTAAAAACGTTGCCGTTGTTCTCAATGTCGGCGGCATTGTTGACACCGAATGGTTTAAGGATAACGATAGTATCGGCGCGGCGATTTTTGCATCGAACGGCGGCATGGAGGGCGGTCTTGCGATTGCCGACGTGCTTTGCGGTGATGTGAACCCCTCCGGTCACCTTGTCGATACCTTCGCAAAAAGCTTTGACGACTACCCCTCCTCAGCAACGTTTAACGAATCGGATGATTACATAAAATATTACGATGATATTTATGTCGGCTACCGTTACTTTGAAACAATTCCCAAAGCGGCTGAAAGAGTGTGTTACCCGTTCGGGTTCGGACTTTCATACACAAGCTTTGCGCTTGATAATGTTCATGCCATGGACGACGGAAAGACAATCTTTGTAACGCTCGACGTTAAAAACACCGGGAAATATGCCGGCAAAGAGGTTATTCAGGTTTATACATCGGCGCCGCAGGGCAAGCTCGGCAAGCCTGCGCGCGAGCTTAAGGCATTTGCAAAAACAAAGCTGCTTGCGCCGAACGAATCGCAAAAGCTGATTCTGAGCTTTGAGATAGCTTCAATGGCAAGCTACGATGATATGGGCAAGGTTGCGCCCTCGGCATACATTCTTGAAAAGGGCGTTTATGAAATCCATGTCGGCACCTCCGTGCGCGACACTGTAAAAACGGAATATGAGTATGTTGTAAACGATGATTATATCATCACGGAGCAACTGTCGTGCCAAACTCCTGCATATAGGCTTGAAAAGCGTCTTTGCAGCGACGGAACTTACGAGCCGCTCCCCGTTACCGAAAGAAAGCCGTTTAATTATGCGCCCATCGCCCCCGTTGCTTCAAAAAAGCCCGAACAGGCTATTCCCTTTCCCGATGTTTACAAGGGAAAAGCGTCGCTTGATGAATTTATCGCGCAGATGACCGAGGATGAGCTCATTGAGCTTCTCGGCGGCAAGCCGAACACCGGTGTTGCAAACACAGGCGGTATCGGCGGAAGCTCAAACAGCGAGCTTGACATTCCGTGCGCGATGACAGCCGACGGGCCTGCCGGCGTGAGAATACACGCTGACCGCGGTGTGAGAACGACCGCATGGCCGTGCGCAACGCTGATTGCCTGCACATGGGACACCGGGCTTATGCACGAAATCGGAAGCTGCGGCGCGCTTGAAATGAAAGAAAACAACCTTTCAATCTGGCTGACGCCCGCGATGAATATTCACAGAAGTCCGCTCTGCGGAAGAAACTTTGAGTATTTCTCGGAAGACCCGCTGATTTCCGGCAAAATGGCAGCCGCAAAGGTGCGCGGAATACAGTCGCACGGAATTGCATGCGCCATCAAGCATTTTGTCTGCAACAATAAGGAAGTCAACCGAATGAACAGCGATTCCATCGTTTCGGAAAGGGCGCTTCGCGAAATCTATATCAAAGGCTTTGAAATCTGCGTTAAGGAAGCCGACCCGTGGACTGTCATGACTTCTTACAACAAGATGAACGGTGTTCACACATCGGAAAATTATGACCTTATAACAAACATTCTCCGTGGAGAATGGGGCTTCGGCGGAATGGTTATGACCGACTGGAACAATAATGCAGCGCATTATGAGGAAGCAAAGGCAGGAAACGACCTCCGCATGCCCTTCGGTCACCCCGAAAAGGTTAAGGAAAGTAATCCCGACCGCGGCGTGCTGGAAAGCTGCGCGCGGAATATACTTGAGCTTTTGTTAAAGCTTGACTGATATAATCGTAAAAAGAGGCTGTTCAAAAGTCAATTGACTTTTGAACAGCCTTTTTTAGTTTCCCGATACTAAATCTTCCACCGCGCAGCCGATATTGCGAACCGTGCGCATGGTTTTTCTTCTCATTTTTGACACTGTTTTCGGATCGGGCTTTTCAAACATCATTCCGAGTGCGCTGCCGATAACTGCGCCCGTGACAAGTCCTTTTGCGAATCCTCCGCGTTTCATAACAATCATCCTCCCCGATGCTTATTATAACCGCGCGGAGCGGATTTATCAAGGCTTTTTCCGGAACATCTGCCGCATTTTTTCAGATTCTGAAATTTTTACAGTTACAAACCCGATAAGCAGACCGAGCAGCGTTCCGCCGATAATGTCAGTCGGGTAATGGACGTAAAGATAGATCCTTGAAAATGCAATCAGCGCAGCCGTTACCGCCGCCGCAATGCCTGCCTTTCTGTTATTATGCCACAAAATATACGCCGATATGACAGAAGCAAGCGTGTGCCCGGACGGAAATGAATAATCGCGCGGAGCTTTGATAATAATATCCGTGCCGCGCAGAGTGAATGGGCGCGGACGTGCAACAATATTTTTAATCAGCAAATTTCCGAAAATCAGCCCGAGAATCAGCCCGGCAGCCATTTGCAGCCCTGTTTTTCTGAATTTTTTTGTGCAAAGAAGCGCAGTGGCAATGACAATCCATAAAATCCCGACATTTCCGAGCGAGGTGACAAGCTTCATAAAAGCGTCCGCAAAACCGCCGCCCATATGAGTGCGGATAAAATCAAGGATTGCAAAATCGAAGTTTAAAACAGCGTTCATTTCGTTTGTTCACCCAATCCGTCAATAATTTCGTTCACGCGCGGCACAAGATTGCTTTGCGGAAGCGATTTTTCGCGCAGAAGTATATACGGGTTATCGCCTGCGCCGAACAGGATTTTGCCGCGGTTTTGCGCAGCAAGCGCTGAAACCCTCTGCGCCGTTTCCGCGCTCGTTTCGGACAGCTTAAAAACAATGCCCGTGTCTGTCTGACTGATTTCGGTTATCCCTGCATCATGCGCGCGGATCCGCGTCATCTGAATATCCATCAGCGTGACGGTTTCCTTCGGTATATCGCCGTATCTGTCCTCGAACTCCTCCTCAACACGGTAGCGGTCCTGCAAATCCTCAACTGCGGCAATTTTCTTATACGCCTCAATGCGCAGCGCGGAGGTCTGAATATACGAATCGGGGATAAACGCGCTGACGTTGAGGTCGATAACCGTTTCATCGACTTTCTTTTCCGGGGGCTTGCCCATTGCTTCGTTCACGGCTTCCTCAAGAATCGAGCAGTACATATCATAACCGACGCTTGCCATAAAGCCGTGCTGCTCCGGACCGAGCACATTGCCCGCTCCGCGGATTTCAAGGTCGCGCAGGGCAATTCTGAAGCCTGCGCCGAACTCGGTAAATTCGCGGATTGCGCGCAAACGCTTTTCCGCCGTTTCATCAAGTATTTTGTTGCGGCGGTACGTTAAATATGCATATGCAAGCCTGTTTGTCCGCCCGACCCTGCCGCGGAGCTGGTACAGCTGACTTAAGCCGAGGTTATCCGCATTTTCAATAATAATCGTGTTGACGTTCGGAATGTCAAGCCCTGTTTCAATAATGGTTGTGCAGACGAGAATGTCAATCTCGCCCGCGTCCGTTTTCATCATCACGTTTTCAAGCTCCGTTTCGCTCATGCGCCCGTGCGCCACGCCGATGCGCGCCGATGGGAACATTGCGGCAATTCTGTCCGCCGCTTTGAAAATCGTTTCAACGCGGTTATGCAGATAATACACCTGACCGCCGCGCGCAAGCTCGCGCGAAACAGCGTTTCCGATAATCGCTTCGTTATATTCGAGCACATAAGTCTGAACGGGGTAACGGTCGGACGGCGGCGCGGAAAGCACTGACATGTCGCGGATTCCTATCATCGCCATGTGAAGCGTTCGCGGAATCGGCGTTGCGCTGAGCGTGAGCACGTCAACATTTTTCTTCATTTCCTTTATTTTTTCCTTGTGCGTCACGCCGAAGCGCTGCTCCTCGTCAATGATAAGAAAGCCGAGCTTTTTGAAAATTACGTTTTTTGAAAGAAGCTTGTGCGTGCCGACAACTATGTCGCACTCGCCCTTGCGCAGCATTTCAAGCGTTCGCTTGCTCTCACCCGGGGTGCAGAAGCGCGAAAGCATCCGCACAGTTATCGGGAAATCCTTCATTCTTTCCGCAAAGTTATTGTAATGCTGCGCTGCCAGAATTGTTGTCGGAACAAGATATGCCACCTGATACCCGTCCATAACCGCTTTAAACGCGCCGCGCATTGCAACCTCTGTTTTCCCGTAGCCGACGTCGCCGCAAAGAAGCCTATCCATCGGGCGCTCGCTTTCCATGTCGTGCTTCATTTCCTCAATGCTGCGGAGCTGGTCGTCCGTTTCCTCATAGGGGAAAGAGTCCTCAAACTTGTGCTGCCAGGGCGTGTCGGGCGAAAATGCAACGCCGCGCAGCTTTTCGCGCTCGGCATAAAGTGCAACCAAGCGCTGCGCCATTTCCCGGACGGAGCTTTTAACCTTTTTGCGCGCGTTTGCCCATTCGTTTGATCCGAGCTTGTTAAGGCGCACAATGCTGTTTTCGCTGCCGCCGGTGTACTTGCTCACCGCATCAAGCTGACCCACAGGAAGGTACAGGAAATCCTCTCCCCTGTACGCAATTTTGATATAGTCCTTGCTGACGCCTTTAACCTTCATGCTGACAATGCCGAGGTATTTTCCGATTCCGTGCGCACGGTGAACCACCAAATCGCCCGGTTCAAGCTTGTCAACGCTTTTTATTTTCGCAATATTATCATCGTGAATTGAGGTGCGCGAACGCCGCTTCTTTTCCTCGGCAAAAATTTCCTTATCGCTTATGACGATAACCTTTTCAAGCGGATATTCGAACCCGTGCGTTATACTGCCCGAAACTACAGTGATATATTCATCCGAAAGCTTCTCCGCCTGCGGAGCGAATATGCATTTGATTTCATAAGCCGTGAGCATTTCGCGGATTTTAGCCGCACGTGAGCTGCTGCCGCCGAGAATTGCAATGCGGTACTTTTCCGAAAGCCACCGGCGCAAATCCTCAACAAGAAATTCAATGTTGCCGCCGTAGCCGCCCATTCCCTTCGCCGTGACCGACAAATCTGTACGCAGCGGCATGTCGGGAAAAACTGCCGAAAGCGAGCTGATTCCGACAAGGCTTCTCTTTTCCGCCTCCGCCATGATTTCGGCGTAAGTATTTATCGGCTTTTCGTTTTTTATCTCAACATCCTTTTCGGCAAGCGTTTTTATATTTTCCCCGATTTCCCATTCAACTGCTTTTGCCGCTTCGCCGATGCGGAGCGGTTCATCAAAAACTATTATCGTGTCCTTGGGAATGTAGGAAAACAGCGACGATGCCTCCGCCGCCGTTCGGACGGGGATAATCTCGGCTTCCTCAAGCCTCTTTATGCTGAGCTGTGTGTCGCAGTCAAAGCTCCGCACGGAATCGATGTCGTCGCCGAAAAACTCGGCTCTTATCCCATTATCCGCACCTGGCGGAAAAATGTCGGCAATGCCGCCGCGGATTGCAAACTGACCCGGTGAATCAACGGTTATAACGCGCGTGTACCCGATTTTGACCAACCGCTCCGAAAGCTCCGAAAGGTCGGCTTTTCCTCCCTCTCGCAGAACAAAGCGCAGGCTGCTCAGATTCTCCGCGTCGGGCACGGTTTGCATGAACGATTCAACGGAGGCAATTCCGATTGCCGTGCCGTCCAAGCGCGAAAGTGCATACGCGCGGTCGTTGTCTGCCTTTCTGTCCGCCGCCTCAACCTCGTAGAGCACAATGTCGCGCGGTGGAACATATATGCAGCCGCGCTCCGAAAAGAAGCGCAAATCCTCATAAAGCCGCTTTGCCGCCTGTTCGCTGTGCGTTATTATAAACGCCGGTCTGTTTTCGTGTTCGCACAATTCGCTGACGAGGTGCGCTTTCTGCGCGTCCGCCGCGCCCGATATTCCTATCGGGAATGCGTTTTTTTCAAATGCTGCGGTTATTTTTTTGAACTCCGCCGATTTATCCAGCAAATGATTTAAAATATTCATGATTAAAATTCCTTATTGTTATAGCGGCTCATAGCGTCGGCTATTTTCCCGTCTATAATCATTGATATAATCGAATCCGCGTTTTTCACCGCGCTTGTCACCTTAACGCCGTCCTCATAGCTGAACGTGCCGAGAACATATTTCACCATATCCTCATTCGGTGCGCCCACGCCGAAGCGTATGCGCGGAAATTGGTCGGAATTGAGCTGATATATAATGCTTTTCATTCCGTTGTGTCCGCCTGCGCTCCCGGACGGGCGGATTCGCAGCGTTCCTGCCGGAATTACAATGTCGTCATACATGACTATTATATTCTTCGGTTCGATTTTAAAGAACTCCGCCGTCTCGCGCACGCTTTCGCCGCTGCTGTTCATATATGTGTGCGGCTTGAGCAATATGCATTTTTTTCCGTTTATAAACGCTTCGCCGTACGCTCCGCGGAATTTCAGCTTTGTTATTTTAACGCCGAGCGTGTGCGCAAGATAATCGATTGCAACAAAGCCGACGTTGTGGCGTGTTCTTTCGTATTCCTTCCCCGGATTTCCCAATCCGACAATCAGATATGTTTCGGAAGCCATATGCTCCATCTCCTTTCGGGCTATTTTTTCACATGCACCATATGCCGCCTGCAAGGTTTGCAGGCGGCATAAGACTTCATTATAATAATTATTCCGCAATACCGGAAAAAATCAGACAAACAGCGGACTTACGGAAATATCCTCGTAAATGCGCTCGATTGCTTCCGCAAAAATCGGAGCAACGCTGATAACCTTGGTTTTTTTCATGATTTTTTCGGGCGGAAGCTCAATCGTGTTCAGGCAAACAAGCTCTTTAATCGGGCTTGCTTCAAGCCTTTCGATTGCCGGGCCGCTGAGCACGGGGTGCGTGCAGCAAGCATAAATTTCCTTTGCGCCGCGGTCGAGAAGAGCCTGCGCGCCGTGCACAATCGTTCCTGCGGTGTCAATCATGTCGTCAACCAAAATAACGCGCTTGCCTTTAACCTCACCGATGATATTCATAACCTCG
>CAJJUC010000086.1 GCA_905195005.1 uncultured Eubacteriales bacterium | reverse complement strand
GTGTTGCAACCGTGTCAAGCAGCTTGGATATTCCGCTTTGCTCGCTTTTAATGGCAATGCAGTTGGACAAAATGGTTCTTGCAATATTTGCATTCAGAGAAACGTTGTTATTGTAAACATCCCTGATTGTGGCGACAATGGTTTCCGTCGGGTCGGTTTTAACGAGATAGCCGCTTGCGCCCAAGACAAAGCTTCTCATAATAAATTCGTCCTCGCTGTGAATTGTGCACATTATTATTTTTATATCGGGGTTAATCTGCTTGAGCTTTTCAAGCGTGATTATTCCCTCATCGTGAAGGCTCATTTGAATATCAAGCAAAATAATATCCGGTGAAAGCCTCAGCGCCGCTTCAATGCACTCCTTGCCGCTTGAAGTAATCGCAATAACCTCAAGGTCAACGTTTGCTTCAAGTATGCTTTTGGTGCTCTCTGCGATAAAAGGCATATCATCGCAAATCAGAATCCTTATTTTATCGGTTTCCATTTTAATGCCCTCCCGTTTTTTTCTTCAATTGCAGTCGGCAGATATATCTGAAAGGTTGTATAGCTGCCCTTAACGCTGTCAAGATAGATATAACCCTTATGCGCCTCAACCGTTTTTTTTACATAATGCAGCCCTATTCCAAAATTATCTCTGCCGCGCTTCGAAGACATCAGCGGCGTGAAAATGCTCTTTCTTTCCTTGCTGCTTATGCCGCAGCCGTTATCGGTAACCTCAAGCAGCACCCAGTCATACTCTGCCGCAATTTTGATTTTAATGGTTGAGTTTTCCTCCGCCTGTATAACATTAAAGGCTTCAATTGAGTTTTGCAGGAGATTAAAAATCATTTCGGTCATACTTTTTTCTTCGGAAAAGAGCATGGCTTTTTCTGACTGATAATCCTTGATAAGTGAAATTCCCTCGGGGATATAAAGGCGCTCTGTTGCATTATCGGCGCATTTTACAAGGTCAACAGGCTTGTAAAGGGGATTGACGTTTTTAAGTGAATTGATACGGTCGGAAATTTCATTAAGCTCATTGAGCGAAAAGTCCTCAATTGAATCGATAATTGCTTTTGCGTTGTCGGAATAATTCTCATTCAGCGCTTTGAGCAGCTTTATTTTATTGTTGATTGCAAAAAAGCTGTTTTTATAGGTGTGAAGAATCATTCTCAGGTTTTTATCAATCAGATTGGTATTTTTAATAATGTAAGACGTTGAGGGCTTCTGAAATTTTGAAGTTTTGTAGGTTAAAAATACTATGGTAAGTATCATAACCGCTCCGGAGCATGAAATCGCAAGCGTTGCAAAACGCGATATCGCGCTGTCGGAATGGCGCACTATGAGCACGTTTGTCCGCTGAAGAAAATGAATCAGTCCGACTGAATTAAGCATGAAAATCAGCAGATATGAAACGGTTAAATATATAAACTGAAGAATGGCGTTCCGCTTCTTTATAACAAACTCGGTACTTGTATAATACCTGAATATGCATACTATCGGAAGAAAGAAATAAACAGCAGTCAAAACAATATTGTAAAGGTCAATAAGTCCGTTGTAAAGGGAAATATCCTCCTTTGCGGAAAGCAGATAAAGCCCGAATAAAAAATCGGGGTCGTTTATGAAAAGATACACATACAAAGGGATGAGAAAAAGAAATGCCGCTGTCTTTTTCTGAAAATGCATCAGTGAAAGAGAAACGGAGAGAACGGAGCAGTATATGCAAAAGCTCCCGGCAAGGGCAATTTTGTAGATATTTCCGTAAGAAAGCTTCAGATATTCCGCAAGCTTGTATATAATCCGAAAATTTGAAAATGCGGCGCTGCCGTAAACCCCCGACATTCGGAATGAGCAGAGTATTGATGAAATCATCAGCAGTATTATGCCCAGGCAGGCAAGGATAACAAATTTCAGCTGCTTTCCCGTTATATTTAATGTGAAAATAAAGATTGCCGAGATCAGAATCACAAATGAAATGTACAGCATTGCATACTCCAATCAAAAACATAAATAAGATATATCTGCTTTTACGATTATAATTCAAAAAAATATTAATGTCAAGCGGCATTGAGCAAAAACGGCAGATGATGATAATTCATCAACATTTTTGTTGACAATCTGTCATATTGAAAATCGGGCGTTTATTTGTTATAATTAACACAAATCAATGAAAAGACGGAGGGTTTTTTATGAAAATTGTCAAGAGAACGGTCGCAGCTCTTATCACCGGAGGGCTTTTGATTTCGGTCCTTTCCGGCTGCGGAGGGGAGAAAAAGGAAGCGCTGAAAAAGATTGAGTACTGGACGCCGGACTCGCACAGTAAAAATGTGATGCTCGACGCCGTAAAGGATTGGAATGAGAAGAAAGGCAAGAAGCTCGGCGTTGAAATAGTATACACAGTTAAAGAGGGAGACATTCAGCAGGCAACGGAGATGGCGTTTGCATCGGATCAGGGCCCCGATCTTTTCACCTCGGTGCTTATCGAGAAGAATCGCACGGCAGGCAATATCATGGCCATTGATGACATAAAAGGCGGAAAAGAGTGGATTGACAGTACATATAAACCGGAGGATTATGACGGTCCCGAGTTTAAAGGTGACGACGGCAAGATATACTGTCTGCCGTACGGCGTTAATACTTTCGGACTTGTATATAACAAGGATATGTTTAAAAAGTACGGGATAGTTGATGAAAACGGCGAACCCACTCCCCCCGAGACCTTTGATGAGGTGCGCGAATATGCAAAGAAAATGACAGACCCGTCAAAGCAGGATTACGGCATCATAATGCCGATGAAATGGGGCGCATTTTTCTCCGTTGACATCGGTCAGCTTGTCATCGGTTCATGCGGAAAAACGGAATTTGACTGTGTGACGGGAGAATATGACTACAGCTGCTATAAGCCTATTATGGATATGTATGTCGGAATCAAAAAGGACGGCAGCTATTTCCCCGGTTCGGAATCGCTTGATAACGATATGGCGCGCGCATATTTTGCGGAAAAGAATATCGGCATGAAATTTGCCGGCTCGTTTGATGTCGGCGTGTTTAACAGTCAGTTCCCGGCAAAATGCGACTGGGGTGTGGCTCCTTATCCGGTTGCTGACAAAAATCATAAGTATCTTCAGCACATGGGAAAAGGCGGCTGGGCGGCAATCAGCAAAAAGACAGTGGAAAAGGTCGGCGATGAAACGGCTCTTGAGCTTCTTAAGTTTGTGTATGGAAAAGATTTGTCGCGGACGCTGTATAAGGAAGGCATGACGATATGCTTCGATCCGTCCGTTACAAAAGGTATTGAACCGAAAAAGGGTCTTAAGGGGTGGAAGGAATTTTCCGATCTTGTGTCAATCAGCACGGCAGGGTATCAAAGCGCAAGCACCGAGATGACAGGCGAAAAGGGCGCAAAGGATGTATTTTTGGAAGATGTCTGGACGGGAAAGGTCAGCGTTGACGACGCTCTTGCGGATTTGACAAAGAGAACAAATATCGGAATGAAGAAATATTACAAAAATAATCCCGATAAGGATTTTAATGCTCTTATTAAGCCTGATTGGAATATTGAAAGAAAGTAGGCTTTTTAATGAATGGGGGAATTTCGGTGAAAACCGGCAAAATGGTTTATGACAGAAAGTTCAGGCAGAAGGAGCGGACGTGTTATCTGATGCTTGCGCCACAGATAATCGGATTTCTTGTGTTCTCGATAATTCCGATGATATGGGCGATATCGCTGTCATGGACATATTATGACACAATGAAAACCCGTTTTGTCGGATGGGAAAACTTTCAGCTTCTGTTTAAAGACGCGTCGTACTGGCGCTCTGTCGGAACAACGCTGCTGTTTGCAGTGATGAAAATGCCGATTGAGCTGCCGCTTGCGCTGATTCTTGCAGTGCTGCTTTCAAGAAAGATAAGGGGCGCAGGCGTTTACCGCGCGGTTTACTATCTTCCTCATGTTATAAGCACGGCTTTGGTAGCGCTTGTTTTTTCAAACATTTTCGGGTTCTTCGGCGTGTTTAATGCCACGCTGCAAAAGCTTGGTCTGATGAACGTTCCGATCGACTGGTTCGGAACAAAGCTCAAGGCAATGTGGGTAATAACAATTGCTGATATATGGAAAAGCTTCGGTGTAAACGTTCTTTACTTTATAGCGGCGCTTGCCAACGTGCCCGATGATGTTTACGAGTCGGCACGCCTTGACGGGGCAACGCCCGTGCAGACGTTTTTCAAGATAACGCTTCCGATGATAGCGCCGACGCTTCAGATTATTCTTATGCTGTCGCTTATCGGAACGCTCGGAACAAGCGAAATGGTTCTTGTGCTGACGAACGGCGCCCCGGGAGGCATGACATACACGGTGAATGCTTACATATTCAATAACTATGCTCCGGGGATAACGAACGGGCAGGTTAATGTAGGCTACGGCTGCGCAATGTCGCTTGTAACGGGAATCATGCTGTCGGCGATTACACTTTCATATATGAAGCTCAGCAATAAGCTGAAAGACGTTTATTAAGGAGAGAAGCGATATGAGTAAAGGAAAAAGGCTTGCGGACATACTGACGCATCTTGTGCTGACGGCAGTGCTTTTGGTGACTGTGTTTCCGCTTATATACACAATATTCGCTTCATTCAAAACGAATGCAGAAATAATGGCGAATCCTGCGGCAATATTTCCGACGCATCCGACATTTCAGAATTATATCGACGCGCTTCATTCCGAAACATTCGATGTAAAGCGGATGACCTTTAACAGCACATATTACACGATTGTTGTTGTTGCGTTTACAATACTTTCCTCAGCGCTCGGGGGCTATGTGTTCGCAAGAGGGGAATTCAGGGGAAAAAGCTTTTGGCTTGCCGCGTTTTCGCTTCTGATGTTTTTCAGCATGGGCAGCGTGACGATTTATCCGACGCTGAAAATTCTGAATTTTCTTCACGTTCCGAAATCGCTTCCGGGGCTTATGCTTACGAAGATTTTCGGAGTGAGTATTGTAAATATTTATCTTGTGCGCAGTTATGTGTATTCGCTTCCGTTCGGAATAGAGGAAGCTGCCGAAATTGACGGCTGCGGCTTTTCCGGAATATTTTTCAGAATAGTGCTTCCGCTTTTAAAGCCGATAATGGCAACGATTGGTGTGCTTGCATTTCAGGGGTCGTGGAACGATTATCTTATGCCGATGATTTACACGCTCGGCGATCCGAAGCAACGTCCGCTGATTGTCGGCGTTATCGCGCTGAGCAAATCGGGCGAATCGGCTGCAAGCTATAACCTTGTGTTTGCGGGAACAACCATTGCGCTGATTCCGGTGCTGGTTGCATATGCAATCGGAAACAGATATTTTGTGTCGGGTCTTTCGGCAGGCGCCGTTAAAGGCTGAGAAAGGAGGAGAAGCGGCAATGAAAAAACTGATTCTTTTGACAATGCTCGCCGTTCTTGCTTTCCCGTCGGCATCATCGGCGGATGACAGCATAATCACGGCGGAGGATTTTGAAAAATACAGTCTTACGGAGAAATACAATACGGGGTCGCTTAAGGTGTCATACCCGGGCTTGGCGGAAGAAACGCTCACAAACGAGTATATTATAAATGCTCCCGGCGGTATTTATACCGGGGACGAGGTTTATGAGGGCAACGCCGCCGAAAACATCGTAACCTATGCGCAGACAAGCGACACGGAGGCAATTGCCGTGCGCGGAGGTCTTAACAACGGGTGGCACGGCTTTTATTCGCACCCGATGCTCTACCTTGCCGGCGGACAGGGAATTTCATCAGAGTTTAACAAATATAACAGGCGCGTTGCCGTTGTCAAATCGGGAACGGGGAAGGTGCTTAACCTGAGCGCACCGAGCAATAATTATGTTGACGCATCGTGCTGGTACGGCTATGACGAAATTGACTTTTCCAAGCCTGTGCTGTGGGAAAGCGATATTAAAATCGGCAATATGGCGGATAAGGGCGCGGCATACCTTTCGCTCACAAAAAACAAATTTGCCGAAATGCCGCTTTTGGCTTATCCCGGGCACGACTGCGGAAGAACGGGCATAACCCCGGTTATTGAATTTTTACCGGATGGTAAAATAATGTTCGGCGGAGAGGAAATCGGGCAGTATTCGAAAAACGTGTTCTACAGAGTGTCGCTTTTTATGGACGCGGGCGATGCTTCGGCTGCGTGCAGGCTTACGGTTAAGGAGGTACAGTCGGGCGATGCCGTTGTCAGCGAGCTGCCGATGAACATCGATTACGATTTTACCGGCATAACCGGTGTTGAGTACTACACAAAGGTTGCTTCCGGTGCAAACGCATCGTCCGAAATGCAGATTGACAACATTTCGATAAAGCATGTGATTTTCAGCGGTGTGATAAAAACAACCGCTGCTGCCGACATAAACGGAAAGGGCGTTATGCCGATAACCTTCAGCTCGCTTCTTAACCGTGATACTGTTAACAATGATACTATTAAGGTGTATCTTAACGGGGATCTTGTTGAGAATACCGCCGTGTCGGTGATTAATTCAACAACGGTAAAACTGCAGCTTCCGATTCTTTCGCCGTCGGAATATTACACAGTGAAAATCAGCGGAGTGATGAGCGAAAGCGGACTTACTGCTGACTGCGAAACGGAGTTTAAATCAAAGGACGCGTTCACGCTGAGCGGTGCGAAAATCGCTTCGGACGCGATAACCTTCAAGCTGAAAAACAATTCCTCCGAGAGCGGTTTTGTGACAGTGCTTGCGGTTTTGTATTCGGAAAATAAAATTATTCCGAACGGAGTGCTGTACAAGCGAATGACGGCTGACCCGGGGGGAACGATAAACGGTGATATTGATATCTCGAATGTTTCCGGAGCGGACAGCGCGGTAATCTACTGCCTTGACACAATATCTGCATTCCGTGCCGCGGCGCCTCCGCAGACAGTCGCAGATAAGTAATATAAAAATTAAAAATAATGGGGGTTAAAAAATGAAAACGAGAAAAGTTATGTCAGCCGTTGTTGCGGGCTGTATGCTTCTTGGGTCGTTCACGGCGGCAAGAGCCGAAAGCAAGGCAACAATGGTTATCGACACATCAAGCGTTGTGAAAACAACAACGGGGGATATGTACGGAATAAGCACGGATTATTCGATTGATGACATGTCGATTAAGGATTATGAAGCGGGGGACACCTCGCCCAATCCCAATATGGTAAAGGCGTTCAACGAATATAAGATTCCGCTTGTGCGGCTTGGCGAGGGCGCCTTAAAAATTTTCGAATGGAAGAAAGCAATCGGCGCTCTTTCCGAAAGAGAGAATCAGACGCTTTGGAATCAGACGGGAATCGTTAAGGCAGGCCCTATTGAAAAGATTAACCTGCACGAAGCAATTAACAAGGACGCTGCGTTTACCGTCACTCTTAATATGACGACAGACTCCGCACAGGACGCTGCTGATTTTGCGCAGTTCCTCACGGGCAGCGCGAGCAGCGAATGGGGTGCAAAGCGCGCCGCTATGGGGCATGCCGCCCCGGTTAACGTTCGCCTTTACGAGCTTGGAAATGAGCTCGACTGGGGTGACGGCGCAATTACGGTTGAAACATATATCGCAAAGTGCAAGGAGTTTATCGCTGCCATAAAGGCGGTTCAGCCCGATGCGCGTTTCGCGGCGCATGCAAACACGGCGGCATATAACGGAGTTGCTCGAAACGACCCCTCCGACTGGCGCGAATGGCACAAAGCAATCCTTGCCGATGCCGAGCTTGCCGGCGAGATAGATTATATAGCCGTTCATGCATACTATTCTCATTATTTGAATGAGGTAATGGATAAGGTTATCGGCGCTGTTGAGTCCGATATTGCCGCTTCGGCAGGCGCAAACCGCATAAAGATTTTCCTTTCCGAATATGCCGAGTCGGTTTACACATACGGCGATCAAACAACCAATCCTCATAATATGGAGGGTGTACTTCAAACGGCGGATATGCTTTCGAGAATGACATATCATACGGGAATCGAAAGCGCAACCTATCACGGAATTTATTCCTCACACTGGCAGAACGTTGTTTATGATTCGGCAACGGGCAAAATGCAGCTCAATGCCATAGGCAATCTTCTTAAAATGTTTACGGAGTACGGTGTGGGCGATATTTTGGAATCGACCTTTACAGGCTTTGAGAAAGACAAAAGAAGCAGCGGCGCAACAGGCGTTGCAATCCGTACCGAGGACGGCAGAGTCAACCTTATTATGACGAATAAGGCTGCCGATGCCGCAAACGTTGACATATCGTTCAGCGACAACTCAAAGTACAGAATCGTTAAGGAAACAAGAATCAGCGCAGACAGTCTTGAAGCAGACATAACAAACACTGAAAACAAGATAGCGATAAACAAATATTATTCAAACGGTGCGGCTGTTTCGTCGTACACGCTGCCGGCATACTCCGTGTGCGCGGTTACGCTCGAAAAGACGGCAAGCGCGGAAAAAACAGTGCTCTACAGCAATGATTTTTCAACAGCTTCGGAGCTTGAGGTTGAGGGAACGGGCACAGCTGCAGCCGAAAACGGAAAGCTTGTGCTTTGCAGCGGCGACGAAATGACGCTTACAAATAACTATGCGTACCTTCCGTTTAACAACACATCGGCAGCATTCAGATATGAAGCCGATATAAGGGTTGACGCCGTTAATTTTGACGAAGCAATGCTTGGCATAATCCTTAATGCCGATGCAAACGGCGGCGTGCTGCAAAACGGAAATATGATTCGCTTCCGGGGCAGTGCGGCAGATGAGGTTGTATACACAGGCGGAATAGACGGAGAAAGCATCGCAACGGCAGTCACAAGCGGACTTGCGGCAGGCTACAGCGCACATATCACGGTTGACGCTTCCACAGACGGAACGGTTGAGCTTTATATTAACGGCGAAAGGGCTTACAGCCGCAGCGGCGGACTTAAGAACAGCACCGGCTACACAGGCTTCCTTTTCAACGATGTGAACTGCTCCGTGGACAATGCTTGCATTTCAAACTACAGCGAAACACCCATTTCGATGACGGATATTGAAAAAAACTTTACATACACGGAAAATTTCGACAGTGTGGAAAACGGAAAGCTCCCCGAAGGCTGGGAAGTAATGAACGGCGGCGTGATTGCCGGCGTTGAGGACGGTGCGCTTATCCTTGAGAGCACAGACTGGAATAATCCCGGCTGGGTAAGAATCGGCAATATTCCCAACGTAAACAGAGCCGGACTCACAATGGAGGCCGACGTTACGGCAATTGCGCAAGATGAAGATGCGAGAAATGCCGGCAGCAGAAACAAGGGCGGCTTTGCTTACATGGCAGACGGTGAAAACCTCAGCACTGCGGGCAGGCTTACATTCTGGAATCAGGGCGAATTTACCGAATCCGGGCAGAACGAAAAACCGACGGCGAACGGAATGGAAGACGGTTTCCAAACGCTCGGAACAACCTCAAAAATAAAGCTTGTGTTCACGGGAACAACAAGCCCCGACATTTATGTGAACGGCAAAAAATACACATACTACAATCTTACGGGCACAGCGCAGAACAGCGGTGATGTCGGTCTGTTTGCCGTAGCTGCAAAGATTAAGTTTGATAACGTTAAAATAACGGGAATGAGAACAACCTCGGTTGAATCCGACAAGGTTTTTGAAAAGCTTGTCGATTTCAGATATGAAGAAAACTTTGACGATGTCACTGACGGAACGCTTCCGGCAGGATGGAAAACATATAATGATGCAACTGCTTCGGTTAAGAACGGAAAGCTTGTTCTGGATATGAAGGAGTGGTACAGTCAGTGCGGCGTTCTGATTCCGGGGCTTGAAAAGGTTCTGCGTGACGGACTTGTGATTGAGGGCGATGTGACACTTAATTCGTACGATGCATCCGCGAGAAGCTACGGCACAAGAAATCAGTACGGCTTCGGTTATATGAAAGCCGACGGCTATATCGGCTCGGCAGGTATTCTTACATGGTGGCCGCAGGTAGAGTTCAGAGAAACAGGCAAAGATAATGCAACTGCGTCAACAGCTTCGGTACTCGGCTCGTCCGCAGAATATAACGTAACAAATAAGACAGTCAGAATGAAGCTTGTGTTCAGCGGCAGCAGCTCGCCCTCGGTATTCATTGACGGAACGAAATGCGAAGAAAATTATTATCCGATTACGGGAACGACGGGCAACATCGGCGCAATAGGACTGATGGGCAGAGTTGCGAACGCAACGTATGACAATATCGTTATCACAGGTAAAAAATATGAAACGCTTGTTGATGAAAGCACATATGCTGCTGAATTTACCACCGGAACAAACGAATTTGAAAGCGCACAGGCGGCAGTTAATGCAGTTAAGGTAACGGAAACGGCAGCGGACGGAACAAAAACCGATGTTACAGCGGACGCAACAATCACACCCGCGGTTGACGGAACGGACTGCACAATCACAGTTGAGTACGGCGGCAAGGTGATTGCAACGCTCAAGGCAAAGATTA
>CAJJUC010000085.1 GCA_905195005.1 uncultured Eubacteriales bacterium | reverse complement strand
GTAAGTTTATACTTCGTAAACAGGCAGCCGTATACGTCAGTATTACGTCTGCCTCAGACTGTCGAAAATCCCTGTTTTGCACTACGCAAAGCAGGGATTTTCGACAGTCTGAAGCAGGCGGCTTGAGGCGCCGGCCGGTAACATGGGCTTATAGCCCTTTAGAAAATTAAACCGGATTAGCTTACATAAATAAAATTCATAAAAAATTTTATTTAACTATTGAAATAATTTTCATATAGTGTTATAATACTAACTGAAATAGCTGCAAAATATGAAAATTATTTTCAAAGGAGCGATAAAAATGCTGGATTACAAATTGAAAATCGGTTTGATTCCTGATGTCAGAGATCTCGGAGATTTTGCCACGAGAAAAGGAATCTTTGAACCTGCAAAGGGGGTGGAAATCAAAAACAAGACCGTCAGTTACATAAAGGAAAATTTCGAAGATGACCAAACGGAGTTTTATGACCTTGAATGGCTTAACGAGCTCGGCGTGCTTTACAAAAATTCCGACTGCGACAAGGTCTGTGATTATTTAAGGCAGCAGAAAGCAGACGCAATTTTTATCATAAACTGTAATTTCGGAAATGAAGAGGTTTGCGGGCAGCTGGCTAAAAAAATGGGATTGCCTGTGCTTTTATGGGGACCTCAGGACATGGTTTTTGAGGAGGACGGACAGCGCTACACGGATTCGCAGTGCGGACTTTTTGCAATCAGCAAGCAGCTGCGCCGCTATAAGGTACCGTTTTCGTATATTGAAAACTGTCCTGTTGAGAGCGATGTGTTCAGGTGCGGCTTCAGCCGCTTTCTGTCGGTTGTGACGATGGTTAAAAACTTTAAAAAGCTGAACGTTGTGCAGGTCGGAACAAGACTCACACCTTTTAAAAGCGTTATGTACAACGAGCTCGAGCTTACGGAAAAATTCGGAATTAACATAAATAATGTTAATATGGCGGTTGTAAGCGATAAATTCAATAAAGCGCTTAATTCAAGAGATGATGAGCTTGAGAAGGACTTGGCAGAGCTTAAGGAACTATATGACGTAACCGGATTGAGTGATGAAGCGCTAAAAAAAATGCTGACATTCGTATATGTATATAAAGAAATATTCGAAGAAACCGGCGCAAGCGTTCTTTCCTCGGAATGCTGGACGGCAATGCCGCTTGCATTCGGCGCCAATCCATGCCTTGCAATGAGTATTCTATATGACAAAGGGTATATCGTTGCATGTGAGTCCGATGTTCACGGTGCGATAACCTGCGCGCTTTTAATGTGCGCCGCGCGCGGAAAGCAAGCCCCGGCATTCGGGGAGTTTACGGTCAGACACCCCGAAAACAAAAATGCCGAGCTTTTGTGGCACTGCGGTCCGTTTCCGTATTCCGTGAAAGCAGAGGATTCAAAGGCAAAGCTGTTTAACACAAAGCCGAGTTTCAGAGCTAAAGACGGCAAATATACAATTGCAAGATTCCAGGGCGATGCAGGAACATACACACTTTTGGGCGGCGAGTTCAAAACCGTTCCCGGACCGAAAACCTTTGGCACATATATGTGGGCGGAGTTTAAAAACTGGGCGAAAGTCGAGCGGAAAATGATAGAAGGCCCATATATTCATCACATGAGCGAAATATACGGAGATTTTGCTGAAACATTGAAAGAATTTTGTCGGTTCATTCCCGAGCTTGAGTTTGACCCGATAGAAGAATAAAGAAAAGAGGTAAAAACAATGACAGACTTTTTATTTGACACAATCGCAACAGAGCTTGAAGACGCGGTTGGCAGAGAGAACTGTTCGACAAGAACAATTGATAAGCTCACACACAGTGTTGACTACTTTTGGCTTTCAAGAATGTGGGCAGACCGTGGTCTTCGCATGCCGGAGGGCGATTTTATTGTTGCGCCAAAGGACGCAAAAGAGGTTTCCGCAGTTATTAAAATTGCAAACTACTATAAAATCCCCGTTACAACATGGGGCGCGGGCGGCGGAACACAGGGCGGCGCCATTCCCGTTTGCGGAGGAATTGTTCTCGACACAAAGAGAATGAATAAAATTTATGACGTAAACGAAAAGGGCATGTACATAGAATGCGGTACGGGCGCTATATACAAGCACATCGAGTGGGCGGCAAACGAAAGAGGATATGCAACGATGCACTATCCGTCCTCACTCACATGTTCGACCGTGGGCGGGTTCCTTGCACACCGAGGCATCGGAGTGTCCTCCACAAAGTACGGGAAAATCGACGATATGGTGCTCCGGATGGAGGTTGTGCTTCCGAACGGCGATATTATCGAAACATCGCCTGCGCCAAAGCATGCGGCAGGTCCCGACCTTAATCAGATTTTCATTGGTTCGGAGGGAACGCTCGGCGTTATGACGAAGGCGCAGATGCGTATTTATGACCAGCCCGAATCGCGTCAGTTCAGAGGATTTTTGTTCCATAATATGACGGACGCGTTTAATGCAGGTCGCGAGCTGCTTCAGAAGTTCAAGCCATCGGTAATGCGCCTGTATGACGAGGCGGAAACCGCAACGCTTATTAAAAAGATTGTCGGCGTTGAAAAGAAAGGCGCGTTTATGAATATCGCCGTTGAGGGCGTTAAAGAAATGGCTGACCTTGAAATGAAAATTCTTCTTGAAACCTTCGGCAAATACGGAGCGGAGGATTTGGGCAGCGAGTATGGCGAGAAATGGTGGAAAGAAAAGATAACGTTCTTCTATCCGGGATATATGATGGATATACCGCAGTGCTTCGGCACGATGGATACAATTGCACCCTACGATAAGATTGAAAATATCTATTGGGAAATGAAAAAGGCAATTGAAACAAACTTTCCGCAGGCAAAGTTTATTGCGCATTTCTCTCATTGGTATGAATGGGGCTGCATGATTTACGACCGCTTTATAGTTGACGGCGACAAGGTGCCGCGTGATCCGCATGAAGCGTTCAGACTTCATCAGGCAATCTGGAACTGCGGCGTAAGAACGGCGCTGAAAAACGGCGGTGTTGTAAACGACCATCACGGTGTGGGCATTAAGCTTGGCAGGCTCATGAAAGAGCAATACGGTCCTGCAATGCAGGTGTTTGAGGGCATTAAAAAACAGCTTGACCCGAACGGAATTATGAATCCGTTCAAGCTTGGACTTTAAGGAGGTAACCGAGATGCAATTTACAAAGAAATCAAAAGAACATATTGACAGCTGCCGTTTTTGCTGGATGTGCCATCACGTTTGCCCGATCGGGAATGCAACGGGGCTTGAGAGAAACACGGCAAGGGCACGTGCGCTCGGTCTTTCGCTTGTTATGCGCGGTGCAATCGATTATTCGGAGGATATTATAAACAATGTTTATGAATGCTCGCTTTGCGGCGGCTGCATGACGGACTGCGTAACAGGATGGGACCCCGTTATGTTTACGAAGGAGGCAAGGCTCGGCGCTGCGCTTGACGGAAAGCTTCCCGAATATGTAATGACAATGCTTCAAAATATAAATGAAAAGGGCAATATATATGGAAAGGAAGAAAATATTCCCGAAATAAAAGGCGGAGATATTCTTTTCTTCCTCGGTGAGGACGCGCGTGCCAAGGACTGCGCGGAAACCGCCGTTGAGCTGCTGAAAAAGGCAGGCATTGATTTCACGCTTTTAAAGGATGAACCGAACAGCGGATATTCAATGGATTTCTTAATCAGCGCTGCCGCCGAAACCAAAACCCTTACCGAAAATTGCGCAAAGGTTCTGAATAACTACAAAAAGGTAATTTGCTATGACCCTGCTGATGCAAAAATTATGAAGCGCGAATACAAGGAATGGGGCGTTGAACTAAAGGCGGAGGTTGTTACGTTTACGGAGCTTCTGGCGGAGCTTATAAGAACCGGAAAGCTTAAGGTTAAAAAGACTGAGCTTGAATTTACCCCTCAGGACAGCCCGATTCTTGCAAGAGATTTGGAGGAAACAGAGCCGCTGCGCGAGATTTTGTCCGCATGCGGAACAGTAAATGAAATGCTGCTGAACAGGGAGCACACGCAGCTTGCCGGAAATCTTATCATGAATGAATACATGCCGGAGGTTATGGAGCAGGTTGCCGAAAAAAGATGGATTAATGCGAAAAATGCCGGTGCAAAAATCCTTGTTACCGCTTCGCCGGCTGAATATGTAATGCTTTCGGAAACAAAGCCGGATGATATTGAACTTATGAAGGTTGAGGAGGTTGTTAAAAAATGCTTGTAAGCTTAAAAACTGTTATAGATTTGGCAGAAAAAGGCAATTTTGCAATTCCCGCATTCAATGTTTATAATATTGAAACGGTTATGGGAGTCGCAAAGGCGGCAGAGGAGCTTCGCGCACCGATTATTATTCAGGTTTACCCCAGACTTTTGAATGAAGAAGTCGGATATTATCTTTGCCCGGCAATTGTGGCGGCTGCAAGAAAGGCAACCGTGCCGATTTGCTTCCATTTGGATCACGGTCCGTCGGAAATGGAGGTTCAAAAGGCGCTTCGCTGGGGAGCAACAGGCATTATGTACGACGGTTCGGTGCATCCGTTAGAGGAAAATGCCGAAAATACAAAACATATTGTCGACATCTGCGCAGCGGTAAATGTTGAGGTTGAGGGCGAGCTCGGACATATAGGGAGCGTCAACGACGATTCCATGGACGAATTTACGGATCCCGGTGAAGCGGCTGAGTTTGTTAAAAGGACAAATGTTACCTGTCTTGCGGTTCTGATCGGTAATGCGCACGGGCATTACAAGAAACCGCCGAAGCTTGATATTGAAAGAGTTAAGGCAATAAGAGAGGCAACGGGGGGAATCCCCTTGGTACTTCACGGCGGCTCGGGTATTCCCGATGAGCAGGTAAAGGCGGCAATCGCCGCAGGCGTTCGCAAGATGAATATCGGAACGGACGTTTGCTGCGCATTTGCGGACGGAACGAAGGAAATTCTGAGCGATCCGAACAGAAGCCTTGCGGTCGATATATTTATGAAGCACCCGATTGAGTCGGTTAAAAAGCTTGCCTCCGAGAAAATAAAGCTTGTCGGCGCGGATGGAAAGGTGTAATATATGATTGAGATTGTGGGAATTGGCGCAAATGTGTTTGATACCCTGTTTGCGATTGAAAAATATCCCCGGGAGGACACAAAAATGCGTGCGGATTCCGTGAAACAGAGCGGCGGCGGTCCGTGCGCAACGGGACTTGTTGCCGCAGCAAAGCTTGGAGCAAAGTGCGCCTTTATCGGCAATATGACCGATGACAGCGCCGGCAGATTTTTGAAAGAGGACTTTGAGAAATACGGTGTTGATACAAACTGCGTAAAAATAAAACGCGGCTATGATACCTTTCGCTCATGCATATGGCTTGCAGGGGATTCGGCATCACGTACATGCGTTTTTTACAAAGGAAACATTCCTCCGACAGAAATAGATGAAAATGCGGCAAAGACTGTTGAAAATGCAAAAATACTGATGGTTGACGGCAATGACATGGACGCTGCAATCAAAGGTGCGGAAACTGCAAAAAGAAGCGGCACAAAGGTTCTGTACGATGCAGGGGGCTTGTACGAAAATGTTGAAAAGCTTCTTCCGTACGCGGATATTCTGATTCCGTCGGAGGAATTTGCCCTCGGTCACACAGGCGAAAACGATGCCGAAAAAGCCGCAAAAGCGCTTTTTGAAAAATATTCTCCCGAAATTGTTGTAATCACTCAGGGAAAAAAAGGCGGCATAATTTACGACGGTTCTTCTTTTGAAAAATACCCTGCCTTTTTGGTTGACGCAGTGGATTCAAACGGTTCCGGCGATGTGTTTCACGGAGCTTTTGCATTTGCCGTCACAAAAGGCATGGATTATAAAAAGGCTTGCGTATTTTCAAGCGCTGTGTCGGCGCTTAAATGCACACGGATCGGTGCAAGAGAGGGTGTGCCGGCATATGATGAAGCAATTAATTTTTTAAAGGAGCGTGGAGAACATGTTTAAAAGAAGCTGGAATAAAAAGTTCGGAAAATCGGAAATATTTAAAAAAGAGGACAGTTACTGCCAAAAGGTTGAAATGGATATGCTCAGGCTTGCGGCAGGCAACAAAAAGGCATACCGTGAAAGCGGCAAGGAATATGCGCTTGTTATTCTCGGCGGCAAATGCACAGTTTCGGGAAACGGTTTTGAATTTAAGGACGCGGGCAGAAGAAAAGATGTGTTTGACGGTGCGGCAACCTGCATTTATGTACCCTCGGATAATCCGTTCACAATCACGGCGTGCACAGAGGTGCAGATTGCAGTGTGCAAATCTCCGTCCGATAAGAAATTTAAGCCTGCAATAATCAATCCCGAGGATGTTATAATCAAAAATCTCGGAAAGCCGGGCTGGGAGAGAGAGGCTCACTTTATTCTTGATGAAAGAACCGATTCTAACATGCTTTACATCGGCGAGGCATTCGTAAAGGGCGGACAATGGGCAAGCTATCCTCCGCACAAGCACGATGACGATAATATGCCGACGGAAGCGGAAACGGAAGAAATATACTACTATGAGTTTAAGAACCCGAACGGCTTCGGCATACAAAAGGTTTATACAATGGAGGGCGACATTGACGAAACATACACGGTTAAGTCGGGTGATTTCGTTGAAATTCCGCGCGGTTATCACCCGTTCCATGCAGCGCCGGGGTATGACAATTACTATCTTTGGATAATGGCAGGCAAGGACAGAGGTTTTTACATGACAACCGACGAAGAGCATCAGTGGCTTAATAAATAAAGGGATTGAGAAGTTATGCGTTATTTTCTTGGAATTGATTTCGGCGGCGGCGCTTCAAAGGCAACTCTTTTGTGCGAAAACGGAGAGGTGCGCGCGGCAAGTACAACGGAGTATCCGACATATTATCCGCAGGCAGGATATGCGGAGCAAAACCCTGCGGATTGGGTGCGGGCAACCTGTGAGAATATACGCGGAGTGCTTGAAGAAAGCAAAATATCGCCCGATGAAATCTGCGCGGTTTCTCTGGATGCCGCCACTCACACAGCCGTAATAATGGACGAAAATTTTAATGTGATAAGACCGTCAATTTACTGGACTGACACGAGAAGCACAGCCGAGGTTGCGTTCCTTAAACAGAATTATTCCGATATCATAGAAAAACAGGTGCTTCATAAGGCTGATACAATCTGGTCGCTCCCTGAGCTTATGTGGATTAAGAATAACGAGCCCGATAACTGGGCACGGGTTAGAAAAATCATGTTTGCAAAGGACTATGTAAGGCATCGTCTTACCGGGGATTATGTCACGGATTATATCGAGGCTGAGGGCTCGATGATGTTTGACATAAATACAATGCGCTGGAGCGGCGAGCTTTGCAGCGTTCTCGGAATAGAGCCGTCAATGCTGCCGAAAATTGTGAAACCGACGGATATCGTTGGAAAAATCACAAAAAGCGCTGCGGATATGACGGGGCTTTCAGAGGGCACGCCCGTGCTTTGCGGAACAACCGACACTGTTATGGAGGTGTTTGCCGCAGGCGCAACAGAAAAGGGGCAGATGACCTTAAAGCTTGCAACGGCAGGCAGAATCTGCGTTGTGACCGACAGAGCGTATCCCGATACCAATCTTATAAATTATTCGCATATAACAGACGGGCTTTTCTACCCGGGTACGGCAACGAAATCCTGCGCCGCGTCCTACAGGTGGTTCAGGGACACATTTGGCGGCGATTTTAAAGAGCTTGACAAAATGGCGGAAAGCGTTGATATCGGCTGCGAAGGTCTTGTTTTTCATCCGTATTTAAACGGGGAGCTTACGCCGTATGCAAATCCGAAATTATGTGCCGATTTTGTCGGGGTACGCTCGTCGCATACGATGGCACATTTTGCAAGAGCGGTTCTGGAGGGTGTTGCCATGTCAATGCTTGACTGCAAGGAGGCGCTTGAAAAGCTTAATATTCCGCACGGTGACTGCGCTGCGATAATCGGCGGCGGTGCGAAAAGCAACCTTTGGCGGCAGATGATTTCCGACTGTCTCGGGCTGAGGCTTACTCAGATGAAATATGCCGATTCCTCGTTCGGAAGCGCAATGCTTGCCGGAATCGCCGCCGGAGCGTTTGAAAGTCCGAAAAAAGCGCTTGAAATCTGCAACAAAAAGGTGTCGGAAACTGTTCCGAACCCCGAGAATACGAAGAAATACAGAGAGGTATTTAAGAAATATAAGGCGGTTCAGAAAGCGCTTGAGCCGATATATAACGGTGAATACTGATGAAAATATTAGTGTGCGCAAAGGTGTGCGACGGAGCAATTAATCCGTTTGACGAATCGGCAATCGAATGTGCATTAAGACTGAGCAGTGATGTTACGGTTATATCAATGGCGCCGCCTGCTGCAAGGGAGGTTCTTGAGCCGCTGACAAGGCTCGGCGCGAGGGTTGTGCTTATCTCCGATAGAATATACGCAGGCTCGGACACGCTCGCAACATCTTATATCCTCGCGAAAGCAATCAAAAAATATGAATATGATTTGATACTTTGCGGACGGCAAAGCATTGACGGCGACACTGCACAGGTCGGTCCGATGCTTGCACAAATGCTCGGGCTTGATGTTGTCACAAATGCACTTGAGGTTGCGCAAGCCGATGACGACTTGACTGTATTAACGCGAACGGGAACGGAAAAGCAATCGCTTCCGCTTCTTGTAACTATGGAAAGAACCTATATGCTGCGATTTCCGAGCATCTTCTCGAAGCTGAAGCAGATTGAAATTGTCGACAACACAATAATCGGCTGCGATGAAAAAAGGTGCGGACTTCAGGGCTCGCCGACAAGGGTTGTAAAAACCTTTGAAAATGAAGCAGGGCGGAGAAAATGTGCTTTTATCACCTTTGATGAGCTTTATCCGTTGATTGAAAGGCTGAAAAAAGACGGGCGCGGTGAAAATAAACCGAAGTATATCGGGAAAAAGCTCAAAGAAGTCTGGGCTGTCGGTAAAGAAGTGTGTGAAAAAGCAGCCGAAATTGCTGAAAACGTTGTTTTGATAGATAAAAGCAGCGCTGCGCAGATTGCGCGGAGAGCAATGGAGGAAAAGCCGGAAGTAATTCTTTGGAACGCCGATTTGTGGGGGAGAAGAAATGCTCCCATAGCTGCCGCCATTCTGCAAACGGGACTGTGCGCCGACTGCACGCAGCTTGAAACTGACGGCGAAAGACTTTTCATGTACAGACCTGCCAGGGGCGGAAACATCACGGCGAAAATTTTGTGCCGAACGCTTCCGCAGACGGCAACCGTCAGAACGGAAAGCAAAAGCAGCGATGTTGTTGTCGCAGGGGGAAAAGGCGTTTTTGATAAAATGGCTAAAATCCGCGAACTGGCAGAAAAAACAGGCGGCACAATAGGCGCTTCGAGAGGTCTTGTCGATATGAATAAAATCGATTATAAATATCAGATAGGGCTGACGGGAAAAACAATTTCGCCGCTTATATATATTGCCGTCGGTATCTCCGGAGCAATTCAGCACACTTGCGGAATTGAGGGCGCAAAAACAGTTATCGCAATCAATCCGGATAAAAACGCAAGAATTTTTGACTATGCCGACTATGGTATAATTGACTCTTTTTAGAATACAAACCGTATATTAACCAATCCGCGGCGGAGAATTATTCTGCTGCGGATTGGTTGACTTTTTATATAAAGCAGTTTATAATAAAGAAAAATTCAGAGCGACAGGGGAGAAAACCGACTATGAAGTGTTTGATTGTTGTGGACATGCAAAATGATTTTATAACGGGCAGCCTTGGCAGCAAGGCTGCGGAAGCAATCGTTTTGCAGGTTGTTCAAAAAGTGCAGAGCTTTGACGGCATGGTTATATTCACGAGAGATACCCATACCGATGATTATCTGCAAACGCGTGAGGGGAAAAAGCTTCCCGTGAAGCATTGCATTAAGGGAACTGACGGCTGGCAGATTTGCGATGAATTAAAGCCGTATGCAAGCCTTGTAACAGATAAGGAAACATTCGGAAGCATGGAGCTGCCGGGCATATTAAAAAGCTTCGGAGAAAATATAGAAGAAATCGAATTGTGCGGCTTGTGCACCGACATATGCGTTATTTCAAATGCGATGATTTTAAACGCCGCATTTCCCGACGCAGCGGTTAAAGTGGACGAAAAGTGCTGCGCAGGCGTAAGCAAGGAGAGCCATGCCGCCGCGATCGCCGCAATGCGTGCGGTGCAGATTGAAATAATATAAGCTCGGTTTCAAGTTGAAGAATATAAGAATGCGTCATGGAAGAACAAGACTGATGAAAATGAAATTATGGTGCTTCACGCTCTGGCGGTTGATCCGCTTGAAAAAGGAAAGGGATGCGGCCGTGCTTTTGTGACGTTTTATGAGGACTATGCAAAGCAGCATGACTGCACTGCATTGCGCATGGACACAAATGTGTTAGGCATAACAGACTCGAACACATGCGCCCAATGCTTGTTAAATTTCCGCTCAG
>CAJJUC010000084.1 GCA_905195005.1 uncultured Eubacteriales bacterium | reverse complement strand
CTGTAGATAATCAGTCCGTTGCTCTCAATATGCAGATATTTTCCGAACACGCGGCAAGCATCATTTATCGGAACAAAGATTTTGTCATTTTTTAAAAAGGCTTTCTCACTTGCACGTTTTGTGTCATTGTTTGTTTTATAGTATTCCTTTCCGGGTTTCACGCTGTAGGTGGCATCGCTGCCGCTTATTTTCGCGGTAATACCGTCATACGAATATTCTGCGCCTATGCTCTCCGCAAAATAATCCGCCGGAATCATAACGGATTCGTTTTTTTTAATCGGTGCAATCAACTTATTCTGCGAAATATATGCTTTTTTTCCGTGAAGCAGTACATTGCTTTTATTAAGGTACATGGCAACCGCGTCTTTCATCAAAAACTCAATGTTTTCCGGCGATGTTTTTACCAATGCTTCAAATTCCGCATCGTCAAGCAGTCTGTTTCCGCTGTAAATCCTGATATTGTCAATATACAGGCTTGTGCTGTCCGCAATTCTGTTTATATGAAAACGCCATTTTTGAACATCCTTTATTGTCCTGTTATAGGTACCTTTGTATTCTCCGTCGATATACACCTTAATCTGCGAGCTTTCGGTATCCGCCGCCACCGAAAAACAGTGTTCTGTGTTTGCAGAGTAATTTCCGACAGCTTTACCGTCATACGTTAGTATTTTTCCTCCGGCGGCAAACAGCAGTATCGGAATGTCTTTATTGTCCGAATCCATGAATTGAAACTGCCTGTTCACATTATTGTCATCTTCGAAAATGCAGGTGAACTGAAGAATAAATTTTCCGCTGATTGTCTCCTTCAGGGTTTTATCAAGATGCATGTCCGATGATGAACATACGCTCATTTTATACATTTTGTTTGAGCCGTTACTAACCACTTTCCAAACATTTTTCTTGGCGGAGCCTCCGTATCCCGGCAAATTCTCCGCTCCGACATTATACTTTTCAAAATCCTCGCAGAAAATCAGATTTATGCGGTCTTCCGCATGACAAATATCGGAAACAGTAATTCCGCTCACGAAAACAACAAATGCCAAAGCTAATGAAAAGATATTTTTTATCAGCGCTTTTTTCATCTAAGCAATCAGTCCTTTCGCAATAAAAGTGTCGGTTTTGCTTGTTTAAATTCTGTGATACGGTTATAAAAGCGGCTTTCTCATTTTAGAATATATGCACCAAGCCTTTTAAGTGCTGACTGAAGCTTTCGCACATTGATGTCTTTTGCAGCAGTATTTATCTCGGCGCAAATTGCCGCAGCAGCGCCTGCTGCCTGACCGGTAATATAACAGCAAGGAATCACGCGCGTTGACGCCTGCATTGCATTATCTGTTCCGATGCACTTTCCCGCAACAAGAAGATTGGTATTTTTCCTCGGCACAAGGCATCTGTACGGAATACTGTAGCTTTCACCGGAAGAGTGACACTCTGCAATTGATGCTTCAAAATCTTTCATTCCGCTTTTATCTGCTGTCACAGGATGAATATCAATAGGATAAGAGTATCTTCCGATTTCATCGTCGAAGCTTTCACCTCTGAAATAATCGCCGCGCCCAAATGTATATATGCACTTTATCCTTCTTGACGAACGAATGCCCATATAATTTGCACTGTTTAAAAGAACACTGTTTTCGCACCCATCAATATACTTCCTGTAATAATTTTCGTATTCATTGAGAATTTTTCTTGCAAAAACCATAGCATCAGTCATATCCTCTGTTTTTCTGTCATCCAATCCGAACACATGCCCCACGTTTCCGAATCCTGCCCCAGCCTCGGGGTAATTTGCTTTAATTCCCGGAAGAATTGTATCATACTGCGAGAGGACGCCGTCCTCATATGCTTTTTCCGTATATATACCGTCAGTTTTTTTTCGTGCAAAATCAACGCCGCCCCACATGCTGCAAAGTGTGGCGCTCATCGGAACACCGTTTTCATCACCGTAATCATAGTCTTCCCCTGCCATAACGCACAGACTTCCGTTTCCGCTGCAATCAATAAAAAATTTTGCTTTTATTGCGAAAACACCCTCATTTGCCGAAGCAATCACATATTTAATTTTGTTATTCTCAGTGACTGCGTCCACAATACGGGTATAGAACAGAAATTTCGCCCCTGAATCAAGCATCATATTGTCGTAAAGGCATTTTAATTTCGCCATATTAACATTGTAGCCCCTCCTGTTTTTTGCAGGCTCTCCAAAAAGAGCGTCATGAACCTCTCTGCCTATACCCTCACTCAGGAAGTTCTCACCATCGTCAAGATTTACTATTTCGGGAACGAGGGCAAGCGCACTTGACCCTCCAAAGGTTCCCGATTGTTCAACCAAAAGAACTTTTCCCCCGTTTCTCGCACAAAAAACCGCCGCCGCAACACCGGAAGGACCGCCGCCGACAATCAAAACGTCTGTTTCATATTTTATTTCAATGTCTCTGCTGTACTTCATTATCAATCGCTCTTTTCCTCAGATAAATTTACTTCAGGTTTTCCGAATACCGGCTCATCATTTTCGTTCCATCCAAACGGCTGAATCCAAACGCTTCTGCCTCTCCATCCGCTGCCGGAAACAAGATTTGCATGATATACAATCCAATCATTTTCTTTATTGTTTTCCGAAACCGTTGTGAATGAGCAATGTCCGGGACCGAATACAGTGTCCGTTTTTTCGAACACAGGCTTTTTTTCCTTAACCCAGTTTTTTTCATCAAGAATATCTCCGCCGCAATATGTGATTCTTCCAAGGCAGTAATCGTCCGTTTTACTGTCATTTGCCGAATATATTATATGAATTTTACCGTTCCGCTTCAGCACTGCCGGACCCTCGTTCACGCAGCCCCTTTTTGTTTCGAACGCATATTCGGGATGTGCAAGCGCAGTTATTTTTCCCGTGATTTCAAAAGGGGATTTCAGCATTGACATATACATCTGACTGCATGTTGTCCAGATTAAATAGTGTTTTCCCTGATGTTCAAAAACTGTTCCGTCTATACACCACGTATTTTCAAGCCCTTTTATCATACCTTTGTATTCATATTTTCCGAAAGGTTCTTCCAATTGCCTTTCCAGCACGCACATGCAATGTATATGTTCTTTTTCATCAATTGCCGGCGCTGCATAAATATACCATTTCCCACCGATGCGATGCAGCTCAGGGGCATACCACGCAGACATTTTTCCGCACTGCGGAGCTGCAAAGGCATGTATTTCCTCGCCCGACGAAATATCGCAAAGCTTGTCCGCTTTTGTAATGTAAACGCCGTCACGGCGGCAATAGCAATGATAATATTTTTCCTTATGCCTTATTACATAAGGATCCGCCGTGTGTCCGTCTGCCGCAGCAGGTATTACAGGGTTTTTAAAATGCTTCATCAGTCTGCTCACTCCTCCGGTTACCTATCTCAATCCTCTTCTGCGCCTTACTTTTTCTGTCCAGTCTCAGCATTGCCAGCACTGTTGACGTACTGAGTAAAATATGAGTAAGCATTGCAGAAAATGCCCTCATCCGATAATCATATAATAACCATAAAACGGAATTCATCAGCATAAACAGGCGATACTTTGATGACTGTTTTCTGCTGAGCGCCATTGCAAAAAGAAGTGCACAAACAAAAGGAATTAAATCTATGGTTGATTTATATGTAATAAACGAGCAGGCTGTGTAGGTCAGCATAAACGCAACAGTAACAAAAACCGGAATTTTCTTATTTTTCGATGAATATATGTATGACACTATCGCCTGTAATGTTGCAATTATATTCACGTGCACACCCGATAACGCATCAAGAAGCAGATAATTCAACCCCATTATTAAATTTGCCGCAACCTCCCCGAAAAGAATATATTTTACATTTTTTAAATGCACTATAGACAGCGAGATTATGGTCGCGGCAATTCCTATAATTTGTGCCAAAATAAATTTCATAAGGCTTCACTCCATTAAGTTTCCCATTCGTTAAGCGGTTTCGCACTCCCCGACTTTTCTTCTTCAGTAGAAAACACAACCGTTAAATCAATTTTTTTGCATTTCTTTAAAGCTATAACGAGCTTTTGTATTCCTTCATTTTTATCCTGCCCCTCAACCACCGGAGATGTTGGGAGCGGTTTTGCTGCCATGGTATTAAATACAGCATTACCACTGTTTATTATTTCCGCATATAATGTTTTTCCGTTAAGCTTTAGCCGTGCTTTTTTTCCGCCGCCGTACGTTTCGATTTCTGCGCAGGTGTGTGCAGACCACAAAATTTCAGACTCTTCTTTAAGGTTTATTTCGTCACGCAGCGTAATCGTTTTATCCGATGCATTCAGCATTATTCCGCGCCTGAAGCTAACAGCTTCGTCATAAGCATTTGTCATATTTCCTATTGCATATCCACCGTTATCGGAAAAGCAGTATTTTTCAATACTTGCCTTGCCGCCGAATTTCTGACCGTAGTCCATGGAGGGATTTATCACAACAGTGTTGTGCCCTTCCGCCCTGAAATGGTACGTATCATGATATTTCGGCAAATTGTAACTGTCAGGTCCCAAATCCATAAAGAAGTTCTCACCAAGTGCGTCAATAACAAACTGCCCTGCGTCCATATGATCATGCCCTGGACCGCCGTACGGATCATCACAATGCAGCCCAACATAAATATCATCCTTGTTCCACCCTGTGCGCATTGTTACCGTTTCGGCAACAGGCATATATGTATTCAGCTCGCTTTTTCTTTTTGTTTCGGCGCTGAACTTTTTTTCGTAAAGACAAATGTCCATAACATCTGCTTCGCCGTTATTTAAAATTTTATTTATACGCGGCTGCGCTTCTTCGTATTTTCCGAAATAATCCGCAAGGAACATGCTCTGCGGCGGAATGTATGTTCTTGCGCGTCCGGCATCGTGATAGTTAAAAATACTGACGGAACCGTTCATCGCAAAAAGAAATTTGTTTGTATTTCTCATTCCGGGTACATCTATATAACCAAAGTCCTCGTTTATCGATGTCAAAAGAGCCTTCATATAATATGTGAAAAACTCCATTGTAAGCCCCCAATAAATAACGCCTTCTTCATATCCTCCGTTTGGTGCAAAAAGACTTAGTGCCCGCCTTATATCAATAAGCGTCTGTTCCATTGCGCGTTCGGCATTTATGCGATCCTGCCCGGTTAATTCATCAACGACAGCCATTGCTCCCACGCCAACTCCGCCTATAACAAAACACCAGTTGTCCGCAAGCTCTCCGCGCCAGTTCCATGAACGGTTTCTCGGCTTGTCATCAAAATCGTCAATTATAGGACAGATACCGTTTTTCACAATTGCCTCTCTTATCGGCTTTCTCTGCCACGGCTCCATCCAGTTGTACAGCCAATCGTAACATATGCCCATACATGCAGCCATTTCCCCGACATCCAAAAAGTGATACGGATGCCAGTCTACAAAACACGCCGACACATACATTTCCATATATGCGCGCATTGCATACCTTTCGTCAAGCGTAAGGTTGTATATAAGGGCAAGCGTCATCATTCTTTCCTTATTTTCACGGCAAACGTACAATAGTCTTATGCCATCGCGGATTTCGTAGCCCGATGTTTTCTCACTCATATATTTATCCGCTTTTTTCTTCAATCGCTCAAAAAGCAGTTTATAAATCCTGTCGCCGCCGGGATTATTGATTTCCGCTCTGATTTCGGCAAATTTCTCACCCGTCATAATAATACGCGGATGTTTTTCATTGGGATTCTTTGAAATGATTTTATCAGCTATTTCTTTGCCGCTGACATCATCAAACATATAGCTTTCGGACAGCTTTCTCATCATTTTCAGGTTGCTTCTCCAATCAAGCTTATCTGACATATCCGTATCGCTGTATATTATAATGCCGTTATCCTCAGTATGCAGATACTTTCCGAACGTATTGCAAAGTTTATTTGCATCTTCATAATATGTGCCGCCGATATTTTCGGTAATACAGATTTCCCTGCCGTCTTTTTTCATTAAAGCCTCGCCGCCGTCCGCAATAAATTCCGCACCTATGCTTTCTGCAAAAAATTTTGCAGGCAGCATTATTTTATCGCCGCATTTTAACGGAACCGCGGAAATTTTTGCTTTTTTTCCGTTCACAAGCACATTTCTTTTTTTTAAGTAGAGCGCGGTACTTCCTTTTGCAAATTCAATCAATTCATTATCGCTTATCATTAACTCTCCTCTTCTCAATGTCAGGGATTCGGGGGTGTAAAGCGTATATCCGTCACACCCCTTATATAACTTTTTTATCAGCCTTTTACCGCTCCCAGCATCACGCCTTTTACAAAGTGCTTTTGTATCATCGGATACACCATAAGTATCGGAAGCGTTCCTATAATCACAACCGCATATTTAATCGATTCCGAAACCGATGCCCTGCTACTGTCCCCAACCTCTGTAGTCATGGAAGATGTGTCGTTCTGTATCAATATTTCACGCATAACAAGCTGCAGCGGATATTTTGCACGGTCTCTCAAATATATCATTGCACCGAACCAAGCATTCCAATAAGCTACAGCGTAATATAAAATCACAACGGCTATCGTGGCAGTTGATAACGGAAGCACAATTCTGAAAAGGATTGTCAAATGCCCTGCTCCGTCAATTTTTGCCGCTTCCTCAAGGGAATCCGGAATTGATGAAAATGCTGTGCGCATAACTATCAGATTGTATGAACTCACCAGCCCCGGAAGTATCAGCGCCCACAAGCTTCCGTACAGTCCGACTCTTTTTACAGTAAGATAAAACGGAACAAGTCCTCCTCCGAAATACATTGTTACAAGGATGTACTTCATCATAAACTTAGCGGCTTTAAAGTTTTTTCTTGATAACACATATGCGGTCAGAACAGTTGTGATTATGCTGCAAAGTGTGCCCACAACCAAAACCCACAGAGTATTTGCATACCCCGTTAAAATCATCGGGTTCATAATTACCTTTTTATATGCTTCAAGATTAAAGCCGAGCGGTGCGAAAAGCAATCCGTCATGCCTTTGAAGAAGGTTGGAATCACTGAACGACGCAAATGCAACATACAGCATCGGATAGAGCATAATTATTATCAGAAATGTCATAAATACAGTATTAAAAACATCAAAGCAGCGCTCGCCGAAGCTTGTTTTAATCTTCATTGCTTTTTACCTCCTACCAAAGACTTGTTTCGCTTAGTTTTCTTGAAATTGCGTTTGTGACAGTAACAAATATTATCGAGATTACAGAATTGAACAACCCCACGGCGCTCGAATAGCTCCAGCTAAGGTCAATCAAGCCCTTTCTGTATGTGAATGTTGATATAACGTCGGCAGTGTCGTATATCAGCGGATTATAAAGAAGAATAATTTTCTCATATCCGACACCGAGTATTCCTCCCATTCTTAAAATGAACATTATAATTATTGTGGGCATAATTCCCGGTATTGTCACATGTATAACCTGCTTGAATTTTCCGGCGCCGTCAATTGTTGCCGCCTCGTAGAGCGAGGTATCTATGGAAAGCAGCGCAGCAAGATAAATGATTGAGCCCCAGCCCACGCCCTGCCAGATATCGCTTATCACATATATCGGCACAAAGCAAGCCGGATTATTTAAAAGATTTTCCTTTGTTCCCGTAAAAATGCTCACAAAATTGCTGATAAGCCCATCCTCTGCCACAAAATTATGAATAAGACCGCATATAACTATCAGCGATATAAAGTGCGGAATATATGTAATCGTCTGAACTGTTTTCTTGAACACCGAATTTTTTATTTCATTTACCAAAAGAGCCATAATGATGGGTGCGGGAAATGCGAAAATAATGCAATTTATACTGATAACCAGGGTATTTTTGAGAATTTTAAGGAAATAGTAATTTGTCAGAAAGTCCTTAAAATGCATCAGTCCTACCCATTCGCTTCCCCAAATTCCGTTCAGAGGCTCATAATTCTGAAAAGCCATCAGCACGCCGTACATGGGTACATATGCAAAAATGAAATAATATAAAAAACCCGGCAAAAACATCAGGTACAAGATACCGTTTGTGCTTATTTCCTCTTTAATCCTCTGTGCAATGCTTTTTTTCTTCGTGTAAGCCATGTTTTTAACCTTCGCTGTCAAAGCCGTTCTCTCCCTTCAAAAGAGGATAATTATCTGTTATTGTATCTCTTTAACGCTGCTTCATAGATTTTAATTGCGTCCTCAATGCCGAAATTCTTTATTTCTTTCACAAATGCGTCATACTCGTCAAAGCTTTTCTTCCCGTTTATAAACGAATACATATTTGTTGAAATGTATGTATTAACCTCCGACATAATGTTGCCGTACTTTCTTGACTCCTCGCTTGTCATTGTAATAAGGGGGATTCTGTGCTTGTCAACGTCCGTATCTGACCAGGTTTTGATTGCCTCTGCCTGCTGCTTGTGAGGTCTTGTCTGGTCAACTGCGCGCCTGTCGTGCACAAAGGGACCTGATGAACCGCTCAGCGCATATCTTGCAATCATATTGTCGATGGAATTTCCTTCGGGGTTTTTCAATATTAAATCCGTAAACACAGGCTCACCGTTCTTATATTCAAAGCTCTCGCCCTCAACGCCGAAGTTGTAGAGTGTTTCGCCTTCCTTGCTGAATCCGTAATCAAGGTACTTCGCGGCAAGCTCGGGATTTTTACACTGCGTTGTAATGGCAACGGCACCGGACGGACCGTACTGCCAGTCCTTATGCGCAAACTGCGGCTTATCGCCTTTTTTCAGCACCGGATACGGCGCTCCCACAAGGTCAAACTTTTCACCGGTAGACGCTTTGTTTTCAAGCCATCCTCCAATGCTTCCGCCAACCATGCCGATTGTTGCACCGGCTTCATCGGAAAGCATCAGCGACGAAACTGACGGACTTCCGGCAATATCGTTATCAAGAAGCTTTTCCTTATACCATTTGTTCATCAGAATAAGAAAATCCTTAAAGCCGGGCTCAATCGGTCCGAACTTCACCGCTCCGTCATCTCCGAGATAGAACGACTGCGTCACTCCGAAAGCGCCGCATAAAAATCCGTTCTGAAAATATGCATTGTTCATTGTCAAGGGCTTTTTAACACCCTTTTTTTCCTTGAACGCTCTGAGCATCGTTTCCCATTCATCGATTGTTTCGGGAACATCAAGATTTAATTCGTCCAGCCAGTCCTTGCGGATAATCGGTCCGGCATATGTGCAAAGATACGGATCTCCCCTCCAAAACGGGAACGCATAATAATTCCCTTCATCCGTTTTTATCATTTTTCTCATATCTTCGTTTTTTTCAAGCATCGCATTAAGATTCGGCGCCCATTCTTTTATTATGTCGTTAAGTGAAAGAATATATTTTGAGTCGATTGATTTCTGTGCGCCGAAGCTTATCCAGTTTGTCTGAATCATGTCAGGAAGCTCTCCCGATGCAATCAAAAGACTGAACTGATCCGACTGCTGCCCCTGCGCCGGATGAATATATTCAACTTTAATGCCCGTCCTTTTCTCAAGCTCTTTGCCGAGCGGGCTTTTTCCGAAATTATCGGTGCTTGCGGATAGCACGGAATTAAGCTGCACCCAATATGTAAGAGTGTCGTCGCATTGCAGCGGATAAGTATTCTCACCGTATTTTATTTCTGCACCTTTGCCGGCAGTCTTTTCGGCTTTTTTCTCTCCGCACCCGGCGCAGGCAAACAGGGTTGCCGCACACAATGCAAGCGCTAACGTTTTTTTACCTTTCATTGTTCTCATCTTCCTTTCAAAAAATATACTTCGTTCGGTTTGATATCTATTTCCCGACATATTTTTTCTGTGCGCATATCAATCCAGTCATCGCAGAAAATGATTTTCTGCATCCGTTCTCCAAGGTTTGACATACAAATATATTTGTCCTCATTTATGAACAAGCTTATATGAACATCCTTTGGTTTTTCACTATGCACAAATCTGCAATCTTCAATATCAACAAAGCAAACACTGTTTTCTTTAACCATCGGCTTGTACATTTTAAGATATTCTGCCCATTTTTCGCGCTGTTTAGGATCGTCGGGAATTGATGACCATTCGCTGTACACATACGGTCCGTTCGGATGCGTTTTATTATAGTCCGCCACCAACTCAAAAAAGCCTTTTTCATCATCGCTGCTCTTGATATAGTCAATTCCGGGAACGGATATTCTTTCAATTCCCGTAACGGGGCGTCCGTCCGGCCGCAGCAGGAACTGAAGGAACGGAAGCGCCTGTGCAAATATTTTTTCACTGTCATTCTTATCGATAAAGCTGTAATCCGGCGCAACTATCACATAAGGATTAAACGCCGCCGTTTTCATAAGGCTTTCGGTGCTGTCAACTGCTTCTCCAACCCATAAATAGTCATACACCTTATCCTTTGCCGGAGGGCAGAAGCTGCAATTCTGATGAATTTTCATTATACCGCCTTTTTCTTTAACAAGAGAATAAAAGCGAACAAGTAAATCCTCCAGTAACGGGTCATATTCCATATTATCAAGATTCGCTGAATGGTTTGCCTCACGGAGAATTGCATCGCCGTCATACCCCATATCGTTATAAAGCCCGTCAAACTCATAATCCTCAAGAAAATCCCCGGCATTGCTGTCGGTCGCGATCAGAAACGTACCCTGCTGGTCTTTCTGCAGGTCTTTCTCCTGAACTTCCTGTTTATCTGCTTCCTCCTCATCATTGCTATCCGGCACGTTTTCTGAATTTTCTGTTTCCGGAGTTTCCTCCTCATTCAGATTTTCTTTCTTTGCATTACTGCCGGTAGCAATTCCA